>CAZYRG010000001.1:0-2151 GCA_964650425.1 uncultured Flavobacteriaceae bacterium
TTATTGGGGCCAGCTGTAGCTTCAGGTGCAGCAATTAGTTCTAATGTAAGTGTACTTTTTCATATCAATAATAAAACGAGAACTTTATTAATTGGATGTGCAGCAGCAAGTGCTATTGCTGCTGTATTTAAATCACCAATTGCAGGAATTGTATTTGCTGTAGAGGTTTTTAGTTTGGATTTGACACTCATTTCGTTATTGCCATTATTATTGGCTTCGGTATCTTCAATAGTAACCTCGTATTTTTTTCTTGGTAGTGACGTGCTTTTTCGGTTTGAGGTCAAAGAGCAATTGATGTTGAGTCGTATTCCATTCTATGTGCTTTTGGGAGTAGGAACTGCATTCGCGTCTATTTATTTTTCCAAAATGTATTTTGCGATTATTAAGTTTTTTGAACGCTTTGAGAATCCATTGTATCGGTTACTGATCGGAGGATTAGGGATAGGGGTGTTATTATATTTTATTCCACCACTCTATGGAGAGGGTTTTAGTTTTATCAATAAACTGTTACATGACCAGCATCTAGAAGCGATTGGTACTACGCCTTTTGATGCGTATCTTCATAATATATGGGTAGTAATTGCACTGTTGATTGGTATTACTGTTTTTAAGGCCGTAGCAATGACGGCAACCTTTGCTGCAGGTGGTGCTGGAGGAATTTTTATCCCAACAATGGTGATGGGTAGTGCCCTCGGTAATGTGGTAGCAAAAGTGATCAATAATCTTGGATTAGGGTTTCATGTGTCTGAAGCTAACTTTACACTGTTAGGGATGGCTGGATTAATTGCAGGAGTGATACATGCGCCACTCACGGCTATTTTTTTGATAGCTGAGATTACCAGTGGATATGAGCTTTTTGTGCCGCTAATGATTACTGCAGCAATTTCCTTTTTGATTTCTAAAAATATTTTAACTCATAATATCTATACGCGAGAATTGGCAGAAAAAGGAGCTTTGCTTACACACGACAAAGATGAATCGGTACTGACGTTAATGAATTTGGACAAAGTGATTGAAACCAACTTTATTAGTGTTCAGCCAGAACACAGTTTGGAATATTTATTGCACGAAGCGGTTGCCAAGTCGTCAAGGAATATTTTTCCAGTGGTTAATGAAGATGAGGCTTTGCTTGGTATTATCTTATTAGATGACATCCGAGATATTATGTTTGATCGTTCCCAATACAAAAAGGTTACGGTAGAGGAGTTAATGCGACAAGCACCCGATGTTATTTTTTATAAAGAAGATAATGCCAAACGTGTGATGAAAAAATTTCAAGATACGGGCGCATGGAACCTTCCAGTGATGAAAGATGGTCGATATTTTGGATTTATATCAAAATCAAAATTACTGACGGCTTACCGACGCAAATTGATTTCGAGTAGGTAGTTCTTATAAATAAGTTAGATAAACGAAAATAGAAATCGGAAGTTAAAAACTAGAAGTTGGATACTGAAAAAAAGAAAATAGAAAATAGAAAAGAGATTTTCGTTTTTCTAATTTTATTCTGAATTAATTGAAATGGTAGTAAATTGCAGGATATAATTATTCGTGGACATGAAACAATTTTTTAAATATCTGATAGCACTATTGACATTAATAATGATAGGGTTGATTAGTTATGGGTTTTATATCAAAAATCATGGGCAATATGAGTTTGGAGATAAATTAATTGGTTTGGGTGTACTAGGAACTGCCTTTGTTGTGATGCCTGCTTTTATTGCGTATCGGTATGCAAAAAAAGACGTCAAAAGCTATATGTTTCCTTCTCAAGAAGCTAATAGTAAAACTATTGCAGAGAAAACAAAGGAAGAATAATTTGCAATTTCTTAACATTGTATATCGATTTTAAACCTAAATTTGTTTTTTTAATTTTTTATCAAATCATCACAATGGAAGGAACAGTAAAATTTTTTAATGAATCTAAGGGTTACGGATTCATCACTAACGACGAAACAGGAAAAGACATTTTTGTACATGTTACAGGTATCAATGGTGAGGCATTGAACGAAGGTGACAAAGTCGAGTATCAAGAAGAAGAAGGAAAGAAAGGAATCATCGCTGCACAAGTTAGCGTGGTTGGATAATATATACTAGATGAATTTTTTAGAAAAGCTACACTACGCGTGTGGCTTTTTTTATGTCAATTTT
>CAZYRG010000001.1:2251-29627 GCA_964650425.1 uncultured Flavobacteriaceae bacterium
AAAAGTTCGTTCTCCACTGGAGAAAAACCATCATTGGGTCGATCAATACCTTTTTGTTTTAATTGTTCAGAAGAAAAATAGGGGAGTTGCGTGATCGGTGGAGCCACTTTTTTGGAATCACTATCGATATTTCCCGTTAACCCATATTGAAATAGTTCTACTTCAGTCAGTTCATTTACTGCAATTTTTAGAGGAATCTTAATAGATTTTTCAAGGTGTTGTTGCTGCACAATGATAAAAGTGGTTTGATATCCTAAGGAAGAAATCCGTAATGTATCTTGTAAAGAAGCCGTGATTTCAAAATTCCCGTCTGGAGTGCTAATACTTCCAGTTTTTTGAGTGGTATTCCAAATATGTGCTTCGATTGGTGAGAAATCTGTTGTAGTAATGCTACCTTTTACCATCGTAGTTTCTTGTCCAAGAAGAACGCTAGTAATGGTAAAGAATGGATAAAGTAAGAATCGATGCATACGGTCTTTTGTTTTTGAGAAAAGACCTAAAGCATCAGTAGTTGTTGCAATTTCAGTTAATTGAGATTTCGTTTTTCGATAAAAAATTGTTTGAGTAATTGGCTGCATTCATCAGCCAATACGCCTCCACTCATTTTGGTTTTGGGATGTAAAGTTGTCCCCATAGTAATGCAACCACGTTGTTCATCCCGAGCACCATAAACGATTTTTCCAATCTGACTCCAGAACAGGGCTCCCGCGCACATTTGACAAGGCTCTATGGTCACGTAAAGGGTGCATTCATTCAAGTATTTACCGCCCAGAAAATGTGCAGCTGCAGTAATAGCTTGCATTTCTGCATGCGCCGTTACGTCGTTAAGCATTTCGGTAAGATTATGGGAACGCGCAATAATTCGGTCTTGCACAACAATTATAGCTCCAATAGGAATTTCACCTTTTTCGTAAGCTAACTGTGCTTCCTGCAAGGCTTTTTTCATGAAATAGGTATCGTCAAAAGGATTTTTCAAAAGACATAGTTTGTTTATGGCAAAGTACGTAAATTGCGTTAGATTGTCAAAGCGCTATTTTTAAAGAATTCTAAACTAATAATTGCATTTTAGCATTCAAATGGAGTAAATTAATTTATCAGATTATTGCATGTGAAATTTCTTGGAAAACTTAATATTTTTAAAAGATTTGTAATGAAAGGGCTCACTAAGGGGCTTGGAAATTCCTCCGATCTAAATGAAATCAAGAATCCGAATGATATCAAAAAAATTCTTATTTGTAGACCAAATCATCGTTTAGGGAATCAACTTTTGATTACACCTCTTTTGCAAGAAGTACTTACTGTATTTCCGAATAGCAAAATAGATTTGTTTGTAAAAGGAAATGTATCTGATATTATTTTTGAAGGATATACAGAAATACATGAGATTATTCGGTTACCCAAAAAGCATTTTAAACAATTGTATCGCTATGTATATTGTTGGTTAAAGATTAAAATGAAGCGATATGATTTGGTTGTAAATGTGGTGTCTAACTCATCTTCTGGTCGTTTGATGACAAAATTTGCTAATGCTTCTTATAAGTGCTACGGGGATGAGATCTCGCAAGACGCGCAAGAATTACTTGAAGACTATCCACATATTGCTAAAAAACCGGTCTATAATTTTAGGAATTTTCTCAAACATTCTGGTGTTGTTTTTAAAGAAGTTCCTCCATTTATGTTGGATATACGGCTAAGCGCTTCAGAAATTGCCAATGGTCATCAAGTTTTGAAAAGTTATGTTTCTTGTACTAAACCAGTAATCTGCTTATTTACCAATGCCACGGGAGCTAAATGTTATTCCGAAAAATGGTGGTTAGCACTCCATAAAGCGTTCAAAGAAACATATAGCAACTATGACTTTATAGAGATATTACCTGCGGATGGAAATTCCAGGATTGCCTTCAAGGAACCTTCTTATTACAGTCACGATATTCGAGAAATAGCCTCAGTAATTGCTAATTGCGTCTTGTTTGTGGGGTCTGATAGCGGTATTATGCATTTGGCCAGTGCTTCGAAAACAAATGTTATTGGACTTTTTCAGGTGACAAGTCCACAAATGTATGCACCTTATGGTAATTCGAGTTTGGGTATAAATACAAATGATACGGATACAAAAGGAATCATTGCAATTATGGATCAGATATTTTCTGAAAACAATAAAAATTAAATAAAAAACATGAAATATGCGTCTGGTATTTTAGTACTTTTAGCGCAATAATGTAACCCGAACTAGCTTGCAATACCATTGTATTATGGAAACAACGAGTCAGAGCCAAACTTTGTGTTCAAAGGAAAGTTCAAAATATAAAGAACAAAATTGGAATGGAACAACTAATTGGTTTAGATGAACAAGTATTTTTGTTTATTAATAATGCAGGTAGTCCTTTTTGGGATCCTTTTTGGATTTTTATGTCCGATAAATATCTTCAAATACCGATTTACTTGATTTTTGCATATTTTTTATATCAATCTCAAGGAACGAAGAATACTATATTGGCTATTATTGCAGTTGCGCTGCTGATTCTTTTGGCAGATCAAACAGCAAATTTATTCAAACGACATCTTTTTGAAAGACCGCGCCCTTGCAGAATGACACACCTTGTTCCTTATATACGCTATGTCATTGATCGATGTATTGGAAATAGTTATTTTTCTGGTCATGCAGCCAATACAGGTGCTATCGCTGTTTTTTTGAGTTTTATGTATCGCAAAAAATATCCTTTTATGGGAATAGTTGTTGTGCTTTGGGCATTACTAACTGGATATAGTCGGATTTATTTGGCGCAACATTTCCTAGGGGATGTTTTTACGGGGTTCTTGGTGGGAAGTCTATATGCACTGCTAGTATATATGTTGTGGATTCGTGCAAGTGCCATGATAAAGGACAAGTGATTTAATTTTTTTGCCAAACGATACCTTACTACTATGCAAAAGCGCATCCTAGACCATATTAATGATCCTAAAGATCTTAGACAACTCGATACAACCAAGTTAAGCCAATTATCTAAAGAAATCAGAGACTTTGTAATTAATATGGTAGCCACCAAAGAAGGACATTTAGGTGCTAGTTTGGGGGTTGTAGAGCTTACTGTTGCATTACATTATATTTTTGAAACCCCGAATGACTTGTTGGTTTGGGACGTAGGACACCAAGCCTATCCACATAAAATTCTCACAGGACGTAGCGTAATTTTTGATACCAACAGACAACTCAATGGTATTAGTGGTTTTCCAAAACGTAGCGAGAGTATTTATGATACTTTTGGTACGGGGCACTCTTCTACAGCAATTTCGGCGGTATTAGGAATGGCTATTGCTTCTGGTATCAAAGGAGATAACGATAAGCAGCATATCGCAGTTGTGGGTGATGCTTCTATCGCTAGCGGAATGGCTTTTGAAGGTTTAAATCATGCCGGAGTTACAGAGGCTAACATTCTGGTAATTCTTAATGACAACGCCATCGGAATTGATCCAAGTGTAGGAGCACTAAAAGCCTATTTGACAAAAACTAAATCTGGAGATGGTCCCAAGCAAGACAATATTTTTGAAGCCCTTAATTTTGATTACTACGGTCCCATTGATGGTCATGATCTGCCACTGTTATTAACGACCTTATCTAAACTCAAAAAAATAAAGGGACCTAAATTTTTGCATGTCGTAACGACAAAGGGCAAAGGATTACAAAAAGCAGAAGAGCAGCAGGTAACGTATCACGCACCTGGAAAGTTTGATGCCAAAACAGGGGAGTTACTTCCAAAAAAGGCAAAAGCAGGTGTAAAATTTCAGGAAGTCTTTGGCCGTACCATTTTAGAATTAGCCAAAAGCAATACCAAAATAGTGGGTATTACACCGGCCATGCCTACAGGGAGTTCTCTTAAATATATGATGGAAGCCTTTCCTGATCGTGCTTTTGATGTAGGAATTGCAGAGCAACACGCCGTAACACTTTGTGCGGGAATGGCAACACAAGGTTTGGTGCCATTTTGCACGATTTATTCCACGTTTTTGCAGCGTGCTTATGATCAGATTATACATGATGTAGCATTACAAAATCTTCCAGTAATTTTTTGTGTTGACAGAGCGGGGTTGGTTGGGGCAGATGGAGCAACACATCATGGCGTTTTTGATATCGCTTATTTGCGTTGTATTCCAAATATGATTGTAGCTGCGCCAGAAAATGCAATAGCATTCCGAAATATGTTGTATACAGCGTCTTTGGGGCTAGAAAATCCGATTGCCATACGATACCCTAGAGGTTTAGGAACCATTGCAGATTGGCAACAGCCATTTGAGAAGTTATCTCTTGGTAAGGGGATTCAGTTAAATGAAGGAACTACGCATGCCATCCTATCCATAGGAACAATGGCGAAGAACGTAACTACGGCATTAGCAATGATGGAAACTCCTGAGCTTGTCGCACATTACGCTATGCGATTTGTAAAGCCATTAGACCAAGAGTTACTACATGCTATTTGTCAAAAATATAACACCATTTTTACTATAGAAGATCATGTCATCACAGGGGGATTTGGTAGCGCTGTAGGGGAATTTATACATGCTAATAACTACACAAACAAGCTTGTAATTCTAGGAATTTCTGATCAATTTATAGATCATGGGACTACAGCAGAATTACATGAAATAACTGAAATTTCACCGCAAAAGATATACGAAAGACTGCAAAAGGTGTTCTCTTAACTATTTTGAACTATAAAAATAACAAGAATTTAACAAATCTTTTGTAGGCCTTGTGTGCTAAGGGTTTTTTATACTTAAAGTTCATTAAATGAAGGTTTTTAAAATCCTTATTAGTATTCGATGCTATTAATAAATAGACGAAACTACTTCAGAAAACGTTATTAATAGACACAAATACCGTATGTAGTTTATGGGATTCCATTAAAATGAAAGAATTGGACTACATATTTACAATTAATGTAGTAAAAAGTTGCATTTCATAGATAATATGTGTTACTTTGGCTCAAACTAATAATTCGCCCCATGAAAAAACCTGTTTTTATCCTTTTAGGATTTTCGCTCTTAGTCTTAATTTCTTTTACAAAAAAAACAACACCAAGCACTGATTCTGCAGAAGCTTTATTCGCAGAAACCTTAGTTGGTAACTGGACATATGAAAATTTAATGCACAACGGAAAATTGTTCGCATTGGATTCTTGTGATGAAATGGATATTCTAAAATTTGATCCCAGCGGACGTTTCGAAGCATTACAACATGTAAATGTAATCAATGCCGTCACTGGAGAAGGAACAGTAACCAACTGTAATCCTATAAAAATTAACGGTAATTGGTCCGTTGCAGCAAACGGAATGCTGACCCGCAATAATCAAACGGTAGAGATTTATGAAATTACCGAAACAACACTTAAATTAAAAAGTGTTGTAACGACTACAAATGAAGAAGGCGAAACAGTTAAAGATATTTATATCGATTGTTACGCTAAGCAATAGCATATAGATAAATCCATTATGGAACCTCAGGACGAATTGTTCTGAGGTTTTTTTATGAATTTTTAATTACTGATACATAGTGTTTTATTTATTTTAAAGTAAAAAAATGAAAATATTTTGGTAACATTTTCTGTTTTTTGACACTAACTAGTACGTGCAAAACTTGTAATTGGACTAATGCCTAATGCTAAAGTGAAATAAATTGCACTTAATTATTTAACCATTAAAGAATTTTAGATATTAAATTATGAAAAAAATCAACTTTTTATTCGCCCTACTTTTTGTTTGTACATTGATCTCTTGTGATAAAGATGATGACGGAAGTACTGGAGGAGTTATTCCTTCTGAGTTGGTAGGGACATGGCAACTAACCGAGAGAACTAGCAATGGAGAAAATATAGCACTTGCAGAATGCCAAGAAGGCGATCAATATGTGTTTAATGCTGATGCTACTTTTAAAGATATTTTCTCAGAGCCACAATTTGTGAATGGGGAGACTATTTGCTCTTCTTTTTCCGAAAATGGAAAAGTAACTGTAGAAGGAAACAAGATTGTGTTTTTTTATGAAGGAGATGAGCCTGATGAAGCGGATTTTTATGATTATGAAATACGTAACGGAGACCTCATTCTTATATATGAGTTTGTAAGTACGGGATTCATTGATCCTGTTACTGGAGAAGAAATACCTTCTGAGGCTGTGAGGGAAGAAGATAGATATATAAAATTATAATTGTATTAAAATCTAATAGATAGGTTTTTAATAACTTGAATAAAACATAAAGCTCGAACTTTTATTTGTTCGGGCTTTTTTATATCCCAAACCCTTTAATCTTCTGAAATTTAAGAACCGCATTCCCATCCGTCAGACTAGCGACATATTTACAAATGCTGAGATTTCTTAGATACACATCATCATTTTTGTAATCAAAATTAGATCCCTCGGCTTTTAGAATAAGTTTGTCGTAGTTCGATAACGTATTCTCATGATAATTCGCCACTGCATTACAATAAGTGTCTAACAATGTAGCAAGAATTTCATAGCCTGCGATTTCCTTATCTACAACTTCGGCACTTTGATAAATTTTTTCTACACTGATCTTGATGATATCATTGATTTGTGCCTCATAAGCACTTTTGTCTAATAAGGCAGTGTCAAATGTCCCCGCTAAGATCGCTTCTTCGTTATGGATAAAGGTGGTAGCAGCTTCTTGTATTAAGGTGTTAATAGCCAATGCTCTCAGGTAGCTAAGACGATCGGACATGGTTTCTAAACTGTTGTATTTAGAAGTATTGATCGAGTTTTTGACGAGTTTGATCAAATATTCTAGAGCATATTCCTCTTGGATAAGCCCCAGATTAATTCCGTCTTCAAAATCAATAATGGTATAACAAATATCATCCGCTGCTTCAACCAAAAAGGTAAGTGGATGACGGTGGTAGTTCACTTCTTTTTTGCCTTCCGAATCAACTAAACCTAATTCTTCTGCGACCTCTTCAAAAAAAGCAGCTTCACTCTGGAAATAGCCAAATTTTTTATGCGAAATATGTTTTGTGGGTTTTACAGGTAAAGATGCTTTTGGGTATTTAGTAAAAGCGCCCAAAGTAGCATAAGAGAG
Organism: uncultured Flavobacteriaceae bacterium; assembly: GCA_964650425.1. Classification (GTDB taxonomy): domain Bacteria; phylum Bacteroidota; class Bacteroidia; order Flavobacteriales; family Flavobacteriaceae; genus Aquimarina. The sequence goes on from CAZYRG010000001.1 coordinate 9,337, forward strand.
GCGCAAACCGCCTTCTATACCTTTACGGGATTCGGTCAAAATTTTGAAGCCATTGGCATTTCCTTCAAAAGTTGTGAGATCCTGAAATTGTTTTGCAGTCATTGCCGCGGCAAAACGTTTGCCGTTTCCTACTTTGAAATATTCGCCAATCGCTTTTTCTCCAGAATGACCAAAAGGCGGATTGCCAATATCATGTGCCAAAGCTGCTGCAGCTACAATTGCTCCAAAATCATTGAATTGATAGCCGAGTATATTTTGTAAATGGGGATGCTTTTCTAATAATTGCTGACCTACGATGCGTCCCAAAGAACGACCAACTACCGAGACTTCTAAGCTATGCGTAAGTCGGGTGTGTACAAAACTGGTTTTTGATAAGGGGATGACCTGTGTTTTGTCCTGCAAACTCCGAAATGCTGCAGAAAAAATGATACGATCATAATCGACATCAAAGCCTAATCGCGTTTCGTTTTGTTCTTTGCGCAAGCGTTTCGCGGTATCGCCATAACGCTTTAGTGAGAGGAGTTGTTCCCAGTTCATAGAAATGTATTGTTGCTGTAGTTTTGTACAAAAGCAAATATAAGGGAATGCTATAAATTGCCTTTTATAAACTTCTTAAAACCCTAAAATCAATTTTGCAATATAAAAGAATAAGAAAATACCAAAAATATCATTGCTTGTGGTGATAAAAGGTCCCGTGGCAATGGCAGGGTCAATACCACGTTTGTCCAGAATTATCGGTACAAAAGTGCCGATCAATGCAGCAATAATAATGACGCCTAGCATAGAGATGGCAATGGTAAAACTAAAAAGGGGATCCATCGACATCACAACGCCAAAAATCATCACTAATATGCCTAGTACGACACCACTAATTAGACTGAGACTAATTTCTTTGAGCAATCGTTTGAATAAACTGCCTTTGACATTGTCATTAGCCAAGCCTTGTACAATTATGGCTGAGGATTGTACCCCAACATTACCCGCCATTGCGGCAATAAGAGGCGTAAAGAAAAAGAGCTCTCGATATTTGTTGAGCGCTCCCTCAAAACCTTCCATGATAAAGACACTTCCTAATCCACCAATAAGTCCTAAAATAAGCCAGGGCAATCGCGCTCGCGTGAGTTCAAAGATGGTGTCATCAGCCTCTACTTCTTGCGTAATACCTGCCGCCATTTGATAATCTTTCTCGGCTTCGTCTTTGATGAAATCGACAATGTCATCAATGGTAATACGACCGACTAATTCTTGTTTTTTGTCCACTACAGGAATAGCTTCTAGATCATATTTTTGCATGATTCTAGCAACTTCTTCGGCTTCGGTATCTACGGTAACCCAATCTACTTTTGGGATATAGATATCACTGATTTTAGCTTTAGCATTGGCAACCAAAAGGTCTTTGAGCGAGAGTCTACCTATTAATCGTTCCTCTTTGTCTACTACATAAATGGAATGTACGCGAGTCACATTTTTAGCTTGACTTCGCATGCTGCGTACGCACCCCGTTACAGACCAGGTTTCTTTGACTTTGACCAATTCCTTTGCCATAAGCCCCCCAGCGGTATCTTCGTCATAGGTAAGAAGCTCTACAATATGCTCTACGTGGCTTTCATCCTCAATTTCGGAGATAACTTCTTCTTGTCGTTCTTCTGGGAGCTCCGCTACAACATCTGCTGCATCATCGGTATCCATTTCTTCGAGCTCTTCGGCAATTTCTTTGGCAGATAGTTTTTCTAAGATATGATCACGAAGATCTTCTTCGAGCTCCATGAGAGCATCAGCAGTTTTTTCGCTATCTAATATTTTGACAAGGTAGGTGGATTCTTCTAGTTTGAGTTCCTCTAGAATTTCAGCAATATCCGCGAAGTGTAAATCATTAAGAACTGTTTTTAGCTGTTTGTCCTGCCCTTCTTCAATAAACTGAGAGATGTTTTGAATGAGTTCTTGGGTAATTTCAAACTTCATACACAGGCTTTTTTGAGTACTATCCGCTAATCAGCGATACAAATATAGTTTTTCTAGTTCAGAGTTCAGAGATGTGAGTTATGAGTTTTTGAAGCGAATGCAGAATTATGCCGATAACATTTTGGTTAAAGCGATAAACTGTTTCACACTGAGTTGTTCAGGGCGCATAGAAAACAACTCTTGCGTTTTCATGGCTTCATCTAGCTCAAATGTTTTTAGGCTATTGCGAAGGGTTTTGCGACGTTGTCCGAAGGCGGTTTTGACTACTTTAAAAAGCATTTTGATATCACAGTCTAATTCGATGTTTTCTTTGCGGGTCAGTCGGAGGACACCACTGTCAACCTTTGGGGGAGGGTCAAAAACCTGCGGTGGAACTGTAAATAAGTACTCGGCGTCATAAAAAGCTTGTGTCAACACGGACAGTATTCCATATGCCTTGCTACCTTCTGATTCACAGATACGTTTGGCAACTTCTTTTTGGAACATCCCTGTAAACTCTGGTATACGTTCTCGATGCTCAATCATTTTGAAAACAATTTGTGTCGAAATATTATAAGGGAAATTGCCCGTAATGGCAAATTGTTCTTTTGTAAAAAGGGTGTCGAGGTCAAACTTCAGGAAATCTGCTTCGAGAATTTCGAATTTTGATTTCGCATTTAAGATCTCAGGATGTTCTAATGGAAACGTGCTTTTTAAATAATCAATAGATTCGGTGTCTAAATCCATTGCAACCAGGTGAAGGTCATTAAGTAAAATATACTTCGTTAATACTCCCATGCCTGGTCCAATTTCGATGACATTTTTGTATCCAGTAAAAGTAAGTGTGTCTGCTATTTTTTTTGCAATTTCTTCATCTCTCAAGAAATGCTGGCCCAAATGTTTTTTGGCGCGAACTTCGTTATCGGACACCTTGTTTTTGGACTTCGATTTATTAGAAAATTCTTTGTGGAATTTTTTTTTCTTTTTGCTAGATGATTTTCCCTTTTGCATAAAGCCCTCTTTTTTGTGCCAAGATACTTTTTATAAGGGATATCTAGGCTAAATTTTTCAGCAAAGTATACTATGACTATTGTCTTTAAGGATAAATTAGGTTTTGCTCCTTAGGTTTAAATACCATCAAATATAGCTCCTATAAACTCACCAATTCCTTCAAAAATTCCTTCAAAGGCATCGCCAAAATCTAACCATGAAGCGTCTATATCCAAATCAGGTATCATTGTCCAGTCTGTAGCATCCTTAGCAGATAGTCCGCTTAGCATTTCTGATTTCATAACTGCATAATCGCATGCTTCATCTGTTGTAACATGATAGTTGTCAAAGTCATTATGAGAAGAAAAGATACTAATCGCCCAACACGAAAAATCTAGAACATCCAAAGGGTTATACCATGTACTTTTTTTGTGCGCTTTTTTGACTTCCTCTGGCTTGTAATACTTCTTTTTTCCGTTTTGTTGAATTAGAAGTTTTCCAATTTCAGTGATATATTCTTTTTTATTACTTGGGGCAGGGGGACAAGAGGGTTTCATCTACACTATTTTTTAACCTGGATTATGCATTAAAAAATCTATTACAGCTCGAAACTGCTTCAAATACTGAGCTTCGCAACATTTTCAAGTTTAACCAGAGCGATGCTATGCAAAAACTTGTAAAATGTCAGTCTTTATCGCATTTTCGACCTTCATAACGAAGTTTTAATGCATAATCCAGGTTTAATTATAAATTCAAGATAGGTAAAAGTATTTAAAATGGAATAAAATAAAACAGGCTCGATGTAAAAATCGAGCCTGTTTTGTGTCAAAAGACTTTTCTAAGTCTTTGTACTTTGATTATGTTATTTTATAACTTTCACAAACTGTACATTTCGATAAGTAAAATTAGCTTGACTAATGAAAGTAGCAAAATAGCTTCCTGTAGATAGTTCTGAAATATCAATCGCAGTAGCATTTTTGCTAATAGTTGTTTGTAATACTTTTTTACCCGTGATATCGATGATAGTTACGGTTGCGTCTTCTTCTAATCCTGAAAAACTAATGGTATCGGTTGCAGGTACTGGGAATGCACTCAATGCAATGCCGTTTTCATTAGCAGCTTTTGCAGCACTACATGATGGTGCACTACTAGAATTAGAGAAGTAAATGCTGAATTTGCCTCCTTTAGAAACTAATACAAAGTCACTTCCTTTTCTAGTAACATAATAGCTTCCGTCTAGTCCGCTGATTCCAGATCCTGATATAGTAAGCCCTGGATTAGCACTTTTAAAAGTATGTGTTACTTTACCTCTGAAATCTATCCAATAACTTGGCTTACCATCATTTGTGTTCATTGAGAATTGGTATAAACCGTTATATTGATTATTCCAGTTAATAGTAAACCTTCTAATGTTACTCATATTAGGTCCTCCAGTACCAAGTACATGAACGTTTTTGAATTCCGCTCTAGGAATTGAAGCTAAAGCGTTAGCTGTTGGAGCTCCAAAAGAACAGTTTCCTCCGGTAGTAGGTGGTGTTGGCGGTGTCGGATTTGGCGTACCATTGCTTTTTACGGTCAAGGTAAATGTATCCTGAGCTGTAGCTCCATCGTTATCTGTTGCAATGGCTTTGATGGTATAGGTTCCAGCACTAAGGCCATTTAATTCATTCGCATTAGGAGAGGTTGCATGTCCCCACTCATAGGGTGCAAAACGTTCTTGTCTAACTAATTTGTTATCAATATAGAGTTTTACATTAGCTATCGACCCGTCTGCATCACTAGCATTTACTTCTGCATTTAGCTTATACCCAACATTCACAGTAATAGTATTTCTAGAAGGAGTCTTGAAAGAAACGGCTGGTGCTTTATTTGCTGTAGGTGGAGGTGTCACCACTGCTCGGCGGTCAATCACAATAGAATTACTTGATAAGTCAAATGAGCCTGAAGCTAATCCACCATCTTTGACGTTTTTTCCTCCTACAGAAAGATTTCCTGTATAAGAGATTCCATACACTTTGCAAATACCTACAGATGCTCCCTCAAAATCATGAGAATTCGTTTCTGTAGTCAAGATATTTCCATTGGCATCGGTAATCAAATAACGATAAGAAGCACTAGCGTTACTTGTGTTTTTGAATGTTACTAGATCTGCAACTCCGTCTCCAGTAGTAGTTGTAATTGCAGTTTGGTTGGTAGTAGAAGCTACTGTTCCTCCATCAACAGTTGCTACTGGTGGTGCGGCTTTCTTTACGGTTAAGGTAAAAGTATCTTGAGCAGTTGCACCATCATTATCTGTGGCTACTACTTTAAATGTATAACTTCCAGCTGACAAGCCATTAAGTTCTTCTGAAGTAGATGATTCATTTACTCCCCAGTTGTAAGGAGCCGAGTTTTCTTGTCGTACTAATTTATTATTGATATATAATTTCACATTACTTACATTTCCATCACTGTCATTAGCAGAAACGTCTACTTGTAATTTATATCCAAGATCGACAGTTCTGTTACCTGAAGGGTTTGTAATAGATACATTAGGAGCTTTGTTAGGCGTTGGTGATGGATTTCCGCCTCCAGAGCCACCTTCCTTATTGTTTTTGATTAAACCTTTGATATAGGTTCCTGTAGCAGTGAGGTTGTTATTAGCAAGGCCGTTGACTCCTTTTCCAGGAGAAACAATAGAAGCACCTTCGTTTTTGTCCGATACTGACCAATTGGCATGGCTAATTCCATTTTTTTTCATGAAATCAATCCACTTCTGTGTTTCAGCTTTATCAGCTGCACCATCACCATCCGCGTTTACAGCTCCCCACTCTGTAACAAATAATGCAATACCATCTTGCATAGCTTTAGCAGCTTTATCGCGAAGCCATTGCTTATGAGTTCCGGAATAAAAATGTAAAGTATATGCAGTGTTGTTATCTTTTATAGGATTTGCCGCTGCTTTATCTACATCTTGAGACCAAGTAGGAGTTCCGACAATAATTAAATTGTCAGGATCTTCAGATCGAATTGCTTGGATGACAGTTTCTGAATACGATTTGATAGTACCCCATGATTGTTTGATAGGTTCATTATACACTTCGTATATAATATTGTCTTTATTTCCATATAATCGCGCAACTTCTTTAAAGAAACCAGCAGCACGACTAGTGTAATTTTCTGCATCATGAGTGTGCCAGTCAATAATTACGTACATGCCTTCAGCAATTGCAGCGTCAATTACTTTACGGATTTTTGTCATTTGTAGGTTTGGGCTATTAATGTAACCAGTGCCACCATCCCAGGATTCTTTTACACCCATGGCAACTCTTACGATATCACTGTTCCATTCATCATTGAGTACTTGGACGGTTTGTGCGTTATAAAAATCTGCAGAATCTCCAGCATTACTCCAAAAAAGAGAATTACCAGCAAGACTGATGGCTTCATTGTTTTTGTTAACTACTTTGTTTCCTTTTACACGTAATCTACCGTGTTTGCTTACAATAGATTGAGCGTCTATGGATTGAGAGAAAACGAGTAAAAATAGTACTAAGAAAGTTTTAAGGGCATTGATTTTTCTGAGGTTATTGCATAATAACCTGCGTTGAGTAATGTACATTTTCAATAGAATTTTTAGTTGGTTAAAAAACATATAACGCATTATTTTCTGGTTTATTATAAAAATATTTTTTTTATAAAAACAACTGTGTACAATCTGTTATAGCGGGTTTTGCGATGCTATTTTTTCGTTTTGAGTTGTTCTATGACGGGACAATAAACTAACAAAAGCCATCTGATTATCAGATGGCTTTTGTTGTAAAGTAGCGACTATTAGTTAGCTGTCAATATGCTTAACTATATAATCAAAAATCAAAATTATTGCACTATTATGTTCTCAGAGAAGTTTAGTGATTGATGCTTATTTTGATCGTTTTGTATTGTCCGTTTTTATTGCCAAGTATCGTAGCATAGTAGTTGCCTGTTCTAAGGCTAGAGATATCAATGTTGGCATTGTCTTGCGTGACAGCCGTTTTTAATATAACTCTGCCCGCTAGGTCTATAATACTTATCGTTGCGTCTTCTTGCAACCCTACAAAATTAATTGTCTCAGATGCAGGTACAGGATATGCAGTTAATGCGCTGATATTTTTATTAGCAGCTTTTGCTCCGGTACATGATGGTGCGCTGTTAGAGTTAGAGAAGTAAATACTAAAGTTTCTTCCTTTAGAAACTAGTACAAAATCACTTCCGTTTCTAGTTACCCAATAATCACCATCTAACCCATTGATTCCTGATCCTGATAAACTCATATCTGGATTAGAACTCTTGAAATTTTGAGAAACTTTGGCTTTTAGATCGATCCAATGACTTGGTTGGCCATTTTTAGTGTTCATAGAGAATTGATATAAGCCATTGTTCGGATTGTTCCAATTGATGGTGAATTTTTTAATATTACTCAAGTTAGGTCCGCCGCTGCCAAGTACATATACTTTGGTAAAATCCGTTTTAGCAATCGAAGCTAATGAATTTGATGTTGGAGCTCCAAAAGAGCAGTTTCCTCCTGTAGTTGGTGGAGTAGGTGGAGTTGGATTTGTTGCAACACTTTTGATGTAACATTTTTTGACAACCCCTGGTATTGGGTCTCCAAAAACGCCATTATTACAACCCGTATTTTGGGTTACATTTCTTAAGAAAACGAATTCTCCATTAGCACCATAAGCGATGTCTACAGTTCCTGATACATTTACAGTTCCTTTTTCGTTTGCAGCAAATGTGAAGCCATCTGGACCTCCGGTATCGGTAGGAGGGTTAGGATTTGTTGTTTTTCTAGTCAATCGGAACCAATTAATGTTCCAGCGTCCGGATTGGGCATACAATTCAATAGTTCTGTTTCCGCTATTTAGATTTACCTCTGTGGTAATAGTAGTCCAAGCTTGCCAGTTGCCAGTATTTGGTATAGCGGTAGTGGATAAAGTGCCATTTTGTTTAAACTGAATTCTTCCCGTGTTTACAATACTAGCAACACGATATTGTACCGTGTATGTTCCAGTAGATGGGATGTTTACTCTATATCGCACATAGTCACCATTATCTATATATCCTACATTTTGACCGCCACCTGAATCACTAGTGTTTTCTGTTTGAATACCTTTTTGTTGGCAAAATGCTTCTGCTTGTATAACATTGCTAATGCCTACACCTGTACCGCTACATGTTGTTGGAGTAGGATTTGGTGGTGTCGGGGTTCCGCCTCCAGAACCACCTTCATCATTATTCTGGATAATTTCTTTAGCATAATCACCAGCAGCAGTGAGCTGGTCATTTTTAAGGCCATTCACACCTCGTCCTGAAGAGATTACTGATGATCCTTCATTTTTGTCAGAAATGGCCCAGTTTGCATGGCTTATACCATTTTCTTTCATAAAATCTAACCATAGCTGAGTTTGTGTTCTGCTTACAGCACCATCACCATCAGAGTCTACTGTTCCCCATTCTGTGACAAATAGTGCAGCACCATTGTTCATGGCTGTTCTGGCTTTTTCTCTTCCTCCGGCAGTATGGTCATTATTTACACCTCCATTAAATCTTGCGCCAGCATAAAAGTGTAAAGCATAGGCTACATTCGAATCATTGAGTTGATTTTCCGAAGCTACATCAACTCCTTGATCAAAATAAGGAGTCCCAACAACAATAAGGTTGTCTGGATCTTCTTTTCTGATCTCACTGATAACAGATTCGGCATAAGGCTTTATAGTGTTGTTCCATAGATTTCTTCTAGCAGAATCTCCATAACCACCTATTGGTTCATTATAAATCTCGTAAATAATATGATCATTACCACCATATTTTTTAGCCATTTGTTTAAAGAATACTCCTGCTTGACTGGTGTATTTTTCTGCTTCATGGGTGTGAAAATCAATAATAACATAAATTCCTTTGGCTATAGCAGCATCAATAACTTTGCTAATTTTGTTTACTTGTCCATTAGGGTTATCGATGTAGCCCGTGCCGTTGTCCCAGGTTTCTTTAACGCCCATTGCGACACGAATGATGTCACTATTCCAGTTGTCAGCCAAATGATTAACTGTTTCTGCATTATAAAAATCTGCAGTATCTCCTGCATTGCTCCAAAAAAGAGAATTACCAGCTAGACTAATGGATTCATTGTTTTTGTTCACAACTTTATTGCCATTAACACGTAATCGGCCATGTTTGTTTACGATTTGCGCTTCTGCTATTTGAGCGAATAAAAATAAAAGTAATAGCAGTGCAATTTTTGACACATTGAAGATCCTTTGGTTGTCATATGACAACCTCTTGCATGTAGTGTTCATGATGATTGAGATTTTAGTTGGTTATAATTTCCTACCTTAAAAGTAAGTTGTTTTGTATTAAAAATCAATTTTTTAAGTATAAAAATCAGAATATGTTAATATTTTGTATAGATCTATTAAGCATTATTTAGCTTTAAAAAATGAAAATTGATGATATAATAATTAATATAAATTATAACAACTATAATGTTTTCTTTAAAAATAATTGCAAAAATTGTAGAAACGTTTAGGTGTTGTCGTTTGTAGCATGTATTGTCGTGAACAAGATGATGAATCTGGTTAATTCACATAGAAAGGCTAGTAATTTTAGATTGCTGTCCTTTTTGTATTGCTTTATCATTGTAGTATTTTTTTTGAGAAAAGTGGCTACAGATGAATTGTATTGTAATCTTTTCTTGAAGCACTAGTTTTTCTAATAGGTGAAACAAGTTAAATTGATAATTGAACAAATCGGTTTTAGGATGCAAAATAATAGGTGTATTATACTTGTTTTTTTAATGAATAAGGAAGAGAGTAGATGTGCAGTAGTGGATTTCCGCAAAAATAAGTATTTTTAGAAAGTCTAATATATGCGTCTTTTCTTGTGATATGATACTGAAGTGGAGTTTCCTTATTTTTTTGTTTTGTAGTTTCTTGACAAATGCTCAGAAAGGGGCTTTAGAGGAGTCACTAAAAAACTACAATGCCTACTTAACTGAAAAAAAAGATAGTATTTTTCTCCAAAATGTAGAACATTATTTTGGTTTGCAATTAGATGATGCAGAGACCATTCATGAATTGCGCAAGTTGCAGAGTTATGAATCTCGACGAGATATTACAAATGCGCTCACAAATCCTAAGATGGATTTATCAGAAACTAGAACCTATCTCAAGGATTCTATACAAATTCTTTTAGTAAAGCTTGTTGGGATCAAAAGGTTAGATGAAAAACAGCTCTTAGCTAAAGATATACTCGAACACAAAGCTTATTACACTGCTCTGTTGGCAGAGTTTAAAGAGAGTGAACTAGATCCAAATACTTATATGTTTTTTGAACAACAAGTTTTTAAAATTCACCATAAGGAATTAGAGCAGAAGTACTCATGGAGTCTTTTGGTAAATGTGCTAGGAGTTTTTAGTGTATTACTATTGTTGTTTTTAATGTACAGGTATAAAAGAAAAAGCGTAAATGATCATGCTTCTTCATTAAGTAGGCAAGAAAATATTATTAAAGCACTAATTTTGGATGGGAAAACGAATAAAGAGATTGCAAATGAACTTTTTATTAGTGTGAGTACTGTGAAAACACATATCTCCAATATTTATAGCAAGTTACACGTTTCTAGCCGTAAAGAATTAGTGTGTAAAGAATAAAATCATACGAGTACTAGTACCTAAATCCCCCTAGCATAATAGCATTTTAGCCCTCATACTTGAGTTCTTTGATTTTTGTTAATCTAAAATCAAAAATATGAAGCCACTAGTAATGCTGTTTTTTGTCTTTCTGAATACATTCGTTTTTGGACAAGATCAGAGTAATATTCCTCAAAAAGATACGATACCAAATACCACGACCTTAGAAGAGGTAGTACTTATAGATAAGAAAAAAACGATTTCTTATAACAATGGTACAACAACAGCTACTATAGAAAACACTCCTCTGGCAAGTCTAGCTACTCCCGTGGCAATACTATCAAAACTACCAGGTGTACAAGTGAGTCCTGATCAAGAATCATTGACTATTATAGGGAAAGGATCACCCATAATATACCTCAATAATCAGAGGATCTCTATGCTAGAGTTACAAGCACTAGCAGTAGATACGATTAAAAGCATAACAATTATTCCAAATCCATCGGTAAAATATGAAGCGGAGGGACGTGCAGTGCTGCTGATTACTTTAAAACAGGTGTTGAGTGATCGTTTTAGAATCGCACTATCTGAGATTGCTGCATCCAAAAGACGTCTCAATAATTACCTGTCATTACATACAGATTTCAAAAAGCAAAAGTTCGAGTTTAAAAGTAATTTTGCGTTCAATCAATTACATCATTGGGAGCGCAATGGTTCAATTTTTGATCTACCATCTCAAAATTTTAAACAAGAATATCTAGTAAGTGCTATTGGACCTAGACCACAGTTTATAATAGGAGGAGGATTGTATTATGGGATTACTGAAACTACCTATATTTCTATGGCTACCAATCTCAAAACACAACGAACGGATATCCCTATAAGGACTTCAACGGAACAGCAAATCGGGGCCGATATAAAGGTTATCGAAACGTTTTCTGATCAGCAGGAGCATCGGGATATATTTCGTTCTACGATAAATTTTAATAGCGCCTTCAAAAATGGAAACATTTTCATTGGAGGACAGTATGCTTATTACCTTCGCAATTTGGATAGTCGTATTGCGAATCAATTTGATCTTGCGGGTTTTCGGACCTCACAAATCCGTAATCAAGATAATCGTATTGACTCATTTGTTACGCGTTTTGATTTGGAATTCAACTGTAACAATAAAATGAAATTAGAATTAGGGAGTAATGTGACTTTTGCACGATCCAAAGCATTTTCTAATTTTCAATTTCTAGATACCACCAGTTCAGAATTTTTTAATTATAGCTATGTAGAAGACAATTATGCAAGCTATGTTCAGGTTTCGAAGGAAGCTAAGAAATTGCGTTATGCAGTTGGTACAAGGTTTGAAAAAACCTTTGTAAAAGCGGGATTTCAAAATGAGAATCAGTTACTGATCAACAGAAAAAAAATGCGGGTATTTCCAAAAGCGGAATTAGAAATTCCTTTGGACAGTACAAATAGTATTACCTTGAATTATGCAAAATCTATTCAAAGGCCCAGATATAGAGATGCCATTGCGCTCAATATTTTTATCAACCCATTTTTGGATTGGACAACAAATCTAAATTTATTGCCTACAGTCAACCATGAGGTTTCGACAAGTTTGCAGTATAAAAAACAAAATATAAAGTTAAGTTATAGCTACAAAGAAGATCCAGCTTATGTAAGTGTGAATTTTAATGAAGACCGTTTGGTAATGTCAACTCAAAATTTGGAACAAGAAACGGAATGGCAATTACAATTTCAGAATAGCTATAAGTACCAATTTTGGAGTATTTCGAGTACCCTCTCATTTTTATGGAATAATGTTATTGATCGAAATGCACTGTTAGAAACTGCTAAGCCATACTTGTATTATGCTTTAAATAATGAGTTTCAACTTGGTCAAAAAACAACTTTGGCGGTAGATTTTTGGGGGCTTACAAAATCACAAATAGGAGCTTTTGAATATAATGCGATAACTGTTTTGGGTGCTTCTTTGACTAAAAATTTTTCTGAGCAACTGACATTATCTATCAATACAAATGATATTTTTAGAGCTATGAATTTTGAACATCGCTACACGATATTTAATATAAATTCTGTAACCACTTATTTTGCCGACGCACAAGAATTATCTTTTTCCGTAAAATATACGTTGGGGGATATTAAAAAATCAAAGTACCAAAACAAAGAAGTGAATGATACTTTAGACAGGATACAATGATTTTAGTGACTAAAAATACTGTCCTATACCAAAGACAATACCTTGGGATTGATTTCCGGCTTTTTTGGCAGCTTTGTCGACCAACCCGTACCCATAATCAATACGAAAGGTCGCGTTAAAAATCTTTTTATGAATAAAACGAAGTCCAACTCCTGGGAATACACGTACATTTTTTTCGCTAAGTAAATCAGAAAGCTCGCCACCTGGTTCGCGCCATGACCCTGCATCAACAAAAGCGTTGCCCTGTAATACAAACCAGCCTTTTTCAAGAAGTGTTTGTCTGTATTCGGTATTGAAAACTATCGCCGCAGTACCTCTATCAATAGAGTTACCAACACCCCGAACATTAAGATTGTTGTCTACTGCAAAAGGAGCAAAAGGGGTTTCATCATTAGTGGCAGCACCAATACGTAATCTAGAAGCCCAATTACCCATAGTACCAAGGCGTTTATAATATAAGAAATCATTCCAGCCTACCACAAAACTAGGAAGATTTTCGTCTGTACCTCTTACATATTGAATATTCAAAAGGCTTTGAAAACCAGATAAGAGATAATACTCAAATTTTACATTATTAAAAGTGTAAAGTACTTTATAAGCGATTTTATTTGCTTCTAGTTCCAGAGGAATATCATCGGGTACTACGCCTTGTTTATATTCGTAACGCTCTTTAAAATAAGTGACGCCAAAACGAAGGTTGTTTTCATAATTTAATTGATAACTGGCAAGTGCCTCATAGGAGGTGTTTTTGTACTTATAATCTGCAGTAGAATTTTCAAAAAAAACAGGTTCTTCACTCACTAAATCCTGAAAATTTAATTCAAAACCCCATTTTTTACTAAAGGCAAAGGGCGCGCGAATACTAGCGCCAAAAGAATCATAGATGTCCTGTTGATAAAAAGCACCGATGCCAATATTCTGACCAAAGGTATTAAATTCTGTAAGCCCAATTCGATAAGCAAATTCATCATTGTTAGAAGTCCAGATACTAGTGGTTGGTATCAATGTAAGGTTTTCTATAATATCATAGGTCACGTTATAGCTGTTTTCATTAACTGGAGTTACTTTGTAGGTAGCTTTGGCTATAGAGGGGAGTCGTGTAATCCAATCGATATCTTTTGCAATTTGTAAAGAATCCAAAACAGCGCCTTCTTCTACAGAAACGATTTTTTTGATAAAAGAAGTTTTATTCTTTTTGTTTCCAGTAATTTCTAAAGTATTTACTGTTGCCTGTTGCGCAAATATAGCAGCGCAAAAGAAATAACATATGGTTAAGGTGATTTTCTTCATTATATTAAATCGTTTTTGTTGTTGTCGTAGTTACCGGAGAATACTTACGTTTCTGTCATTCTACAGCTGTTTCTTTTGATACTGTTTTTTTAAAATAGCTTCCGCAGGTTTGTTTTGTATGGTAAAGCGATTATTATCTGTCCCCCCTACTTGCTCGTGATTATGAAACCATTTCCATAAAAAACCGCCAGCAAACCAAGACTCCGCCCAGAAGGTGTCAAAAATCCCTTGTAATAATTCTTCTTGTGCTTCGTGATTAATGCTACCGGCTTGTCGGCTAGTTTCCCAAGGTGCTTTGCCAGCATAATCAACACTCCTATAGCCGTATTCGGTAAAAAGTACAGGGATGTTATTTTCACTTTGTGTCCTCATTATATTGTTTTTGTGCTCACGCCAGCCTAAAATAATTTCCTCATTACTAGGAGTTTTGCTGTCAGAAATCGGAAAATAAGCATCGATACCTATATAATCTAGATCACACCAAAAAGGTATTTTGCTATAGGAATCCCAATTTGCCGCGTAAGTTAGCTTGCCAGTATATATTGCGCGAATATCTTTTATAAGTTGTTCCCAATAGATAGTTCTAGTAAGGGCAAATTTTGATAATTCCGTGCCAATACACAAAATGGGAATTTGTTCTTGTTGTGCGATTTTTGCATAACATATTATGAATTTGCGATATGCTTTTTCAAAGGCTAGCCAATCTTCTTCGGATTGCATTTTGATATCCCCTGTGAATTCTCCTCGCCAAACCCATAATTGTGGTTTTAGCATTACTTGAATGTTTTGTTCTTTGAGTAGTTGTATGGTTTTACTTGTCCCTACAACACGTTCTCCCCACCATTGTCTTTCTCTATCAAAAAGGAGTTCTGGTGTGTTCAAGTTTTTGACAAAGCCAAAGGGCATTACTGCTGCCCAGTTGGCATGGATCTTTTTGATAGGAACTATGTGAGATTGGTCAATTGGATCTGGTGAAGCTACAAAACTGACACCATTTATTTTTTGGCTTTGAGCGCTGCAAGGTGAAATTGAAAATAAAGCCCCAAATACTGTCATTAATAAAAATGATAGTATTTGGGGCTTTATGTGTTTTATTAAATAAATCGTAACTTTTTAATAAAAGTACTAAAAAAGAGCACGTAATCCCAAACTAAAGGTTTGCCCTAGTCCTTGGAAATTATTACCTCGTACAAATTTTCCGAAAGAAGCTTCAAGATTCAATACAGAAGTAAGTTGATATTTTGTGCCAAATCCTAATTGTGTATAATTTTGTGCAAATTCATTTCCGGCATCTAATAAAAATGCTTGTTGGGCATTAACAAATACAGTTGATTTTGAAGAAGGAAAATAACTTAGAAATGCGCTCATAGGGATAAAAAAACTATTGTTTGCAAAGCGTTCTGATATATTTTCCGTACTAGGATCTGCATCAGCTCCTTCTTCCCCGAAGTTATATTTAACATCTAATTGCGTGAAAATTTGCCAGTTATTTCCTCCAAAGGTTTTGTCATAAAAAAACTTGGTGTCCCAAGCAAAACTTTTTTGATCGAGAAAAGAACTAGCACCATCAGGTACGGCATCTGGTTTGTCTTCGAATATTGGTATAATAAAAGAGGTGGTAAAAGAAAAATTAGAGATACTTTTAAAAGGCTGCACTCTAATAGCAGGTGCAATTGTGGTAAGGCCAGATCTTCTGTCATTGCCATTGTCTTCAAAAGAGAATACATCGAGAGCCCCTTGTCCGTTGAGCGCGTTGGAGCGCGCTTGTATTACAACACCAACATTAACTCTTCTGCTTTCACTAACTCCAGTAAAAGCTTCTGTGGTATTTGTGAAGAATGTTTGTCTAGGGATCGTTACCGACTTAGATCGTACATCCGTTTGTTCCGTTTGAGTATAGAGGCTATTAAAAAATTTAATGTCCCATTGTCCTTTATTTAATAATTTTGAAGGTGTAAAAGTTTGGATATTGGATCCTTGAGATTCTTCTTCCTCTTGCGCAAGCATTGGAGTTGTTATAAAAGCAAGACCAAGTGCTATACTAATCGTTTTGATTTTTGAAATATGTAGATTCATCTAAGTTATGTTTTTTAAATATTAATAGTTATTTAGCATCATTTAAAGTCCAGTCGTAAGTATAATAACCAACTTTGGTTTTTTCTGGTAGCGGTTCTGATCGGTATTTGTTTACAAAATCTACCAAAGATTGTCCTTTTTTGGTAAAATCTCCTTTGTACCATTCAAAAATCTGTGAGAGTTGTACTTTCTTTTTATCACCGTTATAACGTGTAAATTTGGTATCGTTAATCGCTAATTTAGTCTGACGCTCCAATTGTTTGTCCAATGTACTTGGCAAATAAGCTTCAGAGATGATAGGAGGACATCCTAATCCAGCACAAACCAAAGCAAAATGAAAACGAGGTTCGTTAGGATAATTACCTCTAAGTACCTTGTTCTCTATACTGTTTAAAGTCATTGATTTTCCTGCAATCGTATGTTTTTTGCTATCAAAAAAACCATTGATTTTCATGGGTGATCCCACTGGGTACTTATTTATAATTCCCTTAATTACTGAAATGTTATACGCATTGATATGAAAAGCTTGAAAATCTGATGGATTTCCTTTGTCTACTTTAGCTTCGGCTACCATTTGTACAAGCTCGTTCAAAGTAGTTGGATCTTTTTTGATCGCAGCGTATTTGACACGGCCATTTGTCACTGTAGTTTTAAAAAATGCATCTGCTTTTTTAAAAAAAGCATCGTTCGTTTGTGCAATTCCTGTACTGATAATAAGTGCAAAGAATAAGTTACTTATGAGTGTTTTCATTTTACAATTTTATTTTTATGAATATATTTTTTTTTCAATCGATTGTCGGCGGTTCAGTCGCAGTTGTATTACGCTACTTACAAAATAATCAAATTATGCCGTAGTATCTATTTTAAATTTAATCAAAAAATCGTAACGGATTTTTAGATTCATTCTAAATAAAAGCTATCTGTTAAGTTCTTATCTTTATTAACGACAGACTGCTCAGTTTTGCGATAAGAACGCAGTTTTTTTGTGGTTTTCTTTCAACAAACGCATTCTGATATTACTATTGAAATTTACAACATAGCTTTTTTGAGATCAAATGTCTTTTTTAGATTTGAGATTTTAAAGTTTTAAAAAAAAAATTATTCTTTATTATGGAACATATTGTTATAATTGGAAATGGAATTTCGGGCGTGACTACAGCACGGCATATTCGAAAACTTTCTGATAAACGCATCACAATTATTTCGGCAGAGACCAAATATTTCTTCTCGCGTACTGCATTAATGTATATATATATGGGGCATATGAAATTTGAGCATACACAGCCTTATGAGCCTTGGTTTTGGGAAAAAAATCGTATCGAATTAAAACAAGCTAGGGTGGATAAAGTGCAAGCGGCTGACAAAACACTGGTGTTGAGTTCAGGCGAGACGATGGCTTATGATAAATTAGTGATTGCAACCGGATCTAAACCAAATAAATTTGGCTGGCCAGGACAGGATCTCAAAGGAGTACAAGGGTTGTATTCTAAACAAGATTTGGATCAATTAGAAGAAAATGCTCCTAATAAAGGAGCATGTAATCGTGCTGTAATCGTGGGAGGAGGACTTATTGGAATAGAAATGGCTGAGATGTTACGATCACGCGATATACCTGTAACTTTTTTGGTGCGTGAAAAAAGTTTTTGGAACGGTGTTTTGCCAGATCAAGAATCCGATATGCTTAATAGACATATCAAAGAACACCATATTGATTTACGTTTGGGAGTGAATCTCAAAGAGATTTTGTCGGATGAAAATGGCCGTGCAAGAGCAGCGGTAATTGCCGAAACTGGTGAAGAAATCGCTTGTAATGTGGTGGGATTAACTGCGGGGGTATCTCCCAATATTGGATTTCTTCAAGATTCAGGGATCGAATTAGGACGTGGTGTTAAAGTGAATCGTTTTCTAGAAACCAATATTCCAGATATCTATGCTATTGGGGATTGTGCTGAACAACATGAAGGGATTGATCAACGCAGACCTATAGAGGCTGTTTGGTATACAGGACGTATGATGGGAGAAACATTGGCACAAACTTTATGCGGTAATAAAATTCAATATAAACCTGGGCATTGGTTCAATAGCGCCAAATTCCTGGATATCGAATATCAAACTTATGGTTGGGTATGGGCAAAACCAAAAGAACACGAAGGGCGTTTTTATTGGGAACATCCAGATGGAAATAAATGTATTCATATAAATTACGATAAAACAACTCGTGAA
Source organism: uncultured Flavobacteriaceae bacterium (assembly GCA_964650425.1). Taxonomy (GTDB): domain Bacteria; phylum Bacteroidota; class Bacteroidia; order Flavobacteriales; family Flavobacteriaceae; genus Aquimarina. The sequence continues at coordinate 27,724 of CAZYRG010000001.1, forward strand.
TTTATCGGAATCAACACCTTCGGAATCCGAATGCGTCATGAGATTTTTGATCGTTGGCTCACGGAACAACGTTCTGTAGATCATGTGGTAGAACATCTTAAAGATGCCAATTTTGATCCGGAATTTTTTAAACATTTTGAACGAGCGATTCTGTTAGGTTTTCAAAAACAATTGCAAATTGCGTAATCAATTATTAGATAATAAACTATTCGATTTTTAAAAAAAGAACCTTTTAAAACCGACAAAACATATATCATGAGTAATAAATTAAATCATAGCATGTCTTTAGCAAATCCAAATGGGGTTTCGACTAAACAAAAAATAGCCACAGGAATTGGAGTTTTAGGGCTTTTCATATTAGTGTTAGCGCTTTTTAATGTCACATTGCCTAATAAAGGGCTCGTTTTGACTGCTGCATTAGGATTAATCGCAGGAGGAATCGTGTTATATACGAATGCCCTGTATGCTGGAAAAATTCCTGGGATTAAAAATGATGGTATTTGGTTCAAATCCATATCGTCTAGAGGGGTTTTAGGTTGGATGACGGGAGTTGTTTTAACTTCATTTTACATTGTTTTGTATTTCTACCCTCAGTTTTTGGGGCTTGGAAAAGATGGAGCTTCGAACACTGGATTAATAGCGCTTTTTGATCCGCTAAGCCAGTTGCTAAGTGGTAGAGATGCAAGTCAATGGTTTGTGTACGGAGCACTTTATACCGTTGCGATTTTGGCTTTTGGCTATAAATTCATTAATAAATACAAGCACAATCGCTATGAGCAAATCCGTACAGGGTCAGTGATGTTTTTTCAGTTAGCTTTTGCTTTTTTGATTCCAGAATTTATGTATCGAATGAATTCAGGATTACCTTATTATGATTTAAAAAGTGTTTGGCCGCTAAACTATTATATTTTTGATGAGTGGTCGGTCAAGGGATTTCTTTCCAATGGAAATATAGGTTTGGCGTTTCTTGTTTTTGGTATTCTTTCTGTTTTTGTCATCACACCGATATTGACCTATAAGTATGGAAAGCGTTGGTACTGTTCTTGGGTTTGTGGTTGTGGCGGTTTAGCAGAGACTGCAGGAGATTCGTTCCGACAATTATCGTCCAAAAAAATGTCTGCTTGGAAGTTAGAACGATGGTTGATACATACGGTTTTAGTATTTTCTGTAGTGATGACAACGGCTGTGGTGTATACGTATTTGGGCTACGACAGTAACAATTTTTGGCTAACCAAAGGACTTTTTATTAGTTTAGTCATTGGATTTTTGACGCTAGTCTTTGGTGTGATCATGTATTTTAAACGTAAAGAGTTAGGGAAAGATGCGAAGTATGGTGCAATTGGATATTTTGTTGTGATTGCGGCATTGCTTGCTATGCATTTTATAGGTGGTACCGAAGAAGTGTTTTTTATAAAAGGAAGCAGTTTACGATCTGCTTATGGATTTTATATAGGTTCGATGTTTTCAGGAGTTATTGGTACTGGATTTTATCCTATTTTGGGGAGTAGATCTTGGTGTCGATTTGGTTGCCCTATGGCAGCAATTTTAGGATTCCAACAACGGATGTTTTCCAAATTTAGGATCACCACCAATGGTGGACAATGTATTTCCTGCGGGAACTGTTCTACCCATTGCGAAATGGGAATTGATGTGCGTGCCTATGCGCAAAAAGGGGAGAATATCGTGCGTTCTAGTTGTGTAGGATGTGGTGTTTGTTCTGCAGTATGTCCAAGAGGTGTGCTGAAATTAGAAAATGATTCGATGGAAGGAAGAATCAATCCAACGGAAGTGTTATTAGGAAACGATGTGGATTTGATGGACTTGGTGAATCAGAAGTAATACGAATTGCTCCTGCAAGGTTTCCAAAACCTTGTAGGTGTTAATGATAGTAATTAGAAAAACCT
>CAZYRG010000001.1:29727-32828 GCA_964650425.1 uncultured Flavobacteriaceae bacterium
TCCTGCAAGGTTTCCAAAACCTTGTAGGTGTTAATGATAGTAATTAGAAAAACCTACAAGGTCAGAAAAAGACCTTGCAGGTTGCCTAATTCTCCGTTAAAACAATTGTAACTACACCTGACATTCGTTAACTTTGAGTAAAACCTCATTAATATATGAAGCCAGATTTATTTCAGTCTCCAGATTATTACCAATTGGATGAATTGCTATCAGAAGAACATCTGATCGTACGGGATGCAGCGCGTTCTTGGGTCAAACGAGATGTATCACCCATTATAGAAGACTATGCACAGCGTGCAGAATTCCCGAAACAAATCATTCCTGGTTTGGCAGAAATAGGAGCTTTTGGACCTTATATTCCTTCAGAATATGGAGGAGCAGGCTTGGATCAGATTAGCTATGGATTGATTATGCAAGAGATCGAAAGAGGAGACTCGGGGGTGCGTTCTACAGCATCCGTACAATCATCCTTGGTGATGTATCCGATTTGGAAATATGGGAATGAGGAGCAACGCAAAAAATACTTGCCCAAACTAGCCTCTGGAGAATTCATGGGCTGTTTTGGACTTACGGAACCTGATCATGGTTCTAATCCAGGTGGGTTAACCACGAATTTTAAAGACAAAGGCGATCACTATCTCTTGAATGGAGCAAAACTTTGGATTTCTAATGCACCCTTTGCTGATATTGCAGTGGTTTGGGCCAAAAATGAAGAAGGGCGTATTCATGGATTAGTTGTAGAACGAGGGATGGAAGGTTTTACAACCCCAGAAACGCATAATAAATGGTCGTTACGCGCATCTGCAACAGGGGAATTAATTTTCAATAATGTCAAAGTTCCCAAAGAAAATCTATTGCCCAACAAAAGTGGATTAGGAGCACCTTTAGGGTGTCTCGATTCTGCACGATATGGCATTGCTTGGGGAGCCATTGGAGCAGCTATGGATTGCTACGATACGGCTTTGCGCTATGCCAAAGAACGTATTCAGTTTGATAAGCCTATTGGTGGGACGCAGTTGCAGCAAAAAAAGTTGGCCGAGATGATCACAGAGATCACTAAAGCACAATTATTGGCTTGGCGATTAGGGGTGTTACGAAATGAAGGTAAAGCAACCACTGCACAAATCTCTATGGCCAAACGAAACAATGTAGATATGGCCATAAAAATAGCGCGTGAAGCACGACAAATTTTAGGTGGGATGGGAATTACTGGAGCGTACAGTATTATGCGACATATGATGAATCTAGAGAGTGTGATTACGTATGAAGGTACTCATGATATACATTTGTTGATAACAGGAATGGATATTACTGGAATTTCGGCATTCAAATAATAAGTTCAATAATATTTTTGTTAAATAACAACTACCTTTGTTAGGGATTGAAGATTCAATCGTCTAATGCAAAAAAAATGATTATGACACAACGTCTTATAGTAGCTATAATATTCATTATAGGTGTTTACATTAGTGGGTATGCAGTAGAAAAAACGTATAAGAAAATTTATTCACAAAACGGACAGTTAGAAGCTGAAGGATGGGTTATTGGTTCCTTGAAAACGGGCTATTGGAATTTTTATCATGAAAATGGGACAGTGGCAGAGAAAGGAGCTTTCAAAAATAATCAGCGTAATGGATATTGGTTTTTCTTCAGAGATAATAAGGATACGATTAAAGAAGGACATTATAAAAACGGAATAGCTGTTGGATGGTGGGTTTATAATAATGATATTTTGGGGCAGACAGAAAAATGTCAATACAAAAAAGATCAAAAACAAGGCTATTGCTTTTATTATAGAAATAAAAAACTCTTCCGAGCCGAAAAATATGAATCAGGGGAAAAAACGAAGGAATGGACCAATCTTGCTGGTTTTATTGCGGATAATCCAAACCCGAAGTTCTAAATGGGGCATCACATCGTTGTTATTATTCCAGCCTATAATGAGGCTGATTCTATTGCAAAAGTTATTAAAGATATTCCAAAAAATGTCTCTGAGATTATTGTGGTCAATAATAATTCTACAGATGATACAGTGATTGTCGCGGAGAAAGCAGGAGCAACAGTCTTGACAGAGTTACAAAAAGGGTATGGTTATGCCTGTCTTAAGGCAATGCATTACATCCATAAAAAAGAAAAGCATCCAGATATTATTGTGTTTCTAGATGGAGATTATAGCGATTACCCAGAGAATTTAACCGAAATTGTTGCGCCAATCATAGAGAAAGATGTGGATTTGGTAATTGGTAGTCGCGTAAAACACTTGCGAGAAAAAGGTTCCATGACCTTTCCGCAAATTTTTGGAAATTGGCTGGCGACAACATTGATGAGCTTGTTTTTTGGGGCTCGATTTACAGATTTAGGCCCTTTTAGAGCTATAAAATATGATAAGCTTGTTGCGCTCGATATGGAAGACAAAACCTATGGTTGGACGGTAGAAATGCAATTAAAAGCCTTAAAGAAAAAATACCGTTATGCTGAGGTTGAAGTGCCCTATAAAAAGCGAATAGGGGTCTCTAAAGTTTCAGGAACGATAAAAGGTGCTATATTTGCAGGCGTAAAGATATTAAGTTGGATTTTTAAATATAGTTTGAAGTGATGGATACTACCATTATTATCATATACACCTTGGCATTACTGGTTATTTTCATGTACAGTTTGTCGCAACTCAATTTGCTAGTCAATTACTTGAAATCCAGCAAAAAAAATCAAGATGCTCCTGTTTTTGATTTTACTAAATCTGAAGAGATACCTCATGTTACTGTGCAATTACCAGTCTATAATGAGCTCTATGTGATGGAACGATTATTAGACAACATTGCGCAGTTAAAATATCCTAAGGATAAACTAGAAATCCAAGTTTTGGATGATTCTACAGACGAATCTGTGGTTTCTACCGAAAAAAAAATTAAAGCACTTCAAAAAACAGGATTAGATATTCAGCATATTTGTCGAGAAGATCGAACGGGTTTCAAAGCAGGCGCACTCAAAGAAGGTTTGGCTATTGCAAAAGGAGAATATATTGCCATTTTTGATGCTGATTTTATGCCAGGTCCAGATTGGTTATTACAAACAGTACCTTATTTCAAAGATGCTAAAATAGG
>CAZYRG010000001.1:32928-68095 GCA_964650425.1 uncultured Flavobacteriaceae bacterium
GCTGCAGAGAATTTCCAAAAACTCTATTGGAAGCTGTTAAAAGATAAAACAGTGCCTTTTAAAACGAAAATACATAGCTTTTTTCATTTACTAAACAGTAGTATGTTTTTGTTGGTGTTGTTGGTAGCAGTGTTGAGCGTACCTGTGATGCATATCAAAAACAACAACCCAGATTTTGAATGGTACTTCTTTGTATTGGCATTTTTCTCGGTAAGTACAGTCATCTTTTTTTATTGTTATTGGCATACCTTCAAAAAAATACACGGAGGCGGTTTCTGGAATTGGTTGGCCTATGTGAAACTGTTTTTTACGTTTTTCTCCATAGCCATGGGCTTTTCAGTTCACAATTCTATGGCAGTACTCGAAGGTCATTTTGGAAAGAAAAGCGAGTTTGTGCGCACGCCAAAATTTAATATCAATACCCTTAAGGATTCCTGGAAAGGGAATAAATATTTGAATAAAAAGATTTCTGGAAATACAATTTTGGAAGCTTTGCTAACAGCGTATTTTGGTTATGCGCTTTACAGTGCTTTTGCCTTACAAGATTTCGGACTCTTTCTCTTTCATATCATGTTATTCTGCGGCTTTGGCTTTGTGTTTGTCAAATCCGTTACTTCGAAGATATAAATCTCGACTGTCGCTCGATTTGACAATGGTGCATAATAAAAACACGTATGTCATCCCGAGCGACAGTCGAGGGGAAACGAGTTAACCAGGTTTGTACTTACCGCGTGTTGCATTTCTGCATTCGGCTAAAATTTGTAACATATCAAAATCTCCTTTAGCTAATGCTAGTTTTTTTACTCGACTCCATTTTTTGATTTTCTTTTCAAAATAAATTGCTTGATCTACATCATTAAAAGCTTGATGAAAGATAAGGTTTACTGGTCTTCTTTTATAAGTAAAGCATGTTTTATTTAACCCTTGTTGATGCTCCCTAATTCTTCGATCAATATTATTCGTAACTCCTGTGTATAAGAAATTGTCTACACATTGCAGAATATAAGTGTAATAGGTTTTCATTTGTTAGCTGCTCTAGCGTCAAAGATAGTTTTTAACACATATGTCATCTCGAGCCCTTGGGCTATGCTCTGGACAGGCTAGTCGAGAGGATTCGAGGTTTGTTCAAACAAGGTCTCGACTGGCGCTCGACCGGACAAGATAATCACCAATAGTTACTTCATTCACGAATGTCATCCCGAGCGACAGTCGAGGGGTTGACTGGCGCTCGATGTGACAATGTAACAATTTTAGTCTTTACTTTTACTTAAATGCATATTGCAAACCAAATGTCAGCATATACTTTGTTTCTAATTGAATGCCATTGAGCTTCTGCGATAGTGGGAGCTCAAGCTCTGAAGCAAGGCGGATATTATGGGGGAGTACAAAATTAAGCCCTAATCCACCATTGATATAGGTGCCGCCAGAACTATCCGTATCGGCAGTATTGACCATCATAGGATTTAATAATGGACTTTGGCCATCGATTTTTCCGATAACCTTAGCTTCACCACGTACCGAGATACTCACCCACTCTGCCAGATTTTTAGCACCCCAAGTAGTAAAACCTAACCGATTTCCGAATTTGTAATCCTGATCATTGTCATTTAAGAAAAAAGTGCCTTTGGCCTGAATACCTCCAGACATAAATTCACTTTTCCATAAATAGGTAGCTCCCAAAATTCCGCCAAAGGAACCGGTTCCAGTTTGCATGGGATACGGCAATTGTATCTCATTGCCCATTGATAAAGGAGTTACATCCATTTGCTCAATACTCCCCGTAGGTAGTGAAAGTCCTAATTGCAGATGCATACTGTTTTTTTCTGTTTTGAGAATGCTATATAAAGCGCTCAATGAGATATCGCCTAGAGCACCAGACTGCGTAGCGAATTTTGTCCCATTTCTTGCTTCCAGATCCATGTCATTGCTTACATAATTACCCATGAGCATCAAGGTTAATTTATCCGTTGGTGCGTACATAGCGCCTAGCATATGCATACCCATGGTCATTTGTTGTGCAGCGATCATGTATTGTTCAAAGGCAATCGCGTTTTCGATCGCATCACCTTCGGATTGTAGTCCTCCCATATCCATGGTCATATAGCGATACGAAAGCATAAATTCTCCTTTACCATGGGTATGATCTGCCATCACTCCGATCGGAGCATGGCCATCAGGTTTTGCGGTAATAGTACTAGTTTTTGCAGTTTCTTGTGCGTACGATATAGAGGTAGCTATGACTATAAGCATAGCGGTAATGATATTTTTCATTTTTAAGATGTTGAGTTTGTAATATAGGTACACTCCTGATATGCCTTGTGTGTAGCATCAAGAGTATTGTAATTTTTAAAATTTTAGTGCCTACTAGGTTTTTGCCTAGAGGGAGTTTAGTTACCCAAAGTTTGGAGGATGAAAAATAGCGGTAAGATAGGTTGATCGATAGGTATTGTTATAGAAAAATGATTGTTTCTCAGAAAGTGCTATTTCAGTAGTGTTTTCTTGAAGTTTTAGAAGCTCCACAAATCCAATCGGATATTTTTCCATCGCGATTTCTAGTACTTTATTTGCAGGGGTTTCCTGCTGTTTTTTGAGCTGTTTGGTCAAGTAACACTTGCCATTACACTGTAGTTGCGGTTTGTTTTTGTTAATACAAAGCACCTCTTTGATATAACCCTGGTTCAGAAAATACTCCACCATGGGCTGCACCGGTCGCAACATGGCGATCATGTATAGAAAAACAAAACTATATGTGACTAGTGCACGCAAAGGATTTTTTTGTAAAGGTACTGCAAAGTCTGATTTTCTGCAAAGCCATTGTTTTCAATGGCATCTCAAGACAGTTGATGGGATTCCAGATGTGTTCGAACCGAGTCTCGACTGTCGCTCGACCTGACAAATATCTTTGTTTCATTTTGCCTCACGAATGTCATCCCGAGTCTACCTTGTCGGCAGACAGGCGCCAGTCGAGGGGAATTTGAGTTAATCAGGTGGTTTATACTTGCCGTGTGTTGCATTTCTGCATTCGGTCAAAATTTGTAACATATCGAAATCTCTTTTAGCTAAAGCTAATTTTTTAGCTCGACTCCATTTTTTGATTTTCTTTTCAAAAAGAATAGCTTGATTAATGTCATTAAAATCTTGATAAAAAATTAGTTGTACAGGTCTTCTGTTATAGGTGAAACAGGTTTTGTTTAATCCTTGCTGATGTTCTATAATTCTTCGGTCGATATTATTTGTAAATCCCGTGTATAAAAAATCATCTGAGCATTCGAGAATGTATACGTAGTAGGTTTTCATTTATGGCTAATCTATAGGCAAAGGTAACTTTTTAACACTAATGTCATCCCGAGCGCCAGTCGAGGGGAATTTGAGCAGTATTTCTAAACTGGGTCTCGACTGTCGCTCGACCTGACAAATATCTTTGTTTCATTTTGACTAACGTATGTCTCCCCGAGTCTACCTAGTCGGCAGACAGGCGCCAGTCGAGGGGTTGATATTAGTAAAAAAGCTAGTGCTATAGCTCCATCTCGACTGGCGCTCGATGTGACAATGGAGCATAATACAAACACGTATGTCATCCCGAGCGCTAGTCGAGGGGAATGCCATCCCGAGTACGTCGTTAACTCGAACATTTAGATTTTCACTCCGTCTCGACTGTCGCTCCATCTCGACTGTAGCTCGATGTGACATTCGTTTCCTTCCGAGTTCTAGTAGAGGGAGCTATTTGACATCTATTATAGAAGTGTTACCCCATTTTTAGTTATTAAAAGATCATTTCTAATGGCTTGCGTGTTATGAAATCATTAAAAGTAACAGTCTGGCATGTTGAGGAATGTTGTTTGATATCCCTCTGATATCAAAAATTCTTATTTAATTTTAAAAACAACAGCATCATGATTAAAACACTTTTAATGGCAATGACGTGCCTAACTTCTGCGGTAGTATGTGCACAAAACGATGATTTATTTGGATTTAGTAAAGGGGATGTAACACTATCAGGAGGGATTAGTATAAGTACTTCAAAATACACAGACGATCAACCAGATGTGTTTGATAATGAGCGTAGCAATACTTTTTTTAGTGTACAACCATCAATTGCATATTTTCTGACAGATCATTTTGCATTAGGAAGTCAAACAACTTTTGGACGCAGTAAAAACAAGCAGGAAGACATTTCCGAAAATACCAGCGACTTTTGGCGAGTTGGGGTATTTGGACGCTATTATTTTTCTCCAAAAAAGAGTTTTACTATGTTCAGCAATTTGGGGGTTAATTATATATCTTCTGTAACAGAATTTATGAGCCAAGTAGACCCAGATCCAATAGCGCCTACCGATATAAAAGATACCAGTCGGGGTTTTGATTTTGGATTGTCAGTTGGTGTTAATTATTTTGTTTCATCGCATTTTGCGCTCAATGCAGGTATAGGATTAATTTCTTATACTTCCCTAAAATTTGAAGATAATCAAGGGAATGTTACTAATCAAAAAGGTTTTCAGTTGAATACGAGGTTACAAAATATTGCTTTTGGGTTGTTGTATCGGATTTAGATAAAATACTATTTGTAGTAAAGAAAAAGGCTGCCTATCGTATGGGCAGCCTTTGAAGTTTTATGGAAGTGTTGTCTCTTTATTTTGCGACTTTATAAGTTTTATCACCGCTTTTTACAATATACAAACCTTGTTTGTCCAAACTATTGATCACCGCTTGCTCTTCGTTTTTGTCGGCCACGATTTGTTGCTTGATAATCTGACCAGAAAGGTTGTAGATGGTTAGGGGGTGGGGGTCATTACTTTTAGTATTTACAATGAAATCATTGTTGATGCCCTGATTAGCAATTTTTCTTCCTGGATTCGTCCAACTTGGGATGTAATCTAATGGGACATAAAATACATTATTAGTATCCGATGTTTCAGAAATATGTGGAGTTATTTCTATTAATAAATAATAACTGCCATATTCTAGTTTATCTCCTACAGACGAACCAAGTAATTTAGTGCCAGGCGCAGTGGCATAATTATTCTGAGAATTAGCTGGAATTCCTGGGACAGTTATTTCATTTGAAAATTTAAAATCATCGTTTGATACTTTTGCATCTTTAGAAATATAAAATTTCACTTTTTCACTGAAAGGATATCTACCATCTCCAAGATTATCAATTAATAATTTGGTAATTGTAATAAATCCGTTATTAAATCTACTTAGAAAGATCGCATTCTCATATCTGGCATGGTATAATGTATGATTTCCCCATGCAGGAGCTGAAATTTCTGTATCACTATTAATAATTAAGTCAGTTCTTGGACACCCTCCATTAGATTCTGGACCGGCAGCAATAGGACAATTATCCAAACTATTCTCAATACCGTCATAGTCATCATCACAGAAGGTATTGAGCTTAACAAATTGGCTAGATAAGTAAGCATCCCTATCAGAATAAGGGGTTGATCTTCGTCTTACAATATAAATATATCTAATCCTATCATCATCATCCGTAAATTTGTACAGTTTTTTAGTTTCGAACGCTGTTGAAGTTGAAGGAAACCCTATTTCAAACCTGAACCTTGAACCTTTTGTTTCAGGATTACTAGAGCAAAGTAAATTCTCGGCATTAGTCAGATTTGATCCAAAATTTCGCATTTCGTAAGATCTCCAGTCACGTTGAGCACTCATCGATTGGAAAATTGCCAATAGAAGCGTAATTAATAATAATTGTCTTGTGTTTTTCATCATACATAAATTTTAAATGATTATTTATTTGTTTCTATGTATTGATGTTTTAATGAAATAAAATGTTAGGGCAAGAATTTAATTTTTTTAAACTTTTTTTACACAAAGATTTTCTTCCATAAAATTTTGTATGGATTATTATACTAACTAGAATGATAAGAATACTTAAGATTAGAAAGATAATTTTAGAATAGTCTTCTTTTAATAGGATAGGATTTGAGTTTCCTAACAAGTAGAATCCGCTCCAATATATGGGATGTGAACGAGTTGCATCTGCAGTTTTTAAATAATCGAGTTGTGTTTTTTGTAGTGCTTTGGATTTAGTCATTCCTGATTTTAAATTGTTATAAAAGTCTTTCATTAATTTGGGTGTGCTTTGATCTGAAATTTTCCATTGTGTAAGCAATAGCGTTTTTACTCCAGCATATTGAAAAGCATTTCCTAAACTAATGATGCCTTCGCCTTTAGCAATTTTGCCCGAACCCGTATTACAAGCGCTCAATGTTGCCAATTCTGCGGGTATATCCATAGCAAAAAGTTCATGATCGTATAGTATGCCATCTTCATTTGAATCTAGTGATTTTGTAAAGTATAATTTAGAGTTCTTATCATCGTTATAAGTTTCGCCATGTAATGCAAGGTGCAGTATACGATACTGATGTGCCTTCTTTTTGAATTTTTTTTCAGTTGAATTATCTCCATAAAAAAAATCTCCATCAATTAAGCTCGATATTTCTAGGATTTCTTTTCTGGTGCCTGGCAAGTCAGTCATCGAATTTTTAGTTTTTTTGGGTATTCTGGTGAGGTCTTTGGACAGTGAATTACTAGATGAGTAAGAAAATGCCAAGCATTTTTCTTTTAGATGATTACTACTTTTTTTATTTGTCGAATTTGACCAAATTGCCGCGGAGTTAGCGTATACTATCGCATGATCTTTTAACAAATAAGGGATTTTTTTGGGATTATTAGATTTTGATAATTTGGTTACAAGTAATCCAAAATCAAGATGCCAAAGTTCTTCTTCAGGTATAATAATTAGTTCTTCACCTTCTATATAATTTGAAACGGGTTGCATTAACTGCTTATATAGATGGAATGCACTTTTTTTATAAGCTTCTGTTTCCTTCTTAAGCAAGTAATTTCGAAAAGACGCTACATGTTGTTTTAAATTAGAGGTTGATAACTCAACAACTAAACTATTTTCTTTATTTAATATGAAAATGTAAGTTTTAACACCTGACCTAAAAAAAGAAAGCATAGTAGTGTTATTATTTAATTTTTGTTTGATTTCAGAAGGTGTTAATACGTCAGTTTCGTGTTTTAACTTGTAGTATTCGGCAAAGTTAACTTTGAGTACTTTGTTTATGGAATCTAGTCGATTTTTTATGGCAAATAAGCTATCCTGATGTTTTCTTATCATTTCACCTTCGGGATTCGACGTCAGTTCATTAGTTAACGCCGAAGAATAAAATGAATAAGCTAATTTTAACTTTTTTTCCATTGCCAATAGCTGATTTGGTAACTTTCTAAAACTTTTGATGTCTTGATCCCGAATAAAACTTCTCAAATTAGCTGCTTTGCTTTTTTCACTGTAATACCAAAGGTCGTTGAATGCCTTGGTGATATTTTGATTTTTGTATATGAAATAATTTGTATTAAAAATGTTTTTATAAATTTTATTGGCTGTCGAAGAAAACAAAAGTTTATCATCTTGTCCAGATATTTTTTGTTCTAAGGCACTCACGGCATGATCAAGACTTTTTCCAATTTTTAGAGCTTCGTTTAAATGATTAGTATTCATGTCTTTAAGTAAATATGAATTCAATATTTCTAACTTTGAGTTAGTTATTTTTAAATAATATAATGGATCATAAGCAGTATTTAAATTAGTTGTTTTTTCGGGCTTTATCGAATTGGATTTTAATGCGATATCACAATAGGTGATAGCTTTTTTGTGTTCTTCTAATTCAAAATAAATTAAGGCTAATGTGTGATAAATAAATGTACTGAAGTAATGCAGTTTTCCGTATTTTTTCTCGGTTTCACTTATGCCTTTTTCAGCATAGGTAATAGCAAGATTAAAATCTCTCTTTTTTCTTAATGCATTCGCTATATTAACGTAGGTGTCGACTGCTATAAAGTTATCTTTTTTGTTTTTACTTAGATAATTATTTAAGGCTTTGGAGTAATAGCTCATAGCTTTATCAATTTCGTTTTTTTCATAATAGACTAGTCCAATATTGTTATAAGAATTGGCTAATTGGATGCTATTACTTGAATAAGACTTTTCTTTTAATGCTAAAACTTTAAAATGGTACTTTAATGAGTTATCCCAATCCTCTTTATTGTTGTAAGCAAGTGCAATATTATTAAGGTACCCTGCCTCATATATCTGATTGTCAATTTTATTTTCAATCAATATATTCAATGCTTGTCTATAATGCTCTATTGCTTTTTGGTGTATTCCTTGTGCCCTGTACACATTTCCTATATTATTAAATACTTTAGATTCTTCAAACTTCATATTGTTTTTCTTGAAAATTGCAAGAGCTATTTTAAAATGTTCTTCTGCTTTTGTGAAGTTTATAAGAAATCTGTAAGTAATCCCTTGACTCCTATGAATTTTGGCAATTTCAGGGTGATTGTTGGTGTAAACCCTTTCATAAATTAACAGACAAGAATTATAGTGTTGTTGGGCTTTTTCATAATTCCCTTGTTCGTAATATAAATTTGCTATTGTTTTTTGAGTTTTTCCAAAAATAGTGTCGTTTGAACTTGGATACATCTTTAAATACTCTTTGTAGAGCACAATCGCACTATCATACTTTTTTTGGGACTCAAAAGCCTCTGCTTTTTTAAGGTATTGGGATGCTTCAAAAGTATCTTTCGACACTTGTCCAGAAATGGGCGATAAAAAAAATAAAAGAGAGATGATCAGTCCTCCTATACGAACTATGGATTTCATAAGTTATTAGTTATGTTTGTGTGACAATTTATTGTTTACAAATAGGTGGCAAAGAACCCAAAAATGTTACAAGCAAATCGCGTTATTTACGATTTGGTAACAAAAAAATAACATTTAACTGATTGCTGACATTAATGAGTGGAGACTATAGTAAGGAACAGATACGATTAAGAAATCTTGTTGCTGGTAAGCGTGAGACGGTTCGGCAGTTCTATGAGAAAAATTTTGCCATGATCCGAGGCTATGTCCAACAGAATGAAGGAAATCTTCAGGATGCAGAAGATATTTTTCAGGATGCTTTGGTGGCACTATATCAACAGCACAAAGCAAAACCGATAGAACTTAGTTGCGCCTTACCAACCTATTTTTATGCTATCTGCAAAAATTTATGGCGTAATCGTATGCGCAAACAACAACGTATACAGTTAAGTGAAACCCTATCAGAAGAACTTTCGGAACTAACTTTAGCTACTGAAGATTGGGAAATCAAGACACAGGAATTTCTGTTTCAGAAGTGTTTTGTACAATTAGGTGCGGCTTGCCAAAAAGTATTGACAATGGTGTTCGATGGTTGTTCCATGAAAACTATCGCTACTAAAATGAACTATACAGAGGCGTATGCTAGAGTAAAAAACCATGATTGCAAAAAAGCGTTAACCCAAAAAATCACTAAAGATCCGCTATATACAGAATTACAAAACGCTACTAAAACTACCCCAAAATGAAAGAATCTCCAGAGCTAACAGAACGTATTGGAGCCTACGTATCAGGAAATATGACTCCGTCAGAAATCATGCAGTTTGAGCAGGAGATAGCTGTAGATGTAGCCCTCCAAAAAGAAGTAGAATTACAACGGCAACTTCATAATTTTTTGTCCAAAAAAGGTGCGTTGGCGTATAGAAAGCGCGTTCAAGAGATCAGAACCGAAATGTTGGAACAGCCAAGCCCATTAAAAGCAAAAAAACAACATACCAGCGGTTATTGGAAAATTGCAGCCACAATAGTAGTTTTATTGAGCCTTGGTTTGGGTGTTTGGAGGTTTCAAGACCATGCTGAGGGAAGGAACGATGTTGTTTTTAAACAATATTATACTCCTTTTCCTGCAGAGGATGAGAAGCGAGGAGAGTTGGTAGAGGAGGAGGTAATACAGCTAACAAAATTATATCGAAATGGGTATTATCAGGATGTTATCAATTTCTATAAAAACACCTCTGAAATTGCGTTAGATCCTTTGGAACAATTATATGTTGGAAATAGTTATTTGCAATTATCACAATCTGTAGCAGCTTTAAAAATACTTCAGCAAATTCCTGAATCAAGCCCTTATTACGAAGATGGGTTGTGGTATCAGGCATTGTGTTATCTGAAACAAGATGATAATATGCAAACCAAAAAAGTCTTACAATCTTTAATTATGTATGATGGTCGCTATAAGGATCAAGCTGAAGAGTTAAAAGAGGCATTGGAGTAATCATTCTTTGATCTTATAAGGTAGCTCGTAATGAAAGCGGGTTAAATCAAAACACCCCCGAGAAAATGAATTCTCAAGGGCGTTTCTTTGGTTTATCTGTGAACAATAAACTTTAACTATTTATTTAGACTAGAAACCAACGGTCCACCCTGCAGCCCAATCAGGAGCTTCAGCTCCATTACCTGCACCAGTATTGTCTCCCTCAGTAAAGAAAGCTTGGTTTGCACCAGTATAATTTGTTCCAGCGAAGCCTGTAGCAGATGCGTCAAACTGAATTTGGTCAATAGAGAAATCCCCATTTTCAATTCTTACGGCTGCTTGTGTATCTGTGTCTTTTACATTTATTCCTAAATCAACATTGCTGGTGTATATATTTGAGAAAGTAAAATTACCACCTCCTTCTTTGTAAAAGATTGCTCCTTCACCAACAGATCCGACAATAGATACATTAGAAAGATTGATAGTTGTTACAGGTGTCGCATCTCCATTATCACCATTGTTTGATGCTTCGATACCAGCCTTAATACCTTTAGAGATATACCAGTTACTACAAGTAGCATTATATCCATCTGCACAGTCAATAGAATCATCTCCACTGCCTATAGAAACTAAGAAATTACCACTTACTGTTCCTCCAAAGAATTCGATACCATCGTCAGCTCCATTAAAAGATTGTACATATTCGAATACGGTTTCAGAACCTACACCAAATAAAGATACACCGTTGAATTCTTTACTGTTAGAAAAAGTGGCTCCAGTGTATTCTACTCTTAAGTAACGAACTGACCCTGAATTATCAGTTGCGTTAGATCCGCCATATGTAAGATTTGCAACCTCAGATGTAACATTAGATCCTTTATTGGTAGGAGCATCCCCAGCGATTACTAATCCACCCCAATCTCCAGGTGCAGGATTATCTTGGCCTGAAGTCATCACGACAGGATTATCAGCAGTACCTTCAATAAAAATTTGTGCACCTTTGGCAACAGCTACATATGCAGCCGTTCCACCCGTAGCTTTGATCGTTGTTCCTGCAGGAATAGTTAATTTACCACCGCTTTTAACTTCAAGTGCACTAGTAAGAATATATTCAATAGAAGCATTTAAAGTAACTTCACCAGTAATTTGTCCAGCAAGATTCTCTTGTACTGCAGCACTGTTACTAAGACCTCTAGACCATCCTGCAGCCCAATCAGGAGCAGCGGCTCCATTACCAGCTCCAGTTGCAACACCTTGAGTTATGAAACTTTGGTTCATACCAGTATAGTTAGTTAACTCAAAAGAATCAGGAGTATTTGCAAACTGAGCATTTGTAATTGTAAGATCTCCATTTTTAATTCTTACGCCAGCCTCTGCATCTGAATCTTTTACATTCAATCCTAAATCTGAGTTACTAACATATAAATTGTCAATTGTGAAATTACCGCCTCCTTCTTTGTAAAAGATTGCGCCTTCTCCAACAGGTCCAACAATAGTAATGTTAGTTAGCGAAGTTGTCGTTACTGGTGTTGCATTTCCATTATCTCCATTGTTGGATCCTTCGATACCCGCTTTTAAACCATCAGCAATATACCAGTTCATTCCTGTTCCAGCCCATCCGTCTGCGAAATCAATAGAATCATCTCCAGAGCCTAATGAGATTAAGTTATTTCCTTTTACCGTACCTCCAAAGAATTCGATACCATCGTCAGCTCCATTAAAAGATTGTACATATTCGAATACGGTTTCAGAACCTACACCAAATAAAGATACACCGTTGAATTCTTTACTGTTAGAAAAAGTGGCTCCAGTGTATTCTACTCTTAAGTAACGAACTGACCCTGAATTATCAGTTGCGTTAGATCCGCCATATGTAAGATTTGCAACCTCAGATGTAACATTAGATCCTTTATTGGTAGGAGCATCCCCAGCGATTACTAATCCACCCCAATCCCCAGGTGCAGGATTATCTTGACCAGAAGTCATCACAACAGGGTTATTAGCAGTACCTTCAATAAAAATTTGAGCTCCCCTTTCAACTGCTATAAAAGCAGATGTTCCACCAGTTGCTTTGATAGTAGTCCCAGCAGGTATAGTTAACTTAGCTCCAGATTTAACAACATAAGCGCCTGTCAAATCATAATCTTGTGATGCATCTAATGTAACATCACTTGTAATGTCTCCATTTAAAGCTATGGCATTGGATCCATTAGCGCCTCCACCGCTAAGAGGTCTATCGTCGTCATTGCTACATGATACACAGAATGCTAGCGAAGTAGCAAATAGTAGTTTTAAAAGGTTGTTTCTCATGGTTTCTAGTGATTAAATTAAAAGTGTTTTCTGTTTTTAGATTTTATAAGTCAGCGATAGCTTGAAATCATATCCTCTTTTATAAGAGAGTACTTCGATATCTTTTTCTTGAAAGTCCTGAACTTCTTCTGTATTTAAACTTCCGCTCACTGCTTCCTGGAATCTTTCTATTGACGGATTCAAAAGATTTTTTGCAGATAGCCCTAATGAAATATGTTTTGTGAGCTGGGCTTTTGCTATAAAGTCTAAAGTGGGGATTCCTTTTTCAATAATATTTCCTCTACCAAAATTACCTAGTGCAAAAATTCGATCAGAAAAATAGTTTCCGGCTATCGTCAACCTTAGGTTCTTGTCTTTTGCGAATTCAGAATAGTAGCTCAAATCGACGTTTGCAACAAAATCTGATGCTCCAGAGATACTCGTTTCTGAGTAAGTTGGAATAAAACCTAGATCATTTTGTTCAAGTACCTTTTCTCCATCTAGATCTTGGTTGGTTCTCATATATGCAGCATTAAACCCACCAGTCAAAGTTCTTTCAAATACATCATCTCCTTTTTCTATCTCTGTGTTCAAAAAATCCTTTTTGACTTCTAGTTCAATACCAAAGGCAGTTGCTCTTTCTCCAGTATTGGCCCAACTAATATCATTAGAAGCAGATTGTAATACGAATTCATTTATTGGGTTGTCAATTAATTTGCCGAATAAACCTGCCGAAATAATTTCTCCAGATTTTGGGAAAAGTTCCCATTTGACATCAAAATTGTAGTTAGTGGAATTGGTGACATTTGCATTACCCTGATAATCTTGGTTTACCTCTTGATAAAGGAAAGGAGCTCGCTCTTTAAATTGCGGTAGCGTATATGTTTTGCTAGCTGCAAATTTTAGGTTTTGCTTGTCTGTAACTTTATATTTTAAGGATAACGAAGGAAGTATTTCAAATAAATTTAATTCACTTTCGTTCTCTTCTTCTTGACCTGGTATAATGGGGTCTAATGATGTTGACCATTGAATATCTTGATTGATTTGTTCGGCTCGTACTCCGGCCAAAACAGTAAACTTTTCTGAGAAGTCGTATTGCAAATTTAAATACCCAGCATTAATAAGTTGTTCGCCACCATAAAATTGAGGCTCTAATGGATCGATTGTTGAATTATCACTAGCTCCTCCTCTAAAAGTAGCAATGGAAAATAAATTTCTGTTCAAATTTTCTTGATTGAAATAATCATCAACATTTCTGAAATCAATATTAGGTTGCGAAACACCTCTTTGTGTAATACGGAAATTAAATTGTGTCGCTTGAAAATCAACATTTTTCGTTCTTCCACTATAGCCTACTTCTGCTTTTCCTTTGAAAACCCCTTCTTCGTTTTCGGCAAATTTATAGGTTGCTGATAATTTTGCAGCAAGTTCTTCTTCTTCCAAATCAGAGTAAAAACGGTGGTTATCAGAAGCAGCTGAGATTAATGCAAAAGATTTAGGTCCTTCTGGTTCGAAAGTGTCGGTAGGTAATAAAGTAACCTGTCTTCTGTTCGGCTCGGAACTTAACACATAGTTATAAGATCCACCCCAGTCTAATTCGAATTGTTCTCCTACTTTATGGTTTCCTAATAGTTGATGTGTTAATAAAGAAGTTCTTTTAAAGACATTTCTTTGGATAAAACCTCCTCCTTCGGATGCGTCATCTCTAATATTGATAATTCCAAAGAATTCTTTTTGCTCTTCGCTAGATGTATTGAGGTAAAATATGTTGTAATTGAAAGTGTTTCTCTTGTACTTAAGTGCTGCATTACCCATCAAAGTGGTATTGGTGTTGTATGCGTAATTAAAGAATTCAAAATCACTAACTGCTAAAGAATTTGCAGTCACACCTCCTCTAGAAACTCCCTCTTTGAAAGAATAATCATTAGAAAATGAACCAACTCCAAAAATACTAAGTTTGGTTTCATCACCTAAATCATAAGAATCTCCACCTTTTAAAGAAAATCCAGAATTAATAGGCATAGAAGTTCGAACGCGGTCCCAACTTGTAGTAAAATTATATCCTTCTAGTGGGAAATCAGGGATTTTGGCATCATAAAAACCAGTCTTATTAGGTCCATCCGTAAGATAGAATTCATCTTCCGCTACAGTTATTGTATTAATTCCTGTGTCAAACCCTAATTCAAAAAAGCCATTTCCTTTATATTCTTTGGAAACAATATCGATGTTAGCTCCTGCAAAATCTCCAAAATTTCTTGGACTATAGGTTTTGTCAATCCCGATTGATTTTACAATATCGGTACTGAAAATATCCAATTTTATATTTTTTTTGGATGGGTCATTAGATGGTAATGGGAATCCGTTAAGTGTTGTAACATTGTAGCGGTCACCAAGTCCTCTAACAAAAACATTACCCGATCCTTCTTGTTTCGAAATTCCTGTTACTTTGGTAACGGCAGTCGCTACATCACCAGCCCCTTTTTTAGCTAATTCCTGCGCGCCAATAGACTGCTTAATCTCTACGGCTTTCTTTTGCTCCAATAACAAAGCAGATTCCTTTTCGCGATTTACATCAGCAACGACTACCACCTCATCCATAAGAGCAGCACTAGTACCTAATGCAGCATTAAGTTTGGTTTCTTGTCCTGCAGTAACCGTAATATTATCTAAAGTTTTTACTTCGTATCCGACAAAACTAAATTCGACACTGTAGGTACCAGCTTCTAAATTGTCAATAGTATACAATCCATCAAAATCAGTAGTAGTACCTTTAGTAGTACCTTTAATAATGACATTGGCAAAAGGTAACGGAGAATTGCCATTGTCTTTGTCAGTCAGTGCTCCAGTAATTGATCCGGTTTCCTGACCTTTTGCAAAACTACATAGCAGTAAGGCTACTAGTATTGGGAGTAATTTTCTCATTGAATTTAATTAAGTATTATTGTTCACATTTATTGCCGCAAAGAAACGAGCAGTGTGTAAAGATTGTGTTATCTACAGATTAAAAGTGTGTGATAATAGCGTTAACTTAATGTTAAGCGAAAACCGTAACCAGAAGGTGTTTTAACTTTAGGTACTTACAAAACTTTTTAATCAAACAGGTCATCAGGCTGTTAGGGGTTGATGTGGTATGTTAGGAAATCGTTATTATTCTATTTTGTGTAATGGCTCATGTAGATATGTAGTATATTTAACCTAAAGAACAAATGTGGGGATCGTTCGAAAAGTATATTTATGTCTTTTCGAGCGCAGTCGAGAAATAATACATCTTGATTTTGATTCATTTCGACTGCGCTCAATAGGACATTTTGATTTTAATTCACTTTTCAAACAATCTCAAAAACAGAATTTGCTATGAAAAAGAAAGATACCCTTATATTATTAGTAGATGATGAACCGGACATTTTGGAGATTGTTGGGTATAATTTATCTTCAGAAGGGTATAATATCATTACGGCTACCAATGGCGCTGAAGCGATCAAGAAGGCCAAAAAGAAAAAACCACACCTTATTATATTGGATGTCATGATGCCAGAGATGGATGGTATTGAGGCTTGTGAACATTTGCGTAAACTTCCGGAGTTGGAAAATACGGTCATTACCTTTCTTACTGCTCGAGGAGAAGATTATTCGCAGGTAGCAGGATTTGATGCAGGGGCAGATGATTATATTGTAAAACCAGTAAAACCGAAAATCTTAGTGAGCAAAGTCAAAGCGTTGTTACGAAGATTCAAAGCCGTTGAAGAATCAGATAATATTCTAAAAATTGGAAACCTGATCATTAATAGGGACGAGTATAAAATCATTAAGGACAAAAAAGAACTGGTACTGCCTAGAAAAGAATTCGAATTACTATCCCTATTGGCTTCTAAACCAGGTAAAGTATTCAAAAGAGAAGATATTTTGGATAAAATATGGGGTAGTGAAGTTATAGTCGGAGGTCGTACGATAGATGTACATGTCCGTAAACTTCGCGAAAAAATAGGTGACGAGAGTTTCAAAACCGTCAAAGGTGTGGGGTATAAGTTTGTCGTTTAGTTCAGTTATGAGTTTGGAGTTATGAGTTTCCCTCCTTGAGGAGGGACTAAGGGAAGTGTTTTTTGAGTTATGAATTCAGAATTATGAATGTCCCAAATTGTGAAGAACACCCGTCATACGCTAAAGCTCGCCTACAACTGTCGTTGTATCGTCCTCAAGGGGATAAGCGAGTAGTGTACTACAACAGTTTCCCTTCGACGGAGACAACACAACGGTAGTTGTGAGTGAGATGAAGTGTGGAGGGAGGTGTTTTTGAATTAAGGATTGTTGCCTATCTAAATGTTACATCTAGCATTTCGACTATCGCTCAATATAAACTAGTCGAGGGGTTGCTAGTAAAAATGTTAGTGCTATAAATCAATCTCGACTGACGCTCGATTTGACATTTGAAAGGTGATAAAAACTTTGAATTGATGACTATGAGGAGAGTTAGGAAGGTGTTTTTTAAAGTAATAAGTTTGGGGTTCAGAAAAAATTCAGAATTCGGAATTCGGAATTCAGAATTATATATATCTTGCGCTACAATAATCATAACCCTGAACTCATAACTCCAAACTCATAACTGAACTAAAAAAAGTGGGTAGCAAAAACAAACTAAAACGCTTTAACGAAAATGAAACCTTTGCCAATGTGGTGCAACCTACAAGAGAAGAGGTGGTTTCGAATTCGCTAGGACTCAAAGGGCATTGGAAGCAAAAATTCTTCAAAAATGATCGCCCTATTGTACTAGAGCTAGGCTGTGGAAAAGGGGAGTATACTGTAGGACTTGCACAATTATTTCCTGACAAAAATTTCTTGGGTATCGATATTAAAGGTGCACGCTTTTGGCGAGGTGCTAAGACGGCATTGGAGCAGGATTTGACCAATGTTGGGTTCTTGCGCACACAAATTGAACTCATCGATCAGCTATTTGCAGAAAATGAAGTTGATGAGATTTGGATTACCTTTCCAGACCCTCAGATCAAATATAAGCGTACCAAACATCGATTGACCAATGCAGCGTTTCTAGAAAAGTATAAGCATGTGCTGGTAAAGGACGGAATTGTGCATCTCAAAACGGATAGCGAATTCATGCATGGGTATACCTTAGGCTTGCTACATGGACAAGGGCAAGAAGTGCTGTATGCCAATCACAATGTCTACAAAAACGCTGGCGCACCAAAAGAGGTGATCGATATACAAACTTTCTACGAAAAGCAGTATCTTGAACACGATAAACCGATTACTTATATTCAGTTTAAAATAAAGTAAGAGGTAGGATGTTAGGAGTGCAAATTTGAATAAATTTGAAAAAGATGGCTTTGTGCCTCGCAATGACAAACAATAAAACCAAATAACGACAGCTTTAACTCCCTCGCCCTCTGGGAGAGGGTTGGGGTGAGGGACAAACTACAAACTAACTTCTTTGGAAACCACAAAAATCTTTTTCATCACTTTTTTTGCTGCATTAGTGGGAGTTATACCTCCTGGTTTGATTAATATGTCGGTAGCCAAAACCTGTATAGAACGCGGTAAGAAAAATGGCATCTTGGTGGCTGTTGGAGCATCGATAGTAGTGTTTTTTCAGGCGTGGATTGCCATACAGTTGGCGCGTTATATTTTTTATAATCCTTTTTATCATAATATGTTGCTGCGAACAGGCGTGGTGATTTTTCTATTGATGGGGATTTATTTTTTTGTCCAGGCACGCAAAAAGAATAAAGTCATCAAGACGCATAGCCATGATGAGACACGGAGTTTTTTCAAAGGCGTAATGATTGCCGCGTTGAATGTATTGCCTATTCCTTATTTCTGTGCACTGGGAGCTGGGCTTAATGTAAGTGGAACGGTGAATTATAATTTGGCTAATATATGGGCCTTCATTATCGCTGCCATGTTAGGTACCTTCGCTACATTATATGTATATGTCATTTCCTCTATCAAGATTGTAGGCAAAACGGCTTTTGTCAATAAATATTCGAATTATTTTATGGCTTGGCTGATGATATTGTTATTAGTCATTACCTTGCTACGAGTGCTTTTAGGGGATTAGTAGAAAAGATTAGATTGTTTTCAAATGAAAAAACCATTAATCATAGGACATCGTGGAGCTAAAGGGCTCGTTGCGGAAAATACGTTGGAGTCTATCCAAAAGGCGCTAGATAGTGGCGTAGATGGGATCGAGATCGATGTACATCGTTGCAAGACGGGGGAACTTGTCGTTATTCATGATGAAACCGTAAATAGAACGACTAACGGAAAAGGCAAGGTTCATAAGTTGTCATTAGAAGATTTGCAGAAATTGCAAGTAGAAGAAAAGTTTAGCATACCAACCTTGGCAGCAGTATTGGAACTCATTGATGGAAAATGCTTGCTTAATATTGAGTTAAAAGGCAAAAAGACAGCAAAACGTGCGGTACAGATGATTCAAGAATGCTTGAAGCAGAAACAATGGTCCTCAGAACATTTTTTGGTATCTAGCTTTGACTGGGAACAGTTACAAAAGGTTCGAAAATTAGATCCAACCATCCGATTAGGGGTGTTGTCTGAGGCTAAGCTCAAAAAAGCCTTCAAAATGGCTAAAAAGTTAAAGGCATATGCCCTTCACCCGGATTATACCCTGCTAAAAAAGCATCATATATGGCGTGCCAAACGAAGAGATCTTAACATCTTTGTGTGGACGGTAAATGAAGAAGCGGCAGTCAAAAAAATGAAATCGTTTGAGGTAACAGGCATTATTACCGATTATCCTGATCGCTATGCAGGAGTTTGATGTGATTATTGTAGGTGGCGGCGCAGCAGGTTTTTTTACTGCGATCAATCTGGCGACCTTTCGACCTGACTATCGTATCGCTATTTTGGAACGTGGCAAAGAAGTGCTGACCAAAGTCAAAGTCTCTGGAGGCGGGCGTTGTAATGTCACCCATGCGGAGTTTCTTCCTGAAGAATTAGTCAAAAATTATCCCAGAGGAGAGAAAGAATTACGTGGTCCTTTTCATCATTTTATGACAGGAGATACCATGGCATGGTTCGAGGAGCGTGGTGTGGCATTAAAGATTGAAGAAGATGGACGTATTTTTCCGACTACGGATGATTCGCAAACCATTATCGATTGCTTTCTAGCTGAAGCAAAAAAGCTAGGTGTTCAAATCCTCAAAAATCATTCGTTACAGCAGTTATCGTATGAAGAAGAGCGTTGGCAATTAACGACCAATCAAGGAATGCTGGCAACCAAAAAGTTAGTCTTGACAACAGGGAGTAACCCCAAGATCTGGAAACTAGTACAAAATTTAGGGCATCAAACGACGGCAGCCGTCCCTTCCTTATTTACCTTTAATATAAAAGACCCTCGAATTAAAAATCTGCCGGGGATTGCAACAGCTGCAACGGTAAACGTTGTGGGTACGAAGTTAGTCTCAGAAGGACCACTACTAATAACACATTGGGGAATGAGCGGTCCAGCAATCTTGAAACTTTCCGCCTGGGGTGCGAGAGATTTAAATGATTTAGGATATCAGTTTGAGGTTTCGGTAAATTGGTTGGTAGATCAGACGACTACAATGGCTTTTGAAGCACTGAAAGAACTAAAAGAAACGAATTCAAAACAACAACTAGGGAAATATGCGCAGTTGGAATTGCCAAAGCGCTTATGGCAAAGTTTGCTTGTTGCTGGTGGGGCTTCATTGGATACACGCTGGGCGGATTTGAGTAATAAACAATTGCAAAAAATAGCGTCTCAATTAACGGAATCTCGATTTTCTGTTACCGGTAAAAGCACCTTCAAAGAAGAGTTTGTGACGGCAGGAGGGGTGGAACTTAAAGAGGTGGATTTTAAAACCTTTGCTAGTAAAAAGCTTCCAAACCTTTATTTTGCAGGAGAAATACTCAATATTGATGCAATTACAGGAGGCTTTAACTTTCAAAATGCTTGGACAGGAGGGTATTTGGTGGCTAAGGCGATAGCAGAGGTAAAGTAAGAGGGATAGAAAAGAGAAAAATATGACGTTTATGTTATATGGCAAAAACACCCCTATAATCCCCTCAAGGGGATATTTTGAAAAAATTATTATGACAGTTTCCCTCCTTGAGGAGGGATTAAGGGAGGTGTAAAAAGTTGATGTAAAATTAAAAGTTAAAAAATCCAAAACCTCATGAAATACATTTCACTACTCCGCGGAATTAATGTAAGCGGTCAGAAAAAAATCTTGATGAAAGACCTCAAAGCCCTGTATGAAAATTTAGGTTTTGAAAACGTCATGACCTATATCCAAAGTGGGAATGTGTTGTTTGAAACTAAAGAAACGGCTATTGAAGCACTTCAGCAGCAAATTGCAGATGCTATTCAAAAAGCGTATGGATTTGAAGTGCCGGTATTGGTGAAAACAGTAGATAATTTACAAAAGATTTTTGAAGGGAACATCTATATTGAACGTTATAAGGATGATGTATCTAAATTGTATTTTACGTTATTGGGAGAGACGCCTGATTCAGAACTTGTGGATGCGTTAATGGCAATGAACTATCAACCAGAAGAATTTTATATCGCCAATGATACGGTATATTTTTATTGCCCCACAGGGTATGGTAAGACGAAATTAACGAATAACTTTTTTGAAAAAAAATTGAAAGTAGCAGCTACTACTCGTAATTATAAAACGATGAAAAAGTTAGTAGAATTAGCAGCTTTGTAAAAAAAAACGTTATCGTAAAAAGCCTTTCCAGGAAATTTCGATAGCCTGCGCAATATGTTTGTCAAGTAAAGTTACTGCTTCATTTTCGTGAATTTTTACGAGTGATACCACATTTCCAAAAAACAATTCTTCCATCAACAAGGTGTTGTAGGGCTTAAATATTTTTTGCTGTACACCATCACGAAAATACGCTTCAATTTCTTTAAAATATTTTCTAGATCGATCCTTGAGTTCTTGTGGAATTTCTGTAGAACGTGCTATTTGTTCAGAAAAAATAAACGCCAATGGGTTGCTGGTGAAATAGTGGAATAAATTCTCCCACATCGTGTAAAATTGCTTTTTGAGATCACCTTCTTCGACATTACGCATGACGACCGTACCAAAATCTTGTGTAAGCATCAGGTATAGTTCGGTAATAATCTCATCTTTATTTTTAAAATGATGATATACTGTTCCGTTGGCTACTCCAGATTCTTTAATAATTTGCGATAACGATGTAGCGCCAATTCCTTGGTCAGTTATTAATTCAAGTGTTGTCTGTAAGACAATAGATTTTTTATTCATGGTCGTGTTTACGTATTCCTAATTAAGTCGCCATATTTCAAAATTCAAAATTGTAGCAAATGCAACCCACATTGCATACGGAATAAGCAAATAGGCAGCTGGTGCGGTGACAATTTTAAACCATTTGATTGTAAACAAGAGTAGGATAAATAGGGTTAGTATATCCAACAATGCAATCAAAGGGTTTTGTAATCCGAAGAAAAAAACTGACCACGCAGCGTTTAATAAAAGTTGAAAACCAAAATGATATAAGGCGGTTTTTACCCATTTATGATGAAAACCCTGACTCCAAACTATTCCTGCTGCGATTCCCATCATGATATACAATATTGTCCAAACAGGTGCAAAAATCCAATTAGGAGGATTGAACCATGGTTTTTCTAATTGTACATACCAGGTGCTTATGGAAGTTTGCGTAGCAATACTGCTAACGAAACCTACCAAAAGGCAAATCAAAATGGCAATTACAATGCGAATTAGCTTTCTCTTCATTGCGACTAATTAGTTAACTACTAAAATAAGAATTTATTTTACGACTTGTAATATTATCCCTACTGGATTTTTGGTTTGTAAAAATCACTTGCAAAAAGATATATGGTATTACAGTAGTTGTTATTGGTTTTTTGTTTTTAAAAAACTGTTTTTTAGTTATTTATATCATTTTTGGAACTATGGTTTTATTTTTTATTTAGTTTTTAAACTTTATGAATATATTTACAAAAAAATGGGTATCGATATGGAAATTCAAAGTGCAATAGCGTCAGAGGTTAGTAATGCTTTGGCAGATTCGGGACAAGTTACCGTTGCCAGTCCTAGCAATATTGCATTGGTCAAATATTGGGGAAAACGTCCCGTACAATTACCCGAAAATCCATCGGTTAGTTTTACCTTGGATGCTTGTCGTACCATAACCTCTTTGTCGTATAAAAAGAAAGCCACACCTTCAGAAACCTGCGTTTTTGATATTCTATTTGAAGGGGTTCCTAAACCTGATTTTAAACCAAAAATCGCTACATTTTTGGAACGGATAAAAAAGTATGTGCCTTGGATTACTGCTTTTGAATTTACGATTGACACACGTAACACTTTTCCACATAGTAGCGGTATTGCCTCTTCTGCAAGTGGGATGAGTGCTTTGGCGATGTGCTTAATGCAATTAGAGCGTTCTGCTGGTACCACAATGAATGAGGAAGAATTTCAACAAAAAGTTTCGTATTTAGCCCGTTTGGGATCTGGAAGTGCGTGTCGTAGTCTGCAAGGACCGATGATGGTTTGGGGAGAACATGAGGCATTATCAGGCAGCACAGATTTTTTTGCGGTTGCCTATCCTTTGGCGATACACGAGGTGTTCCAATCGTATCATGATACAATATTGCTTGTCGATAAGGGAGAAAAACAGGTAAGTAGTACCGTAGGACATGATTTAATGCATGGTCACCCATTTGCAGAACGGCGATTTGAACAGGCACATGCCAATATGAACAAATTGATCACGATATTCCGGAAAGGTAATTTAGATGATTTTATAGAAGTGGTAGAAAGTGAAGCATTGACATTGCATGCGATGATGATGACCTCATTACCGTATTTTATATTAATGAAACCCCATACGCTTACCATTATTAATAAGGTGTGGGCTTATCGAAAATCGACAGGTTCTAAACTTTGTTTTACCTTGGATGCCGGGGCTAATGTACACTTGTTATATCCCGAAAATGAAAAGACTCCGGTAATCGAATTTATCAAAACTGATTTGGCACAGTATTGTCAGAATGGGCACTATATATGTGACAAAGTTGGTTTAGGGGCCAAAATTGTGTAATTTTGTCCTATACTATTTAAACAAAGCCCCGTATAAGAAGTAGGGATTAAAAACGTTTACTTCTTGTTTGCATAAATATAAATAGATGAAAGGACCACTATTTTATTCAAAAATATTACTCTTTGGAGAGTATGGAATTATTAAAGATTCTAAAGGACTCTCAATACCCTATAATTTTTATAAAGGAGCACTTAAGCTATTGGATAAAGATTCTTTATCTGATAATGCATTTCAGATAGCAAAAGCTTCTAACAAGAGTTTAGAAAAATTCACTACCTATCTTCAAGAAATCGAACCACAGGATATGGTGCGATTTGATATGGAAAGATTGCAACATGATATTGCTGCTGGGATGTATTTTGACAGTAGTATTCCGCAAGGCTATGGGGTCGGAAGTAGTGGAGCACTAGTTGCCGCTATTTATGATAAATATGCTTTTGATAAAATTACAGTGCTAGAAAATCTAACGAGAGAGAAATTATTGCAGCTCAAAGCAATCTTTGGGTTGATGGAATCCTTTTTTCATGGGAATAGTTCGGGCTTAGATCCTTTGAATAGCTACTTGAGTTTGCCGATTCTGATTAATTCTAAAGAAAATATCGAACCTGCTGGTATTCCGTCACAAAGTACGGATGGTAAGGGTGCTGTGTTTTTGTTGGATAGTGGTATTGTTGGTGAAACTGCACCCATGGTCCATATTTTTATGGAAAACATGAAACAAGAAGGGTTTCGCAATATGCTCAAAGAGCAGTTTGTAAAACATACGGATGCGTGTGTAGATGACTTTCTGAAAGGGGATGTGAAATCCTTGTTCAAAAATATCAAATCTTTATCTGGAGTAGTGTTGGATAACTTTAAGCCAATGATTCCGAAACAATTCCATGCTTTATGGAAAAAAGGAATTGATACCAATGCGTACTACCTTAAATTATGTGGTTCAGGAGGTGGTGGTTATATTCTAGGTTTTACCGAAGATTTAGAGCAAGCACAACAGACATTAAAAGACTACAAACTAGAAGTCGTTTATAACTTCTAAAAAGAGCATTTTTGTATGCTTAGTAGAAAAAACAAACTTCGAATTCTCAAAGTATTTAGTTTGTTTTCTGTTGTACGTGGATATAATATTGTGATCATTGTTTTGGCACAGTATCTTACTTCAATTTTTATTTTAGCACCAGATAGGTCCCTTCGGGAAATTATCTTAGATCCTAATCTTTTAGTATTAGTATTGGCATCCGCCGGGGTAATTGCCGCGGGATACATCATCAATAGTTTTTATGATAGTGAAAAGGATTTGATCAATCGACCTCAAAAAACGATGCTGGATCGATTGGTAAGTCAGCGCACCAAACTTACGGGATATTTTGTGTTGAATTTTTTGTCAACCGTATTAGCTAGTTATGTGTCATTTAAAGCAGTGTTATTTTTTTCAGGTTATATTTTTGCTATATGGTTCTATTCCCACAAACTCAAAAAAATGCCAATCATTGGTAATGCGATAGCTTCGTTATTAGCAATTACCCCTTTTTTTGCCGTATTTGTGTATTACAAAAATTTTGATGCGGTCATTTTTGTGCATGCTACTTTTTTATTTCTCATGATTGCAATGCGAGAATTGATTAAGGATTTAGAAAACCTCAAGGGGGATTTGGCACAGAATTACCGCACCATTCCTGTTGTATATGGAGCGTTAACTTCAAAACGATTATTGACTATGTTTGCAATAGCTTCGATGATTCCGATGTATTTATTGTTGGCAGAGTTTGAGATAGGTCATATGTACCTATATTTTTATGGAGTAGTAGCCTTACTATTCTTATTTGTTTTCTTACTGTGGAAATCAAACAAACGCACACATTATCTGATATTACATAATATTCTGAAATTTATTATCGTATCCGGAGTTTTTGGAATTTTATTGATTGATGTGCAGGTTGTACTTAGTCGGTTGCTGTAGTCCGCTTTTTTAATATAAAATGGGCAACTATTAGATTAGGAACCCAACAGAGCCAAGCCACTATTCTGTAAGCAGGAATAAAACCATTCATAACAATGGTCAAAATGGGTAGCCATATCCGTAAAGTTACAGCTGCAAAACAAGCAGCATAGCTATATAACATGTGTTTTTGATGTAGCTCGATATTTCCGCTTTTAATAGCTTTGTAACCAAGTATAGTAGTGGTGAGCCAAACTAGTCCGAGCGAAATAAAACCTAGTTTGCTAATGATGCCTCCTGTAGCATGTAGTCCAATATAGAGTCCACAAATGCCACTAATTAGAACTGTTATTACATAGATTTTACCAATTATCCTATGTAGTTTTATGTTTTTGTTTTGTAGTTTTTTGCTGAATTGTAGCCAGCCTATCATGAGCGCAATACCGCCAAAGATGATATGACCATAAAAGCCAATATTCCAGATAGCATCATTTAATAAGACTTCGGTTTTAGAATTAAGTAATCCAAAACGACGGCCTATAAAAAAATATAACAATGGATATAATCCGACACCAATAGCCAAAAATCCAAATAATGTCCATGAGATTTTTTTCTTCATTAGAATATAAATTAAAATAACATAGTTCAAGATACTTCTTTTATCCTAATAAGGGAAAAGGTGTTAGAGTTAATAGATGCATCTTCGTTAATATTTTAACATTGATTTTTCACTCCTGTGATATTATGGTATTTTTAAAATTACTACTAAACCCTTTAGATAACGATGAAAAACACACAATTGAAAGTAGCTCTTGCTCAAATAGCTCCCGTTTGGTTGGATAAAGAAGCAACTATGCAAAAAATCATGAGTTGCATAGAAGAAGCTGCTGCGGCAAAATGTGAGTTGGTAATTTTTGGAGAAGCGCTATTGCCAGGATACCCTTTTTGGATTGAACTGACTAATGGAGCAAAATTCAATAGTACCATACAAAAAGAATTACATGCACATTATGCAAATAATGCGGTAGTCATAGAAGAAGGAGATTTAGCAGCAATTTGCGCTTTGGCGTTAACCCATGATATTGCAATTTATTTGGGGATTATTGAGCGACCATCGGATAGGGGTGGTCATAGTTTGTATGCTTCTTTGGTATATATAGATGCCAATGGGGTGATACAATCCGTGCACCGCAAACTACAACCCACCTATGAAGAACGTTTGACCTGGTCTCCTGGTGATGGGAACGGGTTGAAAACACATCCGCTTAAGGCATTTACGGTAGGCGGCCTTAATTGTTGGGAAAACTGGATGCCATTGCCTAGGGCAGCACTTTATGGACAAGGAGAAAATGTACATATAGCCGTTTGGCCTGGGAGTGACTATAATACCAAAGATATTACGAGATTTATCGCAAGAGAATCACGTTCCTATGTGATTTCGGTATCCAGTCTGATGCGAAAAGAAGATTTTCCAACAACAACACCCCATTTAGATAAAATTTTGGCCAATGCACCAGATGTATTAGCAAATGGAGGTTCCTGTATTGCAGGGCCGGATGGTGAATGGGTATTACCTCCAGTGATCCATAAAGAAGGCTTGTTGATGGAGACCTTGGATTTTGGTCGTATCCTTCAAGAACGGCAGAATTTTGATCCCGTTGGGCATTATTCCAGGCCTGACGTTACGCAATTGCATATTAATACAGAGCGGCAAAGTACCGTTAGCTTTACTACTATAAACACCAACTTAAACCAAAAATAATGAGACACTATTTTATAATATTAACAAGTATATTAACCTTTTTACATGCTTGTAAAGAAGCTCCAAAAACGTCTTCAGAACCAGCAGTAGTTGTAGCTACTAGCAGTGCTACTTTTGATAATGTATTAGAGGAGTATTACGAAAAAAGTTTGCAACTCTATCCGCTTAATGCCACGGCAGAAGGAGATGCACGGTACAATGATCGATTGCCAAATGATCTGACAGAAGCGTTTAGAGAACAAGAAAAATCATTTTATACAGCTTATAAAACGCAGGCCGAGAATTACAAAGATTCTATTTTGTCTGGATCACAACAAATGAGTAGAGAGGTGTTATTGTGGAATTGTGACATCAATTTGGAGCGCCTGACCTTTCGAGAAGATTTGTTACCCATTAATCAGATGTGGACCAAACAATTATATATAGGTCAGTTAGCAGGAGGCACCAGTGCGCAACCTTTTGAGACGGTTACAGATTACCAAAACTGGCTCAAGCGCTTAGAATCTTATGTGCAATGGATGGATACAACACAAGTGCGCATGCAGGAAGGGATCGCAAAAGGACACGTACTGCCAAAATCATTGATCAAAAAAGTAGTGCCACAATTAAAAGCGTTAACCAATACGGATATAGAAAATCATTTGTTTTATAGTCCGATTAAGAATTTTCCAAAGGCCTTTACACCCGAAGAAAAAGAAGTGTTGACCGATGCTTATACGACGATGATCACACAAAAAATAATTCCAGCCTATCAAAAGCTACATGACTTTATGGACACAAAATATATGGCAGCGGGTAGAGCGACAAGTGGTATACAGGCTTTGCCTAAAGGTAAAGCGTATTATGATTATGCTATTAAGTTATATACAACCACAACGATGACAGCCGATGAGATTCATCAGATGGGATTAGACGAGGTAGCACGGATTTCTTCAGCCATGGAGACGATTAAGAAACAAGTAGGGTTTGAGGGAGACCTGAAAGCATTTTTTGATTACGTTAGGAATAAGAAAGAATTAATGCCTTTCAAGGATCCGAGCGAAGTGATTGCTAACTTTAATGCAGTTCATAAAAAAATGCAACCTCAGATCGAAAAACTGTTTGACAAAAAGCCTAAAACACCTTTTAAGGTTCGTCGAACAGAAGCTTTTCGAGAAGCGTCAGCAAGTGCTGAATATAACCCTGGTTCTATTGATGGTACTAGACCAGGGGTGTTTTATGTGCCAATTCCTGATGTGACCAAATATAATATGTATGCGGATGAGGATTTGTTTTTGCATGAAGCCATTCCTGGACATCATTATCAAATTTCGTTAACTCAGGAGAGTGAAGAATTACCAAAATTTAGAAAAACACTCTGGTATAGCGCTTATGGTGAGGGTTGGGCACTATATTCCGAATCTTTAGGAAAAGAGTTAGGATTGTACCAAGATCCCTATCAGTATTTTGGAATGTTAGGAGCAGAAATGCACCGCGCGATTCGATTGGTTGTGGATACAGGTTTACATGCCAAGGGCTGGTCTAGAGAAAAAGCGATTCAGTATTCTTTGGATAACGAGGCAGAACCAGAAGCCAGTATCATTTCAGAAATCGAACGTTATATGGCCAATCCGGGACAGGCATTATCGTATAAAATTGGGCAATTAAAAATTCGTGAACTCAGAGCAAAAGCTGAAAGCACATTGGGAGGAAAATTTGATATCAAAGCATTTCATAATCAGGTTTTAGAAACAGGATGTGTGCCTTTAGCAGTGTTAGAGCGTAAGATTGATGCTTGGATTGCGGATGCTAAGTAATGTAGAATAGAGAAAAGAGCAAAGAAAAGAGATACTTTGCTCTTTTCTCTATTTTCCTATTAACTGATTGCTACTACAAACGAAACCCCTACCTTTGCAAAAAATTTAAGATTATGGGTCGAGACGATCGTTCAAAAGGAAAAAGAACAGGGAAAAGTGCAGGAGGCAATAGTAGAAAACCTTTTTCTAAGAGAAATACCCCCTATCAAAAGAATCAAAAACCTAAGCCTATAACGGGCGAGAAAAGCGAGATGCGTCTCAATAAATACATTGCCAATTCAGGGATGTGTTCTAGAAGAGAGGCAGATTTATATATTACCTCCGGAAATGTTTGGGTCAACGGGAAACCCATCACCGAGATGGGATACAAAGTCAAACTGACGGATGAGGTCAAGTTTGATGGACGATTGATCAGTCCAGAGAAAAAAGAATATGTCTTACTCAATAAGCCCAAAGGTTTTGTAACAACAACGAACCCTGAGCGTACTAGAACGGTTATGGAATTGGTGTCTAATGCTTCTAAGGCTAAAATTGCCCCAGTAGGACGTTTGGATCGCAACACTACAGGTTTATTGTTGTTTACCAATGATGATGAATTGCTCAAAAAACTCACACATCACAAAAGTGGAGTTCGTAAGATATTCCATGTAGAGTTGGATAAAAACCTACGCTTAGAAGACTTCAAAAAAATTGAAGCAGGGATGAAACTCGAAGAAGGCTACATCAATGTAGATGAGATTTCATATATCAAAGATGCTACAAAACGAGAGATAGGCATTCAATTACAATCCAATAAAAATGGTATTCTTCGTAAGCTTTTTGAACACTTAGGATATGATGTGATTCGTATGGATCGCGTGGTATTTGGTGGGTTGACCAAAAAAGATCTCCCAAGAGGACACTGGCGTATTCTTAAAGAACAAGAAGTGATTAATTTACGGATGATGTAAGCGCAAAATTTATATTTTACTTTTTAATAAATACCTTTTAGCGATCTATATGCTAAGAGGTATAGTATTTTTAGACGATGTTTTTTTTGTGATTTCATACACAAACAACCCAATCACTATAACATACTCTAACCCCACCATCCATAAATTTTCTTTGAATTCGGGATGTTGATAAGCGGTATAGCTTAGTATAATGACTAAGGACCATACTAATGCAAATTTATATCGTGTAAAAATGGATAGTACCAAAGGGACTGCCAAATACCAGGGGTGTACAGTGGTCGATAAAAAGTAATAACAAGAGATTCCTAATAACATTGCAGTAATCAACTGTGGTAGGGTTTGGCTTTTTCTAAAGAAGGTAAGTCCAAGTAAAACTCCTATCGTAACTAAGGGCAGAATTTTGCCAACAGTTCCGATAATATTCCACCCCACGGTTTGAAACCCAATCCATCGGATGATATAATAGATGCTTGCATTGAACTCAAAATTCTGGAACCAAAGACCAATTGTTTTGCTGAAATTTTGTAGAAATTCTGTAGTAATAAACGGAATAAAGAGTAAGAGCGTTGCTACCAATACGATGGCATAGAATCCGATAAGTTTTGCCCAACGAATTGGAAGTCCTGGGGCTTTTGCCTTAATAAAATGCTGAAAAAACAAAGGTAAAAAAAGCAATGGAATCAGTTTGACGGAGACACCAAATGCTAAACAAATGGCAGCACGGTACCAAAAGCCTTTTTGCAAAAAATAAAGGGACCAAACGATAAAAAATACCATCAACCCTTCAAAATGAAGGTTCCCCGTCAGTTCTATTAATATAAAAGGGTTTAATAAATACCAGAAGATACGGTTTTCGGGCAACCCTAACGCTTTGAGTAGCTTTCTTCCATAGACAAAAATACCTACATCGGCTAGAATCAAAAGGGTACGCAGCACGATTACAGACCCAATAATACTTTTATTGGCTATGATGGCAGCAATCGCATAACAAAACTGACTTATAGGAGGGTAATTGGTATAATGACTGCCGTTAAGGGTGCCCATTCCTGCATATAATTCCTGTGCTTGGGCAATGGGAGCACTGCCGTTAGCGATTAAATTTTCAGGTAAGTAGAGGTACGGATTATACCCTGCGATCAGCATCCTGCCGTCCCAAATAAATCGGTAAAAATCCTGAGATAGATTCGGTAAAATAGGTAAAAAGACCAATCGAAACACCAAAGCAAGTAGTCCTAGAAGCAACATGTTTTGACTATTTTTTTGCACCAATTGGTAGGCAAAAACAAAGAGACCGATCCATAAACCAAATAGTTTGGGGATGTCAGTGCGTTCTAAATCATAAGCAAATGCTCCATAAAAGGTAAGACTCATTACCACAAAGAGGATGGTGTATTTATGAATAGTCCAGATTTGGGAGATTGCTGACAAAAGAGAGTTTATTGGATTTATAGCGTCAAAAATACAAAAAAGGGATACTTTTAAATCACTTACAGATGTGTATCTTTGCCATTGCTAAAAAATGATTCCAAATGGCCTATATACTCAGTATCGAAACTGCAACCACCAATTGCTCTGTGGCGTTGTCCAAAGACGGGAAACTTCTAGCGAGTAAAGAAGATTATAATACGAGTTATTCCCATGCAGAACGCTTACATGTTTTTATCGAAGAACTCTTAGTAAGTGCCGAAGTTAGCATGCAAGAATTGAGCGCTATTGCGGTAAGCAAAGGACCAGGTTCTTATACTGGTTTACGTATTGGGGTGTCTGCGGCCAAAGGACTTTGTTATGCGTTAGAGATTCCATTAATTTCCGTTCCTACATTGACTGCTTTGGCCTATCAAGTACAAGAAGAAGGATTGGTTATCCCGATGCTCGATGCTAGACGCATGGAAGTGTACTCGGCTATTTTTGATGCGCAGCACCAACAAATCCGAGAAACACAAGCACAGATTTTGGATGAAACCAGCTTTGCTGAAGAATTAGCATCAGGAAAAGTCTACTTTATCGGAAATGGTGTGGAGAAGTTTACTGAGGTTTGTCAGCATCCTAATGCTGTATTTATTATGGATAAATTACCTTCTGCCAAAGAAACAAGCGTATTGGCAACTGCAAAATATGCACAAAAAGATTTTGAAGATGTAGCGTATTTTGAGCCATATTATTTGAAGGATTTTAAAGTGGGATGAAGTTAGGTTAATGTTGAGTTTATGATTTTATTTTCAATTTTACTTTTTTGTTTTTCCGTTTACATCTTTTTGTCATATTACTATGAATGGGAGCATTCAAAAAAGCAATGGCAAAAAGGGAAGCCCTATACTATGGCAGATAAAGTTTTTGGAATAATAATAGCAGTTTTTCTTGCTGCATTTTCTATTTACCTTTTCCTTGAATCTTTTTAGAAGTATTTCTAATGCTTTTCATAACGTCTTACTTTTCTTAGTGGCTAATGGTAGGCTTATTTAACAATAGGTTTCTTTAAAAAAATACATTCTGAAATAAGAAAGGGAATAAACCTACAGAAATTCCAATAAAACAATTCATTTTCTGGTTTTTAAGACTCCATGTAGAATCGTTTATTTTACACAGGTATTTTGTTAATCTAATAGTTCCGAAACAAATCAAAATCCCAATTGTTATTTTAAAGATTAGGCTAGAATTAAACTTTAATGGTAAAATCATTAATAACAAATTGAATACAGTATTAACAACAATTGCAATGGCTAGTATTTTTATTAATTTTAGCCAAAATCTATTTTTTGATAAAATTAATATTCCAGACCAACTTAATACAATTCCAAAAATAAATTCTGCAATTATACTTGAATTTGAGCGCATGAACACGAATAACACTGTGGTGAAATTATAAGTGAAAAAATTATTAAGACTATTGATGATTAACGTAATGCCTAAAATCAAGAATAAAAATCCAAAATTTTGGTTGATTTTGTTTTTTTGCATTTAGTTTATTTGCTTTAAGTTTTTAGTCTATAACTCGTATTCCTTCCGCCACCAAGCTCCTTTTCAAGGATCCCTTTCTCTAATAAATCCTGAATATCTCTTAGTGCAGTGTCTGTAGAGCACTTCGCTATTTTTGCCCATTTGGACGTATTTAGTTTTCCTTCAAAACCATCCATTAATTTATTGACAAGTAACTTTTGTCGTTCATTTTTTATTTCGGAAGCAAACTTGTTCCAAAATTGATGTTTAAAAATAACGTTGTTTAATGTTTCATAAGAAGCTTCAATAGCATTTTTTAAACAATTTAGAAACCAAGTAAGCCAGGGGGTGATGTCTATAGTTCCTTGTTGTGACTTTTCTAATATTTCATAATAGGCCTTTCTTTCTATTCGTATTTGCGAGGACATACTATAGAAACGTTGCTCCAAACCGTCAGCCCTAGCTAATAACATCTCCGTAATAGCACGGGTCATCCTGCCATTACCGTCTTCGTAAGGGTGCAATGTAACATACCATAGGTGCGCTATTCCAGCTTTTAGGATAGGATCTATATCTTCATGGTGATTCAACCAATCAAGGAATTGTTTGAGTTGCTTTTCTAGAACAGCAGCAGGAGGTGCTTGAAAATGAATTTTTTCTTTTCCCAATGCTCCTGACACTACTTGCATTGGTCCTGTTGAATCGTCTCTTATGTCACCTACCAAAATCGAATACATGCCACTGCGACCGGTAGGGAATAATGAAAAGTGCCAGTCATTGAGGCGTTCTCTGGTGAGTGGTTGTTGGTATTTTTGGAGTGCGTCAAGCATCATGTCCACAACACCATCGACATTTCTTTGCGAGTACACGGAATCTTTAATGTCAACACCTAATCTTTTTGCTAGTGAAGATCGTACTTGTTCTGGATTTAGTACCTCGCCTTCTATTTCGGTAGATTTTATGATCTCGAGCGTCAGTGTTTGTAAATTAGCTTCTTCTCGTAACTCAAAGCCTAAGGATTCCATATGCCCTAATAACTTCCCTTGTAATGCACGTACTTCTCCAAGGGGTTTTAGTAAACGGTCCGAGTCCCAAACAAAGTTGGGCCAATCACTTTTTTGGTATATATAAGGAGTATTCACCGCTTTTTTTGCGGTAAATATAGGTGTTATTCACCGCATCTTCAAATTTATCACCACAAAACATGCGGCGAATAAAGTTGTTATTCACCGCATGTTTGACTTTTTTGATTTATTCTAATAGTTAGTTGTCGACGTTATTTATTTACTTTTCTTGATGACACTCGACAGGGTCGAACATGGGTAGAAGGTAACATTTTTTAATTCTTCACTTGACAAGTCGTCCAAGGGTATGGGCATTGATATTCTCTTTCAAGCCATCCAATGCGTAACTTTTTGTCTTTAGTGAATTTCACTTTAGCCCAAGTTCCATTCACTTCAATCAATTCAGTTGATATATATTCAAGAGCGGTAAAAGTAATATTCGAATTTTTATCTGGATTCTCATAAAAATTGATTTTAATTCCTAACTCTTGCGTAATATCTGGAAGTGAAATTTTCATTTTCTTGGATGATATCCATTTCCTTTTATATTTTTCAATATTTTTATTTAATTCATTTTCTTCGCAGGCAGGTAAAACGATTACATTTTCTATTTTTAACCAACCATTCTTTGACTCAGATATTGCGAATTTATACCAGCAGTTAGATTCCGTCAAAACGTTTAATGTTGAAATGACTTTTCCATTAGGACTTTCATATATTGAAATAGGTTCAGTTTCTGTGTCCGAATAGTAACATTCAACATAATCTTTAAAAAATATTTGAGCTCTTTTTTGAGCTATACTATTTAAAGAGTTTAGCGCTATTAATATCAGAAGGAGCTTTTTCATAATGTTTATATAAAGGTAAGGCGCGTGGACATTATTTTTGTTTCCGTTTGGTAATAAAGTAGTTATTCACCACATGTTTGACTTTTTGGTTTATGCTAATGGTAATTGTTAGTGTTTTTGTTGGACGGCAACCGACAGAGTCAAGCGCTAGCTGGGTCAAAAAACCTTTATCCCGCTTTATGCATTGGAACTTCGTAATGAAGCTTTGAGCTGTTGTAAATACTAACTTTTTCTTGATTTCTGCATAGCATCGCTATGGTGAAATTGAAAAAAGTAGTGAAACGGTAGTATTTGCAATAGATCACAGATGTAATAGATTTTCCAATGCATAAAGCGGGTTTAT
>CAZYRG010000002.1:0-27504 GCA_964650425.1 uncultured Flavobacteriaceae bacterium
GAGATAATTTACTAGATGACAGCGTAAATTTATTCAATGCTAATAAAGAATATGGAGTGGATCGGAATTTGGATAAATTTCAATTGATACAACAAGGTGCTCAGATTACTAAAGGCGAATTATATCAATATTTTGATAAGCTTGTTGGGTGATTAC
Source organism: uncultured Flavobacteriaceae bacterium (assembly GCA_964650425.1). Classification (GTDB taxonomy): domain Bacteria; phylum Bacteroidota; class Bacteroidia; order Flavobacteriales; family Flavobacteriaceae; genus Aquimarina. Next base: position 157 of record CAZYRG010000002.1, read on the forward strand.
ACAGTGAAGTCGACGTTATAATTAAATACAAAAAAAGAGCGTACTAGTCGAATACGCTCTTTTTGCAAAACTAAACATGATTATAATTATAGCTGAGTTTGTGTAGTATTAGCTATACTACTTGGCAATGGACCAAATAGCAAAGCTTTTTGCTGGGGCTTCAATAGTTACGGTTCCATCAGCCGAAGTTGATAGTGTTTTTTTCGAATTTTCACTATAATCAACCAACATTTTACCGTTCCAGTCCGTTTTTACTTGGCGTTGTAACGTATTATTACTGATGTTCATGTACAAGATAAGTCCAGGATTATTCCCTTCTCCACCTCTTTTCATAATATACTCATCTTTATTGATTTCCAATATTTCAAGACTTCCTGTTGCTAATGAGTTGTGAATTGCCGTCAATTTTTTAAGCATAGGCTTGAAAGTAGCATTTTCATAATCACTATAAAACAACGTAGGATAACCGTCATGCGTTAGAATATAGGCATAAGCTAATAGCTTATTTATAGGGTTTATTCGGTTATTGGCATTTTTATCTTTCTCTGTATCATGATTAGAAACAAATGTTACTGCCTTTTCCGGATAAATTTTACGGAGCATATCACGATCTAGGAAGGTAAGATCTTTATTGCGATCTAAAGCTTCTTCCAACTTATAAAAACAAGCAAAATCAAATGCGGGAGCACCAGAAGCATCTACCCAATTTTTGAGTACTTCTGCATTACCATCAAAATTCTCACCAACAGAGAATAAACCTGGTGTTTTTGCATTCCATGCTTTTACCCATTTAGGATCAAAACTTTTTACAAAATCAAAACGCCAACCATCAAATCCAACTTCCTGATAAAAACTAGCAACAGACTTTGTTTCATCTTCCCATAACCATTCTCTTACATAAGGTACTTCGTGACTTAAGTCAGTTTTAGCAAAAAAAGGATTTTCTCCAAAACCATCATTTTCTTGTAAACCATTAGGGTGAAAATGATTAAAATCTCTATTGAATTTCCCAGAAGCATTTCCATTTTCTTCATTAAAAAGAGTGAATACATCCGTGTCTCCAGGTCTAAAAGGATTGTCTTGTTTACCACCACCAGAGTTATGACTGATCACAATATCCGCAATCACTTCCATGTCTAAACCATGAGCTTTAGTTATAAATGCTTCTAGTTCGGCACGAGATCCAAAACGTGTTTCTACAGTTCCATGTTGGTCAAATTCTCCAAGATCAAAATAATCTGATGGGTCATAGCCCATAGAATTAAATCCAGATTGACCTTTGGCAGGGGAGGGCATCCATATGCGATCTACTCCTGCAGATTTCCAATCTTCTAACTTTGTAGCTACTGTATTGTACCACTCTCCTTTTGGTTCTACGTCCCAATAAAAAGCTTGCATAAATACCCTAGAGCCATTATCCAATTGAGAAAGGTTTAATTCTAAAGAATTTGGGATTTCATTTTCAATACTTTCTTCTCCCTCATCCTCAGAGCAACTAGAAATCGTTGCTGTAAAGACAAGCGATAATAGAAAGTGTATTATCAATTTTTTATTTAAATATTTCATAATGCTAATAGCTGTAGATGTTAATAACCATATGACTGATTCAAATCAGCCATATGGTTTTTCTTAATATTATAGTCCAGAAATTGTTGCATTTCCTAAGAAGTCAAAAGATAATTCTAAATCGAAACCACCACTAGAAACATCAAAATTTCCATCTGATTGATCGTTACCAGTAGGATCTTCTCCAGAACCTACATTAAACTTCCAGTCAGTATTATCATCATCAGGGAAAATTATATTACCGGCATTTTTTGCTCTGAACTTTAGTTGTCCATCTGTCAATCCAGTTGATAAAGTAAATTTGTTATTTTCAAAATCATAGGTCATAGCGGTTTCTCCATCCCATCCACCAGGCGTTCCGTCACCAATGATGCCCCAGTCCATTTTTGCAATTTCATATTTTAGATTGGCTACATCTAATTTTACATAGTAAAGCCCGGTTTCTGGAGCTTTAATATCCGAGCTACCTCCAGAATTTTCTAAGTTTCCGTCTTGCGCTCCGCCAATAGTTCCTAGATTTGATTCCAAATCACCCCAATCTATTGGCTCATTGATGAATTTAAAACCATTTCCTTCCTCTAATTTTACAAATGCTTCGAAAATTAATTCTTCATCGTTAGAACCAATATGTTTCATTCTGATGGCTTCTGTAGGGGTCCATTCGGCAGCTTCATAATATTTTTGGAAATTTCCTACCATAAAGAATTCCGGTCCACCAACTGGTGCTACAAAAGCCTCATATGGAGTAACGGCTACAATACTCACATTAGAAATCATTTCCTTTCCGTTGTTAGTGCCAATCGAGGATTTTACTCTAATATCCAAAGCACCTTCTTCATCAGCCTTAAGACCAGCTGCAAGCGCTGCATCATTTAACTGTTTTACGGTCCAGCTATAGACTCTTTCTTTAGTACTTCCTGCTGGTATTGGGTTTGCAAAGCTATTTCCTGATGCATCTACCTCTATGTTGTAGGTTATAGGTGTTTGTATGTCATAATCAGCATCATCCCAAGCGATAGTGAGCGCAAGGTTATCTTCAAAATCTTCCTGTAATACAACAGAGGAATTTGGTGTGATTAATTCGGGCCCAGCAACTTCATTTGTTACAAACTGGATTTCATCATTTTCTTCACAGGACCATAAAATTGCCGTAAAGATTGCTATTAGACTTATTTTAAATATATTTTTCATAATTGAATTATTGAGTTAGGAAAATTTTAGTAATTAGGGTTTTGTTTTAGATTGGTGTTTACGCCTAAATCTGTTGATGGTAAAGGCATGATATTTCTAAAAGACTGAGAAGCAGTACCATTAGAAACATTCCCTTTGAACGGCCAAACGTAATTTTCTGTAAATCTGTTGAATCGAATTAAATCAGTTCTTCGGTGTCCTTCCCAGTATAGTTCTCTTGCACGTTCGTCCAAAATGAAATCTTCATTAATTTCTGAGGTTGATGATAAGTTAGCACTAGAGTTTCCAAAAGCACGAAGCCTAAGTTGGTTGATGTAACCCAAAGCAAGATTAAGATCTCCATTGGTTGCTCCTCTGACGGTAGCTTCTGCATACATTAAGTACGTATCTGCTAAACGGAACATAGGGAAATCAGTATCTGGATGATCCTCAGGATCAGAACCTACATTACCATTAGAATCTATATTGGTATACTTCTGAATAGCATAACCATCATTAAAAACAGAAATGTCATTGATTTCAAGACTTTGACCTGCAGTATATACTAGTAATCGTTTATCTTCCCAAATCTCTTGAAAGCCTAGCGATGTTGGATTACCATCATCATCAAGTTGTATTTCACCATTGTCATCTCTTTGAAAGATCTCTATTCTTCCTCCATCCTCTTCATCAAGTGGTGCTCCAAATTTTTCAATAAATGTATTAGTTGTTCTAAGTCCAAACCAACCTCCATTGATACCAAAATCGGCTCTTGGATTCATGCTACCTCCTACAGGAGCGTGTACAAGAAAGGTTGTTCCTCCAAAGGATTGTGTACGAAGACCGTCAAACGGAATAGAAAATATAGTTTCGTTTTGAGCCCCATTAGAATCGTTATCTGCTATAAATGCATAGTTGTATGGTACGTTTGGAATTGAATATCCGGCATTGATAATCTTATTACAATATTCAATACAATCATTAAAGAGATTTATATCTGATCCTAGGTATACTTGTGCATTAAGGTACAATTTGGATAAAAGCATCCAAACAGCTCCTTGGTCGGCACGACCATATTCCCCTTGTCTTGCAGGAGTGATAGAACCTTCGATAGCTTTAAGTTCATCTTCGATGTAGATAAACAATGCTGCTCTGTTTGTCTGTTCTGGTAAAAAGGCTCCAATCGGATCATTTTCTGTTACAAATGGTGGATTAGCGTATAAATCCATCAAATGCCAGTACGATAATGCTCGCATAAAACGCGCTTCATTTATGTAATCCGTTACAAGAGCTCTGTCGCTACCATTTATACCTCGCTCATCTAACTTATCGTTGCTAGCTTGTCGTAAAAATTCATTACACAAAGAAACTTGATACAATAGTCTGTCGTACATTGTTCGGATAAACTCATTACCAGAAGTCCATGTGTGAGCGTTCAGGTCTTTAATAGTACCATCATCCCAGCCAATTACAGCTTCGTCTGTGGTAAGTTCTTGCATTTTCCAATACAGGCGTAAGTAGTTGGAAAAGCCTTCATTTAATCCTTCCAAATCCGGTAGACCAGATTTTCCACGTTGACCGCTTAATGATATACCAGCATAGATTTTACCTAAAGCTTGTGTATATCCATCTACTGTGGCGAAAGCCTCATTAGCAGTGTTCCTAGTATCTTCAGGTTCCAATTCAAGGTCTTTTTCACAGGACCATAGTAGAACACTACATCCTATAACGTAAAATAATAATCGAGTGTATTTTAACATAGCGCTATATTTTAAGTGATTCATAATTTAATATTTAAAGTTTACTCCTATCACAAAAGTTGTAGGTCTAGGATAAAATCTATCGTCAATACCAACTTTTGATGAAAATGCATCCGTCACAAACAATTCTGGATCAATACCGTCATAATTAGTAATGGTAAATAAGTTGTTAGCAGTAAATGATAATCTACAGTTTATTTCATCCCCAGGAATATTATAGCCTAGTGACATATTGTCTAATCTAACAAAATCTGCACTTTGTACATATCTGTCAGAGAATAACTGTGCATTTTCAAAATTAGTTACGTTAACGTCAGAACTTCCATTTTGATAATAATCGCCAGGAGTATTCGTAAAAGCTTCTCTATAACCAGTGGAAGACTGAATATTATTGTAATTATATCCACCAAAACTTCCTCTAAATGTAAAACTGAAATCGAAATTCTTGTAGGTCATATTGGAAGTAAGCCCCATGAACATATTAGGATTAGCCTGCTTGAAGGGGGTTTTATCATCCTCTGTAATTTCATTATCACCATTAATATCTACATAGGCACCTTCTACTGGATTTCCGGCATTATCATAAATTTGTCTGAATACAAAAAACGTCGTAGGATCATATCCTTCTTTCCAGATTTGAATGTTATTTCCAACACCACCAGCAATACCACCTTGTGGAATTTGGAAGTCAGGGTCATTTCCGAGCGTAAGATTAGAAATTTCAACGTCACTAAAAGTGATGTTGTATCCTAGATCCCATTGGAAATTTTCGTTATTAAAAATTTTGCCATTGAGACCAACTTCAATTCCTCGACTAACAGTTTGCCCTACGTTAGTAGTTAAAATATCACTAAGGTTAGATCCTGCAGGAGTCGGTACACGAGCCAATAGATCCTTTGTTTCTCTGTAATAGGCATCGACACTACCTGTAATTCTATCATCAATAAATCCAAAGTCTAAACCTACATTATATGTAGTTAATTCTTCCCACTTGATATTTTGATCAAATTCTTCGGGACGTAAGGTGTTGATAAATTGATTACCAAATTGTACCTGCGCTCCATCTTCACCTGGGGTAAAAAGTCCTAAAAACGCAAAGTTATCATTAATTTCCTGTTGTCCTGTGACACCCCAGCCAGCACGTAGCTTTAAATTTGAAATAGCACTCGAATTCTTTAGAAAGTTTTCATTGCTAATTTTCCATCCAAAAGAAGCTGCTGGGAAAATTCCCCATCGGTTATCTTCGCTAAATCTAGAAGAACCATCTCTTCTGATACTCCCAGAAAGAATGTATCTATTAGCAATGTCAAAACTTGCTCTACCGAAATAGGACTCTAAAGCATTCCTGTTTATCGAAGGCTCTCTAGTAATAAAATTATCTGAAACTGTTTCTTGCTCGAATGTTGCACGATAAAACTCTTGATAGGAATGACCTGCAGTTACATCAATATTGGTGTTAATAGGATTAATAGTTGTTTTATAATTTAAATAGAAATCTAATAATTGATTCCTGTTAATCCCTGTAGTGACTTTTCTAAAATCAATATTTTGAAAGTTTTGTCCGGCATCCTTTGGTTTGAATTGATTTTGGTCCAGTTCAGAATAATCAATACCTGCATTCAAGTTAAATCGCAACCCTTCTAAAAATGGAAAATCATAATTCAAATTAAAATTCGTAATGGTACGCTTGTTTTTTGCAATGTTATCATCTTGCTCAAGTAAACCAACAGGGTTTCTAGGGGCATTAACCTGTGCGTTTTCGCCATCCAAAAACTCGAAATAACCGCCGTCAAATGGGCTGTTAGGATCAAAAACCGATTGCGTAGGGTCAAAACGAACTGCTGCACCAATGGCATCATTGTTTGCAAAGAAGTTTTCTGACAATGAATTTTTACTAGATAATGTCAGGGTTAAGTCATCATTAAATAAATCCTGTTTCACAGACAAATTCAAGGCGTCTCTCGTAAATTCATCTCTTTTTAATAATCCATTTTGATTCGTATGGTTATAATTCAATCTAAAGCTAGTTGATTTAAAACCCTTGGCAATAGTAATATTCTGAATGGTACCAACGGCAGTTCGATAGATTTCATCTTGCCAGTCCGTATTAGAATTCCCTAGTAAGGATAAGTCTGTTCCTTCTGTGTTTTCTACCAAGCTTCTAAATTCTGATGCGTTAAGTACATCAACAGTGTTATTCAAAACACCAATAGAAACTTTACCGTCATATTCTACAGATAAAGGAGCTCCATTGCTTCCTGACTTTGTTGTGATAAGGATCACACCATTAGATGCTCTAGATCCATAAATAGCAGTAGCGGCAGCATCTTTAAGAACCACAAAATCTTTAATTTCATTAGGGTTAATAGCGTTTAATTGATTCCTCGCTCCTTGCACTCCTCTTTGATCTAATGGAATACCGTCCACAACAATGAGTGGATCACTATTACCAGTTAAGGATGCTCCGCCTCTAATACGAATTTGTGCTCCTCCACCAGGTGCACCACCAGCACTTGTAATTCGAACCCCGGCAGTTTTACCAGCTAATAATTGATCGGGAGATACAATAGCACCTTGATTAAATTCTTTTGCTGATATCGTCTCGACTGCACCAGTAACATCTTGCTTTGTAGAAGAACCATATCCAATAAGAATGATCTCTTCTAATTCTGAATCTGGTTGCATTGATATATTAATACGCTTTTGATCTGTATAGTTTACTTTCTCCGACGAATATCCTACATAAGAGTAAACGATAAGATCTCCAGATTTAATCCCTGTCAATGTATAGTTTCCATCAAAATCAGTAGTTGTACCATTTGTACTTCCCTGTACAATAATATTTACACCAGGGATAGGGAGTCCATCTGATGTACCTGTAACTGTTCCGGATACTGATGTTTGTGCAAACATAGTAATCGGGATCATCCAGAATAAAAAGGATAAAGTTTTAAAAATTGTTTTCATAAGATTGTTGTTGTTTAATCATAAACAAAAAAGCAACAATAAGTAATGAGACCATTAAGGGGGTCAATACTCGCATTATGTGCTCATTTCATTTAGATACTAAAAATTGTTTCTAAAATAAAATAGCTTGTAGATTCACTTTCTGTTGGTAAATGTATAGAAAAAACGTTTTCGCTTGCAAATGATTCTTTGCGATAATCGTAACGAAATCGTTTGCGTGTTAAAAACTTTTAAGGTTTTTGGAATTTTTTACTAAAAAAGTTAAGAATAATACATGAAACTCATAATTTAGCCGTTTATTGAGTTGTATCCTAAGAATTTTCAACTCAAAATAGTATTTTTACACTTAAGGTACTATTAATTAGCTAATTTGTAAAATAAAATGAAACAAAAAGTTACCCTCAAACAGATCGCCAAAGAATTAGACGTTTCTATATCGACAGTTTCTAAAGCGCTTAAAGGAAGTAAAGAAATTAGCGAAGATACGCGACAAAAGGTGAAAGCCTTTGCCAAACTCTATAATTATAAGCCTAATAACATTGCTTTAAGCCTTAAAAATAGAAAGACAAAAACTATAGGCGTAATTATTCCTGAGATTGTGCATCATTTTTTTACTACAGTAATAGGAGGGATCGAAAAAGTGGCTAATGCTAATGGATATAATGTTATTATATGTTCGTCAAATAATTCTTTTGACAAAGAAGTCCTTAATATGGAACTCTTGGCCAGTGGCAGCGCAGACGGTTTTATAATTTCTGTAGCCAAAGAAACCCAACAAAAAGACGATCATCATCATATTATAGAGACGATGAATCAGGGAATGCCGGTGATCATGTTTGATCGTGTTATTGATGAGCTAATTTGTGACAAGGTAATTATAGATGATATTAGAGGAGGTCAAAATGCAACAAGTCATTTATTATCAAATGGTTGTAGGAGAATTGCGCTAATTACAACAGTAGATTATGTCAGTGTAGGGAAGTTACGTACCAAAGGATATAGCCGTGCGTTGATGGCGTATGACGTACCCGTGGATGAGGATTTAATCCTTAAAATTGAAGATGTCACTCATTGCGAAGATACGATCCATGAATTTTTAAAAGATAAAGATATTGATGGTGTTTTTGCCGTCAACGAACTTTTTGCGGTGACTGTTGCTAGGGTCTTAAAGAATCAAGGAAAAACAGTGCCAGATGATGTAGCGTTAATTGGTTTTACAGATGGAATACTTTCTAAACACTTCATTCCTAGCTTGTCAACAGTAAGTCAGCATGGTGCGCAAATGGGAGAACGTACTGCACAATTACTAATAGATAAATTAGAAAACAACGAAGAAGGTATAGAAGAGTACAAAACGGTGATTATAGATACGAGTTTAATACAACGAGAATCTACGGGAAAAGGATAAAATCCTTTTTGATTTTAGGAATTCTAAAGTTGAAACTCTAAATACCGTTTATTAAAGTTAGATTATGGTTAAAACCTCCTTTTTTTACCGTGAAATGAAGTCAAAATAATTTTTTTTTGACTTTTTTTTATCAAAAATCCTACATAAACGTACCCCTTACGCAAACGTATGAAATATGATAGTTCACCATTTATGATGTTGTTTTTGCTAGTGTTTACAAGGGGTTAGGCCGTTTTGCGTATTTGGAAATACTAAATATCCTCCATACCTTTGAACCATATCAAAGCTTGTATTTTCACTTTCTACATTTAAATAGAGTTTTGATAGGTATGACTTAAAAAAGGCAGGTATTCTACAAATTGAATACTCATGCCATTTCTTTTCGTTTTTTGCTTATCATGTAACGAATCAAATTTTTTACTTGATGAACAAACGCAAGTTAAGTTTTTGGGAAATCTGGAATATGAGTTTCGGTTTTCTCGGGATACAAATGGGCTTCGCATTACAAAATGCTAATGCAAGTCGAATACTCCAAACTTTTGGTGCAGATATACATGAACTATCATGGTTCTGGATTGTAGCTCCGCTAACCGGACTTATAGTGCAACCTATTATTGGTCACTATAGTGACAAAACGTGGACGAGACTTGGAAGAAGACGTCCTTATTTTTTGACAGGAGCCATTTTGGCGGCAATAGGTTTATTGTTAATGCCACAAGCCGATATGTTTATTGCTTTTATGCCTGCCCTATGGGTAGGAGCGGGAATGTTAATGATTATGGATGCTTCCTTTAATATAGCGATGGAACCCTTCAGAGCACTTGTAGCGGATAATCTTCCTTCTGACCAGAGAACTCTAGGATTTAGTATTCAGACTGTACTGATAGGAGTAGGAGCAGTAATTGGTTCTTGGCTTCCTTATGTGCTGACAAACTGGTTTGATGTATCTAATGAAGCAGTAGTAGGAAAAGTTCCTTTACATCTTTTATTATCTTTTGTGATAGGAGCAGCGGTTTTAATCGTTAGTATTTTGATTACCGTTTTTACAACAAAAGAATATTCTCCAGAGGAGTTAAAAGCTTTTGATACCTCTGAAGATACTCATGATGTTGAAGAAGAGTCTTCTTTGATGAATATCTTTTCGGATTTTAGAAAAATGCCTACCACGATGCGACAGTTAAGTTGGGTACAATTCTTTTCTTGGTTCGGTTTGTTTGGTATGTGGGTTTTTACAACCCCAGCAATAGCACATCATATTTATGGTTTACCATTAGATGATGCTAGTAGTACTACTTATAATGATGCTGGTGACTGGGTAGGGATTTTGTTTGGCGTATATAATGCAGTATCTGCTGTTTTTGCGTTCTTTCTTCCTTATATAGCCCTAAAGCTAGGTAGAAAATCAACACACGCGTTTTCATTGGTTATTGGTGGGTTAGGATTAATTTCCATCTATTTTATGCCAGATGAAAATTGGTTAATTGCATCTATGATTGGTATAGGTATTGGTTGGGCAAGTATCCTTGCGATGCCTTATGCTATTCTTGCAGGCTCTATTCCTTCTCACAAGATGGGAGTTTACATGGGAATTTTCAATTTCTTTATTGTATTGCCGCAAATTATTAATGCATTGATAGGAGGTCCTTTAGTAAAATATTTATATGGAGGTAACCCAATATATGCTTTGGTAATTAGTGGAATATCATTCTTGATAGCGGCATTGCTAGTAGTTCGAGTAAAAGATGAAGATGACATTATTAAAAATTAATTACAATGACTAAAAAAGGATTTATATTCGACCTTGACGGCGTCATTGTCGATACAGCAAAATATCATTATGTTGCTTGGAAAGCCCTTGCAGATCAATTAGGTTTTGCTTTTACAAAACGACATAACGAACTACTCAAAGGGGTATCACGTACCCGTTCGTTAGAAATATTACTAACCATAGGGAATATTGAAGCATCCGAAGAGCAAAAAGCGTATTGGATGGAAGCCAAAAACATGGAATACCTTCGATATATCGAAAAAATGACAGAAGATGAGATTCTTCCAGATGTTCCCAAAGTATTGCAATTTCTCAAAGAAAATGACTATCCAATTGCCTTAGGGTCTGCGAGTAAAAACGCAAGCCATATTTTAGATAAGGTTGGGCTTTTGGAAGATTTTGATGCTTTGGTAGATGGAACGCATGTTTCTAAGGCTAAGCCAGATCCAGAAGTGTTCCTCATTGGAGCACGTGAGCTTGGATTGCGTCCTTCGGACTGTATTGTTTTTGAAGATGCCCTGGCAGGGGTACAAGCAGCAAAAGCTGCAGGTATGATCGCCATTGGTATTGGAGATAAAGAAACATTGAGCGAAGCGGATTATGTCTTTAATGATTTTACAGAAATCGATACAAAGTTCCTAAGCTCACTATAAACGCATAAAATCGCACACAAACTAACTCAAAATATAACATAACATAAAGCGAATTAATAGAAAGGCTTGTTTTTAAAAACCAATCTGTTGACAAAATCTACCTGTCTTATGATATAGGCAGATTTTGCCAAACAACAACTAATAGGTTTAGGTTGTTGTCTTAGTGTTCAAGTCAAGTTTATTAATCCTCTTTTACAAAAAAGAAATTAAAAAATGCATCAGGATTATATACAACCAGATAATTGGTCGATTATAGAAACAGGATTTGATAACGAACGTGTCAAATCTTCAGAAAGTCTTTTTAGCATCGGTAATGGTGCCATGGGACAGCGCGCAAATTTTGAAGAAGATTATACTGGAGAAACTTTTCAAGGGAGTTACGTAGCGGGTGTTTATTATCCAGATAAAACACGTGTTGGCTGGTGGAAGAACGGCTATCCAGAATATTTTGCAAAAGTATTGAATGCCCCCAACTGGATTGGAATTCATGTACAGGTTAATGGAGAGAACCTTGATTTGAGTACGTGTAAAAGCGTCACAGAATTCAGAAGAGAATTGAATATGAAACAGGGTTGGTACCAACGTTCTTTTAAAGCCGTTTTGCAAAATCATACAGAAATTCAAGTTACATCAACACGTTTTTTAAGCCTTGATTTGGATGAAATCGGTGCGATTCGTTATGAAGTGACACCACTTAGCGAAGATGCAGCAATTAGCTTTACGCCCTATGTAGATTCAGGTATTACGAATGAGGATACCAATTGGGATGATAAGTTCTGGGATACATTAAATGTAGAGCATTCTGGTAATTGTGGGATGATCACCGCACGTACCATGAAAACAGATTTTCATGTTTGTACGGGTATGAATAATCAATGTTTTTTGGATGGCAAAGAAGTGGCTTTATCTCCAGAAATAACAGAAAAAGAAACCTATATTGGTTTAACCTATACAATGGATGTTCCCAAAGGGAGTACAGGTAGTATTCATAAATTTGGAGGGTATACCGTTTCTACGAATCATCAAAAAAATGCCGTAGCAGTTGCGATGAACAAGGCCTTAACTGAAGCTTATGAGACTGGTTTTGATACCTTGTTAGCACAACAAGCAACTGCTTGGAACAACATATGGGAAATGGCGGATATTACGATAGAAGGTGATGTCAAAGCACAACAAGGAATTCGATTTAATATTTTTCAATTGAATCAAACCTATCTAGGGAAAGATGCACGTTTGAATATTGGTCCTAAAGGATTTACAGGTGAAAAATATGGCGGGAGTACCTATTGGGATACAGAAGCATATTGTTTGCCTTTCTATATGGCGACCAAAGATCAGCAAGTGGCGAGAAACCTTTTGGTATATCGTTACCAACACTTGGAAAAAGCGATCGAAAATGCCGAGAAATTAGGCTTTACTAATGGAGCAGCATTATATCCGATGGTGACCATGAATGGTGAAGAATGTCATAATGAGTGGGAGATTACTTTTGAAGAAATCCACCGAAATGGTGCAATGGTATTTGCTATCTACAATTATGTGCGATATACAGGAGACTTTGATTATGTTCCAGAAATGGGATTAGAAGTAATGATTGGAATTGCACGCTTCTGGCACCAGAGAGCGACTTTCTCTAATGCTAAGAATCAATACATGATTTTGGGCGTTACTGGGCCAAATGAATACGAAAACAATATCAATAACAACTGGTATACAAACTATTTAGCTAAATGGTGTATCCAATATTGTATTGAGATGATCCAGAAAGTAAAAGGAAGTCATCAATCAGATTATGAGCGCATTTTTGGAAAAACAAAGCTTACGGATAGTGAAATCATGGATTGGGCTAATGTAGCTGATAATATGTATTTCCCATATTCTGAAGAGCACAAAGTATATTTGCAACAAGATGGTTTCTTGGACAAAGAATTGATTAGTGTAGCAGATTTGGATGTATCACAACGTCCTATTAATCAAAAATGGAGCTGGGATCGTATTTTGCGATCACCATATATCAAACAAGCAGATACATTACAAGGATTCTATATGTTCGAGGATCAGTTTACAACTGAAGAATTAGAACGACATTTTGATTTTTATGAGCCATTCACGGTACATGAGTCTTCATTGTCTCCATGCTTACATAGTATTCAGGCAGCAGTGTTGGATCGTATGGATCAAGCCTATGAGTTCTATTTACGTACATCACGCTTAGATTTAGATGATTACAATAAAGAAGTCGAAGAAGGCCTGCATATCACTAGCATGGCGGGTACTTGGTTGAGTTTGGTCGAAGGTTTTGGCGGTATGCGTATCAAAAATGATACTTTATCATTTACTCCCAAAATTCCTAAAGAATGGAAAGGCTATTCGTTTAAAATTAACTTTAGAAACCAAATCATCAAAGTACAGGTCACGCAAGAAGGAACAACATTCCATACAGAAGGTAAGACTGGATTGACGATTTATGTAGATGGTAAAGAAGTATCTGTAAAACAAGAAGTTGCTGCGGTGTAGCCCTTATCCCAATCCTCTCCCAGCAGGAGAATTACCAACCTGCAAGGTCTTTTTTCTGACCTTGTAGGTTTTAAGATCATGAAATGAAGCAAACACTATACATACTATTCCTTGTCTCTGGAATATTGTATGCTCAAAACACCGAGCGTTCCTATCTAGACAAAGAAATCCATGATGATTATCTGAAGGTGACTACCAATGATGGTTATTATCGTTTTGTTGTCTATAATGATCAGATGATCGAAACGAGTTTTATCCCAAAAGGAGAAGCATTTGATCCTAATTCTCATGCAGTAGTTCCGCAAAAATTAGCCAAAACAGTACAATTCAAAGAAAATAAGGATACCATTCACTATACTACAAATGGTATTAATTTAACGATTGTTAAAAAGCCTTTTCAACTTCTTTATAGCTATAAAAACAAGAGTTTACTATCAGAAAAAAGAGGGTATATCAAAACCGATAGTACAGAAGTACTAGAATTCAATCTTCAAGACAAAGAAATCTTGTATGGAGGAGGAGCAAGAGCCCTAGGAATGAACCGTCGAGGAAATCGTCTGGAATTATACAACAAAGCACATTATGGCTATGAAAATCGTTCCGGATTATTGAATTATACGATGCCTATCGTAGCCTCTTCAAAAAAGTATTTATTACATTTTGACAATGCACCGATTGGTTTTTTGGATTTGGATAGCAAAGGAGATAATACCTTACAATATGAAACCATTTCAGGACGAAAAACCTATCAGGTGATTGCAGGTCCAGATTGGTCTTCTATAGTAGATATTTATACTGATTTAACAGGTAAACAACCGATGCCACCACGTTGGGCACTGGGGAATTTTGCCAGTCGATTTGGGTATCATTCTCAAAAAGAAGTAGAAGAAGTAGTAGCAAAATTCAAGAAAGATAGTATCCCATTAGATGCGGTGATATTGGATATTTATTGGTTTGGAAAAGACATAAAAGGACATATGGGGAACTTGGAATTCCTAACGGATTCCTTTCCAAAACCTAAAAAAATGATTGATGATTTTCGTAAAGAAGGCGTCAAAACAGTATTAGTGACTGAACCTTTTGTGCTGAGTACCTCCAAGAAATGGGAGGAAGCAGTGGCAAAAGCAGTTTTAGCTACAAAACCTACAGGAGAAGCCTATCAATATGAATTTTATTTTGGTAATACAGGGCTAATCGATATTTTCAAACCAGAAGGCAAGGAATGGTTCTGGAATATTTATAAAAAATATACCGATATGGGTATTGCAGGCTGGTGGGGAGATTTGGGAGAACCCGAAGTGCATCCTTCAGATTTGCAACATGCTACTGGATCTGCCAATGAAGTACACAACATTTATGGCCATCAATGGGCCGCTTTAGTACAGGAAGGATATCAAAAAGACTTTCCAATGCAACGTCCTTTTATTCTCATGCGTGCTGGTGCCGCTGGATCACAACGTTTCGGAATGATTCCTTGGTCTGGAGATGTCAATCGTAGCTGGGGAGGACTCAAAGTACAACCAGAAATCGCATTACAGATGGGAATGCAAGGTTTAGGCTATATGCATTCTGATTTAGGTGGTTTTGCAGGCGGTGAAACTTTTGATGCCGAATTATACACACGTTGGTTGCAGTATGGGGTTTTTCAGCCCATTTTTAGACCTCATGCGCAAGAACATATAGCCCCAGAACCTGTTTTTCATGACGAGCATACTAAGGCTTTAGCCAAAAAAGCGATTGAACTGCGCTATCAATTATTGCCTTATAATTATACCTTAGCTTTTGAGAATCATACCAAAGGATTACCACTAATGCGTCCACTGTTGTTTTCCGAACCAGATAATACTGCTGTTTTCGAAAATGCAAAAACGTATTTGTGGGGCAATGACTTTTTGGTATCACCGATTGCAGAAGCGGGAATCACCGAACAAGAAATCTATTTTCCAAAAGGGAATAATTGGATTGATTTTTATACGGATAAAGTATATAAAGGTGGAAAAAAACATACTGTTTCTGTAGTAAAGGAATATATTCCAACTTTTGTACGTGATGGTGCCTTTGTTCCTAGGGTATTAACCGTACAAACAACAGAAGATTATAGTTTGTCTACCTTTGATCTACACTATTATCCTAAGGCCGGTGGTTATACAACGGAATCAGTGCTGTATCATGACGATGGACATACGCCAAACGCTTTTGAAAAAGGCGCTTATGAATTACTTACTTTTAAGGGGGAGTGCAACAAGGCGAAAACTAGTATTTTGATTTCTAAAAAGCAAGGGCAAAATTATGAGGCTCAGGATAAGAAAATCAACTTAGTGATTCATACGTGGACGACGGAACCCTCAAAAGTAAAAGTAGCAGGAAAGAAGGTTCCTTTTTCTTGGAATGAAGAGAAGAAACAACTAAAAGTCCCTGTATTTTTGAAAAGTAAAGGGAAATCCATTAGCATAGAAGTATGGTAATTGGATTTTCTGAATATTACAGAAGCTATTTTAATAGAAAAATAACAAATAAATGAAAACACAAATAATAGTAATGCTTTCAGTAGTAATAACGCTTTCTTCTTGCAAAGAAAAACAAGCGGGTATTGCTGCAGATCATACCATAGCACAGAATAATCAGAAAACGGAAACCCAAAAACAAGAAACTTCAAAAACTCCATTCATCTGGGAAGCGGCCAATCTGTATTTTATGATGACAGATCGGTTTAACAATGGGGATACTGCGAATGATGTAAACTTTGATCGTTCCAAAAAACCTGCAGTACTTAGAGGATATCATGGGGGCGACCTCAAGGGGGTTACACAAAAAATTAATGAAGGCTACTTTACCGATTTGGGCATCAATGCTATTTGGATGACACCAGTGGTAGAGCAGGTTCATGGAGCCGTAGATGAAGGTACTGGGGTGACTTATGGTTTTCATGGGTATTGGACCAAAGATTGGACCAAATTAGATTCTAATGTTGGAACAGATGAAGATTTAAAAGCGTTGGTAGAAGCTGCACATAAAAAAGGGATTCGAGTGGTATTAGACGCAGTAATCAATCATACAGGTCCCGTTACAAAAAAAGACCCCGTATGGCCAAAAGGTTGGGTGCGCGAAAATCCGCATTGTACGTTTGATAGCTATAAAGGAACTATTGAATGTACCTTGGTTAAGAATTTACCTGACGTAAAAACGGAAAATAATTCGGATGTAGCATTACCACCACAGTTAGCAGAAAAATGGAAAAAAGAAGGGCGTTACGAGCAAGAAGTAAAAGAATTAGATGCCTTTTTTGCAAGAACAGGCTATCCACGAGCACCACGATTTTATATCATCAAATGGCTTACAGATTACATTACTGATTATGGTATCGATGGGTATCGTTGTGATACCGTTAAACATACCGAAGAAACAGTGTGGAAAGAGTTTGAAACCGAATGTAACTACGCTTTTAAACAATGGAAAACTTTACACCCAGAGAAAGTTTTAGATAACAATGCGTTCTATTTAGCTGCAGAAGTTTATAACTATAATGTGCATAATCCAAGAGCTTTCGATTTTGGAGATAAAAAAGTAGATTATTTCCAATATGGCTTTGATGGGATGATCAATTTTGATTTTAAATATGATGCCCAAAAATCGTATGAGGAGATTTTTATCAAATATTCCAATTTGATGAATGGTCCGGTAAAAGGGTATGGAGTTCTTAATTATATCAGTTCTCATGATGATGGTAGTCCTTTTGATCAAATGCGAACCAAAACAAAAGAATCGGCTACAAAATTGTTATTAAGCCCAGGAATATCACAGGTGTATTACGGTGATGAATCTGCAAGAATCTTAAAAAAAGAAGGAGCAGAAGGCGATGCCAACCTACGCTCTTTTATGAATTGGGATGCATTAAAATCGGATGCTGAAATTCAAAAATTACATCGACACTGGCAGAAATTAGGACAGTTCCGAGTTAAACACCCTGCTATTGGAGCTGGAGTGCACCAAAAACTTTCTGAAGCACCTTATACTTTTGAACGAACGTATACAAAGGGTGATTATACAGATAGCGTAGTTGTAGGCTTAGATTTGCCTTCTGGCGAAAAAGAACTCAGTATTGCAAGCGTTTTTAAAGATGGAACTAAAGTAGTAGATGCCTACTCAGGTAAAGAAGCGGTGGTTGCAAATGGAAAAGTAGTACTGAACACCCAGTTTGATATCGTGTTACTCGAGACGTTATAAATATTTAAAATGAATAATTCCCCCTTTGAAGGGGAGTAGAGGATGTTTTTATCCCAAAAAAACACTAATATGAAAAATCAAATAAGTTATATATTACTCATAATTTTGATGGCAGTGAGTTGTAAAAACGCTACAAAAACTACATCTGATCAATTAGCGGTAACTGTTGCTGATAACACGCAAAATCAGGAATTTGTTATTACGGATACTGATTTGGAAACAGCAGTAATCTATGAAGCGAATATTCGTCAATACTCACCCGAAGGAACTTTTAATGCCTTTACCAATGATATCCCGAAGCTAAAAAAGTTAGGAGTAAAAATTATTTGGTTGATGCCGATATATCCTATTTCGACGACCAAAAGTAAAGGGACCTTAGGGAGCTATTATGCCGTATCTGATTATACTAAGATTAATCCCGAATTTGGAACCTTAGAAGATTTTCAAAAGCTAGTCAATGTAGCACATGAACATAAGATGTTTGTGGTTTTGGATTGGGTGGCAAATCACACGGGCTGGGATCATGTTTGGCTCAAAGAACATCCAGAATATTATACCAAAGATAGTTTGGGGCAGATTACACACACTGTAGATACCGATTGGACCGATGTAGCAGATCTCAATTATGATAATCAAGAAATGCGTGCTCAAATGCAAGAAGACATGTTGTATTGGCTCAAGGAACAAAATGTGGATGGTTTCCGTTGTGATGTTGCTGGAATGGTGCCAACGGATTTTTGGGAAACAACAGTAGCTGCATTAAAGAAAGAAAAGCCCATTTTTATGTTAGCAGAAGGTTGGGAACCTGAACTGTTAGATAAAGCTTTTGATATGGGGTACAGTTGGGATACCCATCATCGTATGAATGATATTGCCAAGGGTGAGAAAACAGTCGCTGCATTAGATAAACGTCTAGCAAAAATCGATTCGTTATATCAAAAAGATGATATTCTGATGAATTTTGTGACAAATCACGATGAAAACTCCTGGAATGGTACCATAAAAGAACGCATGGGAGCGGCCGCTGCTATTATGACAGCATTGTCCTATACCTTACCTGGAATGCCTTTGATCTATAGTGGTCAAGAATATGATATGGACAAGAGGTTACGTTTTTTTGAAAAAGATACGATTCTCAAAACCAAAGGAGGTACTTGGGAATTATTAGAAAAACTAGGGAAACTTAAAAGTACACATCCAGCTTTGCATGGTGGTAAAAACAAGGCCTCTTTTAAGCGTATTGCTATGAATGATCCCAATGTTTTTGCTTTTGAACGAGCCAAAGAAGGGAAACGTTTACTATTTATAGGAAACTTGAGTGCAAAACCTACCTACTATGATGTTGACATAAAAGGAGATTTCATAAATGCTTTTACAGGTGCTAAACAAATACTGAAAAAAGGAAAAGGAGTTGAATTGGCAGCTTGGTCATATCAAATCTATATATCGAAATAATAATTATTTTTTTAGGGTAAAAGCCCCATATCTGTAGTGGATATGGGGTTTTTTTGTTTTGATGTAGTTTTCGGATGAATGCTTCAAGATTATTTAGGATGAACAATGTATTTCTATAAATTACTTTTTAATGTGATTACTTTTTACGGTCATTGAAAAGATCTATTGGTCTATAATTTATTTGTAATCAAAGTTTTATTATCTTGGATGGAGTTTCAATATGATTTATAAATTTCATCTTATGAAAACCATTCGATATCGCTCAAGAGGGCAAGAAGTACATATGTTAGAAGAGATTTTGGTTAAATTAGGATACGATGTCTATGTGTCTACGTATTTTGGAAAAGATACCCATGAGGCTGTTATGGATTTTCAGTTAAAAAATAAGCTAGTAGTAGATGGAATTGTAGGTCTCAAAACCTGGTCTAAGCTAATTGAATCGGAGCAACAATTAATTGTCTTCAATGATAAGTTGTTATCAGAACAAGATTTAAAAGACTTCGCTACTCAACTTGATTTGGAGTTAGCAGCAGTCAAGGCAGTGAATGAAGTAGAGAGTAGTGGTAAAGGGTTTTTGGTACACGGAAGACCTAGAATTTTGTTTGAAGGACATATTTTTTGGCGGGAATTAAAAAAGCGTGGTGTCAATCCTGAAGAGTTTGTAACAACAAGGACTAAAGACGTCTTGTATAGTCGTTGGACAAAAACGCACTATAAGGGTGGAGCAGGGGAATATACACGTTTGGAGAAAGCTGCAGGCATGTCTGATGATGCGGCGTTTCATGAAGCAGCTTATGCGTCTGCATCTTGGGGCGCTTTTCAGATTATGGGTTTTCATTATGAATTTTTGGGCTATGCTTCTGTGGATCATTTTGTTTCCGAAATGTATGAGCACGAGCGTGAACATCTCAAAGCCTTTGGGAAGTTTATAGAAAGAACAAATTTTAGAAACAAGCCCTTATTACAATGGCTCAAAGAGCAAAACTGGGCGAAGTTTGCAGAAGGATATAACGGTAGTGGTTATCGAAGTAATCGTTATGATGAAAAACTCAAAAAAGCCTATGATCGTTATAAGCAGCTGGGGTGATAAGTTTTTTGATATATTCGAAGTAAATTATTCAGCTTATGGCATAATTAAAAATCCAATACATCGATCCCCGTATCCAGATAATAAAAGGCCATTAGAACAAAGACTAATACGCCGTAGGCTAATGCTACTACATCAAGAGTTTCCACTTCATCTTTAAGAAGTGCTATTAGGAACTTTAAAATTCCTCCGACTATACTTATCATAAAAAATGCAATCACGATACGTCATTTTTTTATTCGAATTGTTTTCAAAAGTAGTGCGAGTATATATCAACTAGCTGTCAAAAACAAGGGTTATTCTTCGGTAATTTAGTCTGTGTTGAGGACAATATTATTCTATAGTGCAATTTCTGAAAAATACTTCAATAAAAATTATGGCTTTTCCTCAAACTTTTTACTTCTTTAAAAAAAGGGGGTAAAAACCCTTAGCTAAAAGGGACAAAATCCCGATAAATTACCTTGGTTATTTTAAGTACTTAGTACTCAGAAAAAAACACAACCTTCCTAAAACACGAAAGGCAATGTCTGAGTTACTAAAAAAATCATTAACACTGCTAAAGACGAAAGTCGATGAATATATCGATACCACAAACAGTGGTGGTAGTGCCGATTGGGTAGAAATAGCAAATATTGCTGCACTCAACGATGGTGATGAGTTTTTAGAGAGTTCTTTTCCTATTATTTTATCTATTGTAAATATAGAAGAAGATATCACCGCCAGAAATCCGAATCTTTATAGAAGAACTAGTGACAATACGCTAGAGAAATTCCCTAACCCAGCACAGCATCTGGTTGTCTCCATATTATTTACTGCCTATACCAAAGAGCAAACTCAAGAAAAATATATAGAAGGAATCAATAAGTTAGAAGGAGTAATCGGGTGCTTTCAAAAAGACCATGTATTCACTTTTGATGATACAACCCTCATTTTGGATTTGGAGAGCTTAAAAATTAGTGAACTCAATCAATTATGGGCCATGTTGGGAAACAAATATATGCCATCCGTACTCTATAGAATGCGTATGGTTACGATCCAAAATGAAGCAGCAGAGGGTGAAAATGAAATTGAAATGTTCAATATCAAGCTATATGAAGATGCAGATCCAGATAATATCGCAGGCCAATTGGAAGAGACAGGAGATATTACTATTGATTAATATAAACAAGAGACATTACTAAAATATAAACCTAGAAATTATGATAAGTTCAATCAAAACACCAGGGGTCTATGTATTCGAAAAAGATGGATTCCCACCAAGTATTGCACAAGTAGCAACGGCAATACCTGCTTTTATTGGGTATACAGCGTATGGACCAACGACTCCTACAAAAATCACTTCTTTATTGGAGTATCAACAATTATTTGGAGGCGCTCCTGAACCGCAAAGTATTACGATTAATATTGCTACGGATACTTATGATGTAGCACAAAGTAATTTCAAACTTTATAATAGCTTGCGAGTGTTTTATGCCAATGGAGGTGGAGAATGTTATATCGTTTCTATTGGGGATTATGATGCAACCTTGGATGCTACAACACCAACTACAACATTTACGGACGGTATTGACCTTTTAGAAAAATATGATGAACCTACCTTATTACTTTTTCCTGATGGAATTAATCTTGGCGCTACAAATCTTGGATTGGTACAACAACATGCGTTGAAGCAATGTGCAGAACTCATGGATCGCTTTACCATAATGGACGTCGTACAAGAAGATGGAGCAGGTTTGGATAGTGATAGTGCAAATTTTAGAGATGCCACTGGCAATCAAAACCTAAAATACGGAGCTTCGTATTACCCGTATTTGAAAACCAATTTTGGATATCAATTTAGATTAAAGCAAATAGAAGCTGGTGGAGTAGATTTTAATGCAATGTATTCTTCTGACACCACAATTTCGGGATTATTGACAGATTTTGATAGTCTACATAGTGACATTAATGCTAGTACTAGTGACGGAGATCCTGCTGATGGTGTTTTGGCATCATGGGATGCCGCAAAAACAGCAAATACCAAAGATGATATAGCAGGAACCGAGGCTAATGTAGCACCGTATCTTACTAAAATTTGGAATTTACTAGCGGTGCTAGGAGATTCAACTGGGGGTTTGACAAATACTGGTTTGCAAACATTTATCAATGGTGTTATACCAGTGTCCTTAACCACTTTTGCGCAGCAATTAGTAGATTTTAATATCGCGTATGGTGCACTTACAGGAACTAACGCAGTCGATCTTTCTGGCATAAATGGTAATTATACTGGAGTTTGGGGCGATGTAAATGATAATGCGGCGGCAGGTGACTATCCTGAGTCTTCGCCAAATCCATTTGAAGATCAGATTAATGATGCAACAACGCCAACTGATCCAGATTTCAGTAAAATTCAGGCGCATTTAGACAAAATACATAGTGAGGTGGTTACGGCCATGAATAGTGTGATGGCTAGTATTGAAGATTATGAGCTAAAAATCGAAAATGATTTGACTTCTCAACTTCCTATATATCCTTCTATTCTTGCCGGACTTTCACAATCCATGAATACGGTTCCTCCTAGTGGAGCAATTGCTGGAGTCTATGCAAATACAGATGCTACACGTGGTGTTTGGAAAGCACCTGCAAATGTTAGTGTCGCTGGTATTATTGGATTAACGGATGATATTAATGACAAGGAGCAAGCAACCATGAATATCCATGAGTCGGGTAAATCGATTAATGCGATTCGGAAATTTACTGGTAAAGGTTTATTGGTTTGGGGCGGTAGAACCTTAGATGGCAATAGTAATGATTGGCGCTATATCAATGTACGTCGTTTGGCGAATATGATCGAAGAGTCCGCAAAAAAAGCCTGTATGAACTTTGTTTTTGAACCTAATGTAAAACAGACTTGGGTCAATGTAAAAGGAATGATCGATAATTATCTAACCACACTTTGGGGAGATGGTGCCTTAGCCGGTGCTAAGCCAGCAGATGCCTTTTTTGTAAGTGTTGGCCTCAATGTGACTATGAGTCCGCAGGATATTAATGAAGGTAGAATGATTGTTAAGATCGGGTATGCACCATCCCGCCCTGCAGAATTCATTATTCTAGAATTTACACAAACGCAACAGCGTTCTTAAGAGTTTCAAAATATTAATTTTTAAAAAATACATATCATGGCAGATTTTCCATTACCAAAGTTTCATTTCAGCGTAGACTGGGGTGGTACACGAATAGGATTTCAAGAAGTATCCGGATTGAATAAAGATGTAGAACTATTAGAATACCGTGAGGGGTCTAGTAAGGAGTTCTTTAAACAGAAACAACCAGGGATGCAAAAACTGAGCAATATCACACTAAAAGGTGGCGTGTTTCATGGAGATAATGAATTTTATGAATGGTACGATACCGTAGCATTAAATACCGTAGAAAAGCGCACCATCACCATTTCTTTGTTAAATGAACTCAATGAACCTGCACTGAAGTGGACGGTAAAAGATTGTTTTATTGTTTCACTAAAGTGTACGGACCTCAAGGCAGAAGAGAATGGCAATGCTATTGATACCATAGAACTGGCAAATCATGGATTTGTACTAGAACACGTATAGGTCATGCCAGATGCAATGCCATTAGTTGGGTTTCATTTCTCAGTGATATTTGAGTTACTGCCGCAGTTTAGTATTGATACTAAATTTCAGAGTGTCAGTGGTCTCAAATCCACCATGCAAATGGATGAGATTTCGGAAGGAGGACAAAATCAGTTTAAGATTTCTCTTCCTTCCAAAAATACCTTTGATCCTTTAGTATTAAAACGTGGGTTGACAGGAGAGATTTCAGGGTTAAAATTATGGGTAAATAATGCATTGAACAATTTTGTATTTCACCCAGCCAATTTGGTTATTTCTTTGCTGAATGAGAATCATAATCCTGTCAAAGTCTGGTATGTGTCGCAAGCCATTCCGGTGAGTTTGGATACCTCTGGATTTAATGCTGAAGAGAACAGTATGGTGATCGAAACCTTTACGCTTAAGTATCAGTTTTTTAAAGAACTACCACTTCCATAACACAAGCTTATGTCCATAGAAATAAAAGAATTACAGTTCAAAATTGAAGTGACTGAGGCACCACAAAAAGTTATAGGTCCTGCAAAAGATTCGATTGATATCAAAGCACTAAAGGCTTCGGTGATAAAATCATGTACAAAAGAAATTTTAGAAATCCTTAAAGAAAGACAAGAGCGATGATAGCGGGAGCATTAGGTATAATAGACAAAATGCGGATAGAAGTGTATCCGAATCAAGGCTTTAAGGATAATGAAGCCATCAAAACCATTTTTGTTCAGGTGAACCCAAATAGTTATAGCATTAACAAAGACATTGAGTTTTGTGAAGGGCAAGCTATGGGTTCCTCAAGTCAGAATTTGCGATTCAATAAAATTGGGAGTGAAGAGGTTAGCTTTGACTTTGTTTTTGATAGTTCTGGTGTTATTCCGCCTGCTAAAATCAAAGATGGAAAGGTAGAGAAATTACCGCTCGCTGATAGTCTGGTTGATGTCTTGAAACCTGCAATAGCGAATCCTTTTGAGGAAGCTGCAACGGTAGAGACGGAGTTAGACGAGTTCAAAGAGTTATTGTCGGGTTATAATGGGGATCAACATGAACCGCGATTTTTGCGATTGCTGTGGGGAAGCTACAAGTTAGAATGTCGATTGACCAATATCAATATTACCTACAAAGTTTTTCGTAGAGATGGTCGTCCGATTCGAGCGAATGCAGTTTGTAAGTTCAAAGAAACGCAGTCTTATGAAGTGATGGCTGCGGAGCAAAACAATCAGTCGCCAGATATCACGCATGAAAAAATAGTGGAACAACAAGATAAGTTTGCATTGTTGGCAGAGCAGACCTATGCGCATAAAGGATATTATATCGATGCAGCCAAAGCGAATAGGTTATTAGGATTCCGGAAATTGAAAACCGGACAACGATTGTTTTTTCCACCATTAAAATAAGCGTATGGCAGTGATACCTTACATACCGACAGCAACAAATCTGGAATATGAGATTTTGCTAAATGATAGTATTAGTGGATTGCATACAGTGCTCAAAAAGGCCAGTGTACACTATGAACTGAATAAAATCCCGTTTGCAAAACTCCATTTTATTGCTTCAAATCCGGATACTACAGAGGATGATGATCTTTTAAAAAATGCAGTCATTGCCGTAAATGATATTATTGAGATCAAAGTAAGAAATGGAGAGGATCCGGTGACCCTTTTTAGGGGGATGGTCTTCAAATTAGAAAAAAATGTAGATCCAGAGGCAGGTTTTGAAACCAAAATTGAGTGTAAAGATATTGCGGTAAACCTGATGAGTCAACAAGAGGTGATACCAGATGAAACTTTTAACGATAAAATGACACGTTTTTTAAACCACATCAGTGTCGAAAATCAAGTTACTCTTGAAGTTGGCGGTGATGAGACCGTAAGTAAAACATCAAATGTGACACCCTGGGATTATATCGTAAGTTATTTGGACGCCTTGGGAATGATGACAACACTCAGAGAGGGAATATTTTCTGCCTTTGATAGCACTGCTGAAGTAGAAGAAGCGGTCTATGTAGCTAAGAACGGAGTGAATGTTTTTGAGTTTGAAGGCCGTGAAGAAGAGATTGTATCTAGTGTGCAGGTTCGTGTATGGAATCCAGAAACACAGACGGTCGACACCCAAGAAGCAGAAACGCAAACCACTGCAGGAGCAACTCCTAGTGAAGGGACGGAATTAATTGATATGAGTCAGTCGAATTATAGTACGGAGACGATTCAGAAAATGACCGCTGCTAGAGCCGCCAAGAATGTCTTGGCCAGTGTCAAAGGAATGGTTAAAACTTTTGGAAATACAACGGCAAAATATGGTCAGTATATAAGTTTTGAAAAAGTAAATAGTGCGCTGGATGATCGCCCGCTGTTAATCAGTAAAGAGTATCATACAATAGAGAATGGTTGTTGGAATACCGAATATAGTTTTGGTTTGGAAAGTAACAACTCTTTTGCAGAAAATACAAGAGCCTCAACGACAACCAATACCGCCCGAATGGGACAGACCAATACTATGGGAGGATTGCAGATTGGCATAATCACACAGTTACAAGATGATCCTGGAAATCAGTTTAGAGTTCGAGTACGGAACACTTCCGTATCAGAAACAGGAGATGGTGTTTGGGCACGGTTAGCTTCTATACAAGCAGGCAATGGACGTGGAGGATTTTTTATACCAGAAGTGGGAGATGAGGTAATATTAGGAAACCTAAATGACAACCCTGACGCTCCAATTATTTTAGGGAAATTATACAGTAGTGCTAATCCGCCACCCTTTGATATTACCGCAGAGAATTATGAGCAAGGAATTGTTACCAAAGAAGAAACTAGAATAGTACTGAACGATGAAGACAAATCAATAGAAATAAGTACTAAAAAGGGGAATAAATTTTTACTAAGTGATAAGGAAAAGGGATTCATATTAGAAGATGAAAATAGCAATAAGATTATCATGAATGCCGACGGAATTACTATAGAAAGTGCCAAAGATATCATGCTGAAAGCAGGAAAAGATATTAAAACCGAAGGGGTAAAACAAACGATCAAGGCATCTGCCATGATGGAAGTCAAAGGACAGATGATCAAGTTGAATTAGCCCTCACCCCGGCCCTCTCCCAAAGGGAGAGGGAGTTTATCTGAGTTCCCTCTCCCTTTGGGAGAGGGCTAGGGTGAGGGACAACCATAATAAACCATAAAA
>CAZYRG010000002.1:27604-56388 GCA_964650425.1 uncultured Flavobacteriaceae bacterium
CCCTCTCCCTTTGGGAGAGGGCTAGGGTGAGGGACAACCATAATAAACCATAAAACCATGCCAGCAGCAGCAAGAACAACCGATATGCATGTATGTCCGATGTCGGACGGACCAAAACCACATGTTGGAGGTCCGATTTTACCAGGTAGCAATACCACCGTATTGATAGGAGGGCAGCCAGCAGCTGTAGTAGGAGATTCCTGTACCTGTGCAGGACCACCAGATACGATTGTTGCAGGATCATCGAGTGTGATGATAGGAGGCAAGCCAGCAGCACGAATGGGAGATAGCACGGCCCACGGAGGCAGCATCGTATTTGGATTACCCACCGTGCAAATCGCATAACGTACAGACGTAGCATGCTACGTCTCAAAAGCAAAGACGTAGCACGCTACGTCTCAAAAGCAAAAAAGTAGCCTGCTACGTCTCAAATAAAACAAATCATGAAAAACGAACACTTTTTAGGAACAGGATGGAGCTTTCCACCAACATTTGACTTTGCCAAAGGATCCGTGGTTATGGTGAGTGATCAAGAGGATATTGAACAGAGTTTACATATCCTGATGAGTACAACGCTTGGGGAGCGAATTCAACGATCGGATTATGGATGTGCACTAGATGCTATGTTATTCGAGAATATAACAGTGACCTTACTAACCAAGATCAAATTACTGATCGAGAAGGCCATTTTAATGCATGAACCCAGAATCCAGCTCGATGAGGTGTTTTTTACCAGCCCAAGTAGCGAAGAAGGAATTATCAATATTGAATTACAGTATACGATACGCACGACCAACTCTCGGTTTAATTATGTGTATCCATTTTATCTAAAAGAAGGGACGTATATCAAAAGCTAAAAGCGATGTCAGAGTGTCAACCAAACATATCAAATCACAAAACACCGGGGAGTACGCAGGATAGCCGTATGCTACAAGGGCTGCAAACGGATTTTGTCCAGGTGGATGAACGGGGTATTCATGAATTAATAACAGCAGTCAATAAGTTATCAGGACAGCTTAATTTTCATAATGAGGTAGGAGAATGGCGTTGGAATACCTTTTTTCAATGGGAACCTATTTCGATTATAGCACAAATAGCTTCTTTAAAAATTGATATCTATTTATCTGATTTCCAAATTTTACGTCGTAAATTAATTATTAATTCTAGTATAGCCTCCAACCAGGAAGAAATCATTTCTTTTTTTAAAATCCTGCTAGAGCATATTGAAGATCTGGATAAAAAGATCCAAAAGCTACCCGATACGCTTGAAATCAAGACCTATTACACGAGTTCTTTGCCAAAAATTAATGCGCTTATTACAGATATTGTGAGTGAAATACAGGTTTTGGATGCAGAGGCGCTTGTATGGGAACTGCAAAATCATATACTCAACAAAAGGATTCAAACGCTATTTGGATTATTATCAGGGTGGAAAACCAAGAGTCATGAGGAGTTGTATAAATTACTAGATAGCTATTCGGAGAATTCACCGCATTATGCTTTGTTTTTGACATTTTTACGCTTATTCAAGTATGCGCAGGATGATCTTAACACCTTTACTCAAAGACATTTGGATTTCTATTATAAAGATGTTTTACAATTGGCACCTGAGAAGGCTATCGCCGATTCCGTACATCTCTATGTAGAACCACATCAGAATACTGCGCCATTTTTGATTGAAAAAGGGGCTGTTTTCCCAGCTGGGAAAGATACCGAAGGCCGCAATAAGTTTTATGAAGCAAGCGCAGATATTGCGATCAATCAAGCAAGCTTAGCAACAATTTTTAGTGGATACAAAAATGAAAACACCTATTATTTTCGAGATCTAACAGAACTAAATGCAACGGGGGACAGTTGGAAACCCTTTACCAAAGAACATATTGCCCAGGATTTTGGGTTGCTTATCGCAAGTCCTTTACTATATCTCAAAGGTGGAAAACGAACGATTATCCTCACATTTACAGACCGTAATAATGCAAAAGTAGGTCTAACTACAACGCATTATGATTTTTATCTTACTGGAGAAGAAGAATGGATACCCGTTACAGCAAGTACTGATAAGCTAAATCAACTTGTCATTTCCTTGACCGCTAATGATAGTCCAATTATCCCTTATGACTCGGAGCTTCATGAAGGAGTGAAATTGGATACACTTTTCCCAGTACTTAAAATAGTGGCAAAAAACGGAGCACTGCATAATCACAGCTTCGCGACAGTCAGTATGGTGGTGGATGTGGAGGAATATGGGTTGTTCAGTTTATATAATGATACGGGATTGGTAGATCATACCAAGTCGTTTCAACCTTTTGGAGCCATTCCCAAAACGGGACTAGGATTAACGTTCTCGAGTAACGAGTTTTTTATGAAAAAAGGCGCGAAAGGGAAGTTAATTACCACTACGAAAGAGAAAATTGTAGCAGGGACAAAATTTTCAAAAGAGATAGATTCTTCTGCGTCCAAAACTATAGTTGCTAGCAATACTCCTGGTGGTACTCCCAATGATATTACTCAAACATCAAGTTATACCACTAGTTGGAACTTTATAAATAACACCAATGCGCAAGTATTGCAGAATGGCAATTGGGAAGATGAAAGTAATTGGGACAATGATGCGGAGTATAATTTATACAATATCGATGCGATTCCTTATGAATTTGCCGAAAACGAGGAGCTTACGCCCAGCGAATCTAATGGTTTTGCTCGTATTCTATTAACAGATGCTTCGTATAGTGGTGAAAAGTATTTGCAAAATTTTATCGATCAAGCAAAAAGTGAAAATTCAACCATACTGCCTTATATACCTACTATAGAAGCTATTTCTTTTACCTATGAAGCGAGCTCTGAAGAGAAGAACCCTGTAGAAGTATACCAGCTTTACCCAGAAGGATACCAAGAAATAACCAACGAAAAAGCAACTGTATTGCCCAGTATTTCGAATGAGGGAGAACTATTTATTGGGTTAAAAGATGTAGCAGCGGGGAACTCGATTAGCCTGCTATTACAGGTGGCAGAAGGAACAGCAAATCCTAGACAAGTAGCTGCAGAAGTGCGTTGGAGTTATTTACAGGGTAGCACATGGACTCCTTTTGAACCAGAACAATTGGGGGATGAGACCAATGGACTGACCCAATCTGGTTTGATTCAACTTAAGGCACCGGAAGATATAGCCATTTTTGAGCAACAACAATTTCCCGCTGGTTTTTGGTGGATCAAAATTGCCGTCAAAGAACGGATAGATGCCATTTGCGATATCATTGGAATTCACACGCAAGCTTTAAAAGCGACATTGATCGATTTTGAAAATACAGGGGTCGAATTTATAGCACATACTCCTGCAGAAACCATTTCAAAATTATTTCAACCTAAAAATGAGATCAAAGCCATCAATCAGCCTTATGCCTCATTTGGAGGAAAGCTAGCAGATACGAACCCTCTCTTTTATCAGAATAGCAGTGAACGCTTACGTCACAAAGACAAGGCGATTACCACTTGGGATTGGGAAAAATTGGTGTTGCATCATTTTCCAGAAGTATTTAGGGTAAAATGCCTAAATCATCATCGCTACGATACTGTAGAAATTTCTAATACCAGTGCGGGTTATGTCACGGTAATTCCTGTGGGCAATGCCAGAAATACAGAGGTGCCCGATACATGGAAGCCGTTGGTAAGCATAGGAACGATGAAACGCATACAGGAATTCTTGCAATCCAAAACTTCTCCCCATGTTCGGATCGCGGTAAAACCACCACAGTTAGAAAAACTAGAGTTAGATTTTAGCGTGAAGTATAAAGAGATTCCAGGAGCAGATAACAGATTATATGATCAGTTACTCATGGATGTCATTAATACCTATCTGAGTCCATGGGCGTTTGAAAATACTACAGCGATCGTCTTTCAATCAGAAATCGAAAAGTCCAGACTATTGCAATTGGTAGAGCAACAACCCTTTGTGGATTATATTATGGATTTTAAAGTGAATCATCTCATTTTGGAAGCCAGTTCGGATGCGATTGCGCAGCGAATGAATGATGTCGAAAAGATTGTACCCAAAACTGCTTACACTCTTTTTGTGCCGCATAGTCATAAGATTAACACTATTACTAAAGCCTGCTGCATATGAATACTGAATATTACATAGAACGAAGTCGTACGCTGAACCTATCACAGGATTACGAATTCCTGCGCGCAGCGGGACAAGAATATATAGAAAAACTGTCGCATACGCTCTGGACGGATTATAACGCACATGATCCCGGAATTACGATTATGGAGGTGCTTTGTTATGCGATAACAGAACTGGGGTATCGTACCGATTTTCCGATAGAAGATTTGTTAGCGGATACCGATGGACAAATCAAGAATGAAACCTTCTTTACGGCAAAAAACATTCTAACCAATGCTCCATTGACCACTTTGGATTATCGTAAACTTTTGATCGATATAGTTGGGGTAAACAATGCATGGATTATCCATCATCAAGCCGCAGTAGATACGAATGGTTATTATCGCCCTTTAGAAAATGAAGTGCCGATATATGTAAATCCTAAAGAGGATAAATTAAGTCTATCTACACCAGATCGATTCGGGAATCCACTCAACAAATTACCCATAAGAGGGCTGAACAAAGTGGTGGTAGAATTAAGTGATGATTTAAAACTAGGACAATTGAATGAAGTGGCAATGGATTATTCTTGGATGGAAGACGATCGCTTCGTGGCAGTAACGATCGTTCCAGATTTTGATTCATGGGAAGATCCAAAAACAGCCTTGTTCCAAAGGATGAATACCCCTGGTAAGATCCAGATCTTGGCTGTAGTGGAGGTAAATGATAAGGGGGAGGTCGAGAATGAGGAGGAGAACAAAAAGAAGGTAAAAATCACAGTGGTTAGAGCTTCTAATAATACACAGTCGCTGACCTTTTTTATCACACCGTATGATCTTTCAGAATTAGCATTAGTGAAAGAACATTTTGAAAGAGAACGACCCATCGCAGAAAACATTAACCAATTTAAACTCAAAAAAGAAAAAGTTACAGCGATTTATGGACAAATTGAAAACCAATTACAAGAAAACAGAAATCTGACAGAAGATTGGTTATGCATCGATACGGTAACCAATGTTGCTATTGGAGTTTGTGCAGATATCGAATTAACGAACGATGCTGATGCGGAAGAAATGCTGGCCAAAATACAACAAACTATTGATGAGTTATTCAATCCACCTATTCGGTTTTATACCTTACCACAGTTGCTGGAAGAGGGGCAAACAACGCCAGAGATTTTTAATGGTCCATCGTTAATACATGGTTTTTTGAAAGATGAAGAAGTAGCAGGAGCCGATTTACCAGATTGTATTCACGCTTCAGATATTATTGCGGCATTGATGGCGCTAGAAGGTATCAAAGCAGTGAATAATGTATTGCTCACTGCCTACAACAAACAGGGAAAACCTATAGAGAATTTAAGTAGTAAACCGTGGTGTTTGCAACTCAATGGGGAGCAACGCCCCGTTTTTGAACTCAAAAAATCCAAATTATTGTTTTTTAGAGATGGGATTCCATTTTTGATCCCAGAGCGCGGAATGCTAGAGTTTAGCCAAGGCGTGTACTATCTCAAAACACAAAACAATGATTATAAACTACAGGATATTACCAATGATCTTCCGGTTCCTATGGGGACGCATTATGAGTTAGCTACTTATGATAGCATACAAGAAGATTTTCCATTGACCTATGGTATTGGAGAAGGACATTTATCCGACAAAGCTCCTGCTGTTAGAAAAGCGCAAGCCAAGCAACTCAAAGGGTATTTGCAGCATTTTGATCAGTTACTAGGCGATTTTTTTAATCAATTATATCATAGCAAACACTTATTTGATACCAAAAGTTTATTTGAAGATCCAGATGTGGACAAAACCTATTTCGCAAAATATATTGAAAACATACCAGGAGTAACCACAACCTTTTTCTCCGAAGAAATCTATGCTTTGGGGTTGAAAAACCTCATAGAAAAAGGCGAGCATCCTACCGACCGTTCGCTATATGAGAGTGAAGAAACATTCTACGATCGTAAGAATCGTATGATGGATCATTTGATGGCACGTTTTGGAGAGTCTTTTAGCGATTATGTGTTTATGAATTATAAAATTCAGCAAGAAGCAAAAGGATTAGCAGAATTTAGTATTCAAGATCAAGAAATTATAGATGACAAAAAGCGTTTTTTACGACGGTATCCAGAATTGAGTTATGGTAGAGGATTGGGAATTAATTATTTGCAAGAAGAAATTACCGAACCTACCTATTCATGGGGATTCAAAAAACGCGGGGGTTATGAAAAACGTGTCGCTGGATTGCTAGGAATTAATCAAACCCCACTAGAAGCACTAGTAGATACGGATCCCAAAAATACTTGGACGTATCCAATAGCCATAGATGACTTGGAGGAATTGAGTTTTAACCTCATGAATGTCCCTGGTTTGAATCAAGCAGAAAAATGGGAGTTAGCACAGCGATTGATCAACAATGTTACTTCGTATCGCATTTTTAGCTTTACCCATACCTATATCTATTTTGTACAAAAGGATGGGAAGAAAATTGCCAGATTCAATAAGAAGTTTGAGAACTATGAAGCGGCATCCAATTTTATTCCCAAGTTGTATCAAGCCATTAATACAAAGCTAGAGAATTTCTATTGTTTAGAACATACAATGCTGCGTCCACTTTTTGATGACACGCTAACCGATGCTGATCTACTGACGGTATGCTTGCAAGATGATTGCGATTCTGAGTCAGGTAATGATCCCTATTCCTTTAAAGCAACGGTGGTATTACCTGGTTGGTTGGCACGGTTCCGCAATCGGTACTTCAGAGCCTATGCAGAACGCATTTTTCGGCAAGAAGCCCCAGCGCATACCCTTATCAAAGTATGTTGGGTGGGAATAGACGATATGGTTGCTTTCCAAGAGGTGTATCAAAAATGGATCATCGCTTACAGAAAATTACGTACCAAGTATTGCAGTCAGATTTTAACAGACACGGATAAAAAGAATTATAACAAGGCCTTGTCTGCACTGGTGGCAGAAGTCAAAGAGTTAAATACCATTTATGACGAAGGCACCTTGTATGATTGTAGTGAAAGTGAATTAGACAACCCAATACTATTAAATAACAGTTCCCTCGGAACCTTACAAAATATACCATCATGATACTAACAACAGATAATTATCCGGTTTTTGAGGCAGACCAGGTGTTGCACCAAAAACATTTGAATACGCTCATTAGCTATTTTTCAGCGCAAGACCGTGCATCGCACATTCACTTATTGGGGATGGGGATTGCTTGTGGTTTGGAGATAGAAGTGCTTAATCCAACAACGATTCGTATTCATTGCGGGTCAGCACTGACTTCATTGGGATATTTGATTCCTTTTGAGACGACAACATATACACATTTCAAAGACACGACGATCGCAGATAACTTTCTGAATCCAGATATAGAAAAACAACCGTATTTGGAGCCTTTATATGAGCATACACAGCGTTATTTGCCGTTTCGGGATACGATAGAGCTCTTAGAAGCGGATGCCGCTGATGATGGCAAAGAACCATTGACTGCCGACATTTTGGAAGACAAAGTGGTGATGTTGTTGTTAGAAACCGCATTGATCAATGAAAAAAATTGTGTAACGATCGATTGCGCAGATAAGGGGAAACGATTACAATTCAAGGTGCGTCCACTGTTGATTGATGAAAATCTATTGGACGATAGCGATTTTGAACTAGCAAGTTGTACCACCAATTATTTTAAAAAACTTAGTTTACCAAGGTATAACGTGCCACAAACCACATTAAAAACAGGGACGCAAGTTTTAGGAGCTTTTAATACTCAGATTGGCGCAGCTATTGCCAGTGTGGTAGATGCTATATCCACAATACATACACATTATGAATCCGCTTTAGGGAGCTTTTTTCCCAATTATAATACGTTACAGACTCTTGGAGCAAAGATTGCTACCGTAAGAGCACAACATCAAGGAAAAATGACCATTCAATATGTATGGGATTGGTTACAAGATATAGCAATGACCTATAATGAAATAGCAGCCTTTCATGCCTGTAATCAAAGCGTATGTTGTCCAGACAAAGGAGGATTTCCATTTCATGTATTGTTAGGAAATACAGAGGTTGATACAAAAGATCTCGTTTTAGACAGTGTGTTACATCGCTATCGTACGACTTTTACCAAAACAGGATTGCTTTCCAAAGATGATTTGCGTAAAAAAGAAATGCTCAAAGGGTATGTTGCCAAATTGATTCATCAAATTGATGAATTCAATCCGTCAAATACTGCGGTAACTGGGGTCGTTCCAACTATTAAAATTACGCCTTCGATGAATGCAAATACTGTTTTGAGTCAACGGAGTATTCCTTTTTATTACAACGGCATCGCAGCATTAAATAACAAATGGGCTCCAGAATTGACCCTCAAGAATCAACAAAATCAAATTTTGAGTTACCATGCGACCGATTACAATGCTACAGATAATCATGTCAGGAATCCATTACGCTACAGTACGGAACCCTATGATTTCTTTAGGATAGAAGGACACATTGGACAAACGTATGATGCAGCATTGACCAATCTGATAGCACAGCAGGAACAGCAACGTTTACCGTTTGAAGTCATAGCGCTTAATGCCGCAGATTTTGAAGGCAAAACGATTGATATTTCTAATCAAACTGCCGTTTGGGATGATATGGAACTGGATTATGATATGGCCAAAGAAAAGGTCTATAATATTACAGAATATGTCATCACTTGGATCAAGGGGAACAAAACCAAAATACAAGATGCCTATCCTGCAATGAATGATCAGGCTATAAATAGTTTGGAAGAAATTCTAGTAGAAAGTAGAGAGCTACTTGTAGATGATCTCAAAGATTTTTTACCAAATTACGAAGCTTTTTACGAGGTTTTTGAACAACTTAATAACCTATTTCTTTCCCATCGTTTTTGCATATCTATTTTGCCAGATGTTGCGGAGCAAACCATTATTGAAGATATGGTCGATCATTTGGATGAGATCAATATGTTATTTCTCGAAGATCCTTTTACCATTATTCATGAAGAAGCGAATCGCCGTTGGGAATTATATTTTAAAGAAACATTTTTATCAAAATTTCTCGAAAAACATCAAGGTATAGCTCATGGTGCAGGTGTGCCCAAAGGCGGAACTTTTGTAATGGTGTATGTTGATAATAGTGTTTTTCAGCCGAGAACGTTCTTTCTTAATACAGCGTTTTTGCTTGGTAGAATCACTAATTATATGAGTGTGTTTTCTTTTACCAGTGATCAAAAGAAGCAAATATTAGCAGCCAATGTGGTCAAAAAACGTGCAGAGCGTAAAAAAGCGAATGAGCCACAACCCGTTCCTGATCAATGTAAAGATGTAAAAGCAAATGTAGAACGCGAAGTCTTGGATGCCGCAAAGCGGAATATGGTAGGATTGCCTAAAGCCACTCAAGATTTTTTAACGGGGCGTATCACTGATGCCTTTGCTTCGAGAATTCCAAATATTATTGTAAATCCGACGGATGAACCAACGAGTACCATTCCAGAGAAGCGAATTATTGCCGATTTCTATCTCCCATATCTCTGCTGTTCTGATGGTGCCAATATCAATATTGTGATCCCTCCCTCAGAAGTAGCACCCATCGTAGCAGATTTTGACGGGACAGATTTTGATGGAAACGACTTTTTTACCGATGATCCAGAATAAAAAATACTAATTAAAAACATACAATTATGCCTACAAGAGACGAAGTAATAACAGCCATAGAGACTATTAACGATAACGGGAATAATACCGCTCAAGAAGTGCGAACAGTATTAACTGCTTTATTGGATTATACAGAAAATGATGAGGTAACACCTCCAGATCCAACACCAACGACAGAGTGGTTTCGTTTCGCTTCGGAGCAACCTATTTCTGACGGAGCCACAGGAGCAAGATTATCGTACTCCATTAGAGGAGTAAAAGAAACGTTTGCCAATTTGACGTTTAGCCTAAATATATCTGATAATTCTAATAATAATATTTTTAGTTTCCCTTTGCAAGAGGATCATGCAGGAGAAGTATTTGAACTTATGAAAGGAATTTTGCAAAATATGCAAATGCCATTTGTCATACCCCTTCGGATGAATCTCAATGACAATATCCGCATGACCTTTCCTTTTGCCTGTACCATTAGTTTTCAGGAAAGAGAGGATACAGGACTGTCAATCGTATTTGATATAGACCCGTGGAGTACACAACAAACGGATGGGGAGTTTTCTATAGTAAATTCTAGTTCACAAACTTCGGTATGTTTTCATTCAACTCAGAGGGTAATTTTAGAGTAGTTTTTAAGCCGTTTATCCAATAAAAATCATGCGATAATGCACTTGATACAATCACATCATATCAATTTTTCTTGTTATGAAAAAGCCTTGGCAATGCAGGTAAAAGAGCAGTTGCCAATGGTGCTACAACAAGAATTTTATCCTAAGTTAGAAAAGCTTTTGGATCGATATGATAGGGCTGATCAGGTGCATGAAATTGCAAAATTGCTTGTAAAAATAAGTGTAGTCAATCCAAAAGATTGGAAAAATGATCTAATACAACAAGGTATAGATCAGATAACAGCGTTTCTAAAATCACAGCAGTTCAAAAATTCTTTGACGATATTGGATAAGGAGACAAGGGAGCATGCAGAAGTAGTTACAAAAACGCGTAGTGCGCATTTGCAGGAGTTGTTTTTAGACTACCTAAAAAAAGGAGTACTTCCCAGTAATGCAATAGTACAAAGTCTGGGAGAATTACTACAAAAAGTAAAATTAGATGCTAAGTTTAGTGCCCAGCTATTAGAACTTCTTTCGGAAAAAAACACCACTTTATTGAGATGGTTTCTGAATATACCAGAGCAAGTAAAAGAAGTATTTATCGCTAGACAAGAACTGGATTTTGATCAAGCTCAGATAGCGACTGTGATGAAGGCATTAAGTTGTATGGAAATACGTGAAGTTTTAGGTGTTAATTCCGATTATAAGTTAAAAGAGTTTGTCACTTTTCTGTACTGGAATTATATGGTGAAACGCAATATACAAGCTAGTTTTTATCAGAAAACTGCGAATGAATTAAAAACGATTGCTCAAGCGTATTTTGGAATTCCTTTAGCTTTTTTTAAGACAGTCATATCCAAATTTTATAATCAAGATTTTGGTGCCAAAAATTCATTTGAACACTATGTTTATACAGTTTCAGAACAATTAATTGAGACAACAAATTCTCAAGGGGATTTGCAAACAGTATTTGAAGAATTTAATGATTTACAACGAGGGAAAAATGGTGTAACACTTGTTAAAGAAAGTGCGATAGAAAAGCTAGTAGATGGGGTATTTATTAAGAATGCTGGTTTGATATTATTACATCCATTTTTATTTCCCTTATTCAAAAAATTAGGGTATTTGCGAGATCGGGAATGGAAAAGTACACAACTACAACATCGTGCAGTGTTAATCACCCAGTATTTGGTCAATTTTGAAAATGCCGTAGAGGAAAGTGAATTGTTATTCAATAAACTTTTATGTGGTGTTCCACAAACAGCTCCCATAGCAATAAATTGGACCATTGATCCAGAAGAGGAACGACAATGTCGAAGCCTTTTGGAATCCGTTATTGAACATTGGAAAATACTTAAAAAAACTTCACCAGAAGGTTTGCAACATACGTTTCTACAACGAGAAGGAAAACTCACTAAACTAAAAAATGGCAACTATCAATTGACAGTTTCACAAACAGGTGTAGATGTATTGTTAGATCAATTACCCTGGGGGTTAGGAATGATCAAAACACCATGGATGGAACATTTTATCGATTGCATCTGGAATTAAAATTAAAAAAATATGGAAACCTTACGACACCAGCTACGACAAAATATAACGAGCCAGCCACAACGAAAAAAGCAAAACTCCTTTTTTGAAGGAATGACTGTGCAACGAAAGTTAGCGATTGGTGCTGTAAATGATCCCTATGAAGTAGAAGCAGATCGAGTGGCGGATCAGGTAGTAGGCATGTCCGATTCGCAAGTTCAACCGCAAACAGCACCGCAAACAAATGCTTTGGTACAACGCAAATGCGCTGCTTGCGAAGAAGAGCAGATCCAAAAGAAGTCAATTGCAGATAGTATAACTCCAATGATCCAGCGTAAAACGGAAGGGACAGAGGGAGGAATCGCTTCTAAAGCAATAACCAATCAGATTAACAATACCAAAGGTGGAGGAAGTAGTATGGATCAATCAACTTCTAGTTATATGGAAAGCCGTTTTGGAGCTGATTTTTCTGGAGTCCGTATTCATACGGATAACAAAGCCATCCAGATGAGCCGAGAATTGAATGCACAAGCATTTACGGTGGGTAATGATATTTATTTCAATGAAGGGAAGTATCATCCAGATAATATTTCCGGAAAGCATTTATTAGCGCATGAGTTGACACATACGTTGCAGCAGGGAGAAGGAATTCAGAAAAAAATACAAAGAATGGCTGCATGTCCAAGTCATTTATCTTCCAATGAAGAAACTCCTGACGGTTGGAAAAGTTATTTTGGAAATTCCTGTACTTTTCATTGCTGTTTCCGAGGGATTTTGGAAGACAGAACTGCATCACCCTCCGATCCACAAAACGAATGTTTTTATGATGATTCAGGGAATTTAGTAGATGAGAACCATGAGTATGCAGCTTGTGGAGGAACTCCAAATGATTATGATTCATCATCAAGTCCATTGAGCCATACTTTTAGAGATAGAGGAGGTATTTGGGAGGCAGGTTGGAGCGCCTATACAGAAGCAAGGCGTTTTGCAAGTGATAGAGACCTTGTTCAGAGTATTGGGACCACAAGTAGAACCCAGGCAGAACCTCATCTTGGACGCTCCAGCAGAGTTACTAAAACGGGTGCAGTATGGGTAACAATAGGAAATCATGAAGTATTGGTTGTAGCCACAGAAATAGCAGGGTCTAGAAGTTTACGCTTTAGAGGATGGGTTAATAACTTTTTTAGAAGTCAGGCTATTGCACGTGCCAATAGAATACAAGGTTCTATTCCAGTGGTTCCCAGTAGTGCGTTTGTAGGGTTGCCATCTAGTGTCCCTAATTCAGCAGCAACTAGATGAAATAGCTTTTTTATATTATCAAAACTATAGAAATCATGAGTGTGTTTGCAATAAAGAATAAA
Organism: uncultured Flavobacteriaceae bacterium; assembly: GCA_964650425.1. Classification (GTDB taxonomy): domain Bacteria; phylum Bacteroidota; class Bacteroidia; order Flavobacteriales; family Flavobacteriaceae; genus Aquimarina. The sequence goes on from CAZYRG010000002.1 coordinate 40,874, forward strand.
GAAGTGACTAAGGAAGTGTCTTCTCAAAAAAACAAGATTCCTTCTTTTCTGGAATTACTATCCAAAGAAAGCTAACAATAGATGCTGCAAACGATCCTAGACGGAGTAATGATTCCTTAGATGATACAAAAGATAATCCTTTTTATGAAAGAGTTTTGTAGTTACTAATAACTAATAAAAAATGAATACGGTACCATTACATAAAAAAGAATCCAAAACGAATACCACAAAGAATAGAGGAGGAGATGTACAACCTTTTTTCAGTCCAGTAGTGGTACAAAAGAAACTCGAAATTGGAGAAGCAGACGATTATTTTGAGATAGAAGCAGATCGTATTGCTGATAAAGTGGTTGCAATGCCTGATAGTATGTCAATAACGCCGCCAATAAATAATCCTAGTATCGGCCTACAACGCAAATGTGCACATTGTGAGGAAGAAGAACGAATTCAAAGAAAGGAGCTGAGTAGTAGTATAACACCTTTGATTCAAAGAAGCCAAAAAACTCCGCGACCTACTAATATAACTTCACCAGAAATAACTAGTAAAATTAATAATAATCGTGGATCTGGTAGTCTTATGGATACTAGTACTAAGGGTTTTATGGAAAATCGTTTTGGTACTGATTTCTCAGGGGTAAGAATTCATACTGATAGTACTGCAGCACAATTAAGTAAATCACTTCATGCAAAAGCTTTTACTGTGGGGAGTGATATCTATTTTAATCAAGGGAAATATAATCCTTCAAGTCAAGAAGGTAAACATTTGTTAGCACATGAGTTGACACATACGTTACAGCAATCTGGCAATGCAAATCAAATACAAAAAGAAGATGAAGAAGGAGGTGTGGTAGATACAATAGAAACTATCAGTACAGAGGTTTTGGACAGTGTCTTACCAGTAGGGAATGGGTTTTATTTTGAGATTAATGGAGGGATTACATGGGGGTACCCAATATATACAGGAGGGTCAGCTGTAGTATATGTAAATAGAATTAATGCGACTCACATGCAGGTGATCGTAAGAAAACAAGGACGTTTGGCCTTTGATACTGGAATAGGAGGATCGGTTATGATAGGAAGACAACGTAGTAGAGGTTCTTCAGGCAATGATGGGATAGGTGTTGGAGGAGAAGCGGGGGCGAATTTTATGGCAGGATTATTAGGAACGGTGATTGAAGAATTTACTATCCCAACAGGAGAGTTTTTACCAGTGGCTGCTCTTACAGGTATAGGCAATGCTTTAGAAATGACTCCAGCTTCGCTATTAAGTGTCCCTTTGCAAACTTTTTTAGAAGCAAATGCCTTCAGATATATGGTGCATCAACGAATGGAAGCAGGAGTATTTGCCCAAGCTGATGCAGAGTTAGGAGCTGGAATAAGAAGACCATCAGATAGTTTTAATGAATCTCAAGACAATAGACGGTTAGGTCTTGGTTTGCAAGGAGGAGCTAGTGGATGGGGACATAATGGTGAGCGCAATTTTCAAGGTAGTAAACCTAGTTTGACAAGTGGTGATCCTATGGCTATACTAAATTTTCTAAACCTATTTCTTAGTGCTAATGTAAATGCGCAAATAATTGGAGGAATTGATCAGAGGAGGAATGGAGATACTACAATATCATCAATCTTTTTAGAAGGACAAGCTGGAGTGATTATTAGTGTACCTATTCCTGCAGTAGCTACTTTTTTGGCATCATTACCACCAGATGCAGGTGCAGGAGTAGAGTTGCAGATTACGCAACGTCCTAATCAAAGTCCAACTTTTAAGGCTATAGCCTATTTAAAAGAAGGGGAAGATCAATATTATACAGGAACAGCCGGACAACAGAATTTTGAAATAAATTTATCAGGACTCCTAACTCCCGATCAAATTTATAGTGCTATGCAGACAGGACAGCTTCCAAACATTAGTTTTGCACAGCTTATGCAAGCATTTGATAAAGTTTCTTTTTTTAATAGATTAGTTCTTGGAGGACAAATGATTAGAGGTTTTGGGTCTTTAATTAGAAGACAAAATGGCGTAAGATCTTTGTTGTCTAGTGATACCCTTGCTAGGTCCAGACAAGTTTATGGTGTTAATCTTGAGGCATATTTAGAGTATGCGGCTGATATGTCTGGTCCTGATTTTATGAGTGTAGTAACAAAAGTAATTAGTGCAGCCCAAGGGGCAGCAAATACAATAAGTGATGCACAAAATTTTGCAGATGTTTATTTAAAACTTTCAAACTATTTGTCAGGATATGCAAATTCAGAAGAGTTTGAAGGTTTGTTAAGTGAGATTCTTGATACAACAGCCGTAACAACTGCTAAAATTAGGATACAAGTGGGAGGAGGAACAGGTATTTCAGCTAGGATTGCTGAGGGTGCAAAAGCAAGAGGTGATATTAGCGTAGAAGCGGGTATTTCTTGTGAATTGGATATTGCAGCACTGGCAGGTGGACGTATTACGCTTAGAAGTATGATTCCTCTTGTTGAACAAGTTATAGCAAACCCAATTCAACATATTCCAGATTGCCCAATTTTAAGAAGGCTCTTTAGTAATGGCGGTTCTGGAGGCGGTAGTGGTGGAACTTCGGGATCTGGTACAATCAGTGGTGGAGTAGGTACATCTATTGCTGGGGCAGCCGAAGGGAATAGAACAGAAGGAAATGAAGGCGGTCATGGAAACACTTCGGTGCAAAACAATACTAACCCTGAACAAAGTGAAGCTGGGCAAGGGAGTTCTGCTAATGCATCAATAACACAAAATTACCCTCCAAATACTCCAGAGATAGTATTTCCTATTTTGAATGTTAGAGGAGTAATTTCAAACGCTACTGCGGTAGGAACTTCATTAAGACTTAGATTTGAAATTCAAGTACCTCACAGAAATAACAGGATAATTAATGTACCTATTCATGTAAGAGTTGTAGAAAATACAAGTAGTCAAATTATTCTTGAAGTTTCACAAACATGGTGGCACGAAAGTTACAGAATAGGGTCTAGAGAAGGATCTCGTTATACACTTGAAAAGTCTTAATTGTTGTGAATTATTATAAACTGATAAAACCATGCCATTTCAAAAACTAAAAAAATACCTGATTAGTAAACTACAACCCGATCAAAACGAGGAAGTACTAGATTTTAGAAATACATTTTCTGAAGTATTAGGACGCAATATCACACAAGAAGAGGGAATCATTTTACTGATGGTTTTGGCGCCTCATGTACTTCCTGGGTTTTACGAAGAAGTAATGAAAACAGTCAATCCCAGCGGTGGAGATTTTCCCGAATGGGGAGGGCTTAAAGAAGAACCATATCGTAGTATGCAACCCACAGGAGAAACGCTGCAGTATTTCTTAGGAGGTGATGATATGCAAAAACGCTTACAGGTGCAACAGTATTTAGAAATTGATCATTGGTTTTACCAAACACAGCTTTTGTATATCGCTCCAGTCAATGAAGGGATGCCATTTATGAGTGGCAAAATTATCCTTCCGCCAGAGAGCTTTAATTTATTGACGTATGGAGAAGTATTAAAACCACGGTTCGGACCCGATTTTCCTGCAAAAGAAGTGTCTACGGAGATGGAATGGGAAGATTTGGTACTCAATAAACAAACGTATGAGCAAATTGATTTGATTCGAATTTGGATCAAGCATCATAAGACGGTACGGCAAGACTGGAATATGGCAAAACGAATAGCGCCAGGTTATCGTGCGCTTTTTTGTGGCCCTTCTGGTACCGGAAAAACCCTAACGGCATCGTTACTGGGAAAAGAATTCAACCGTCCAGTATATCGCATTGACCTGTCTCAGGTGGTGTCCAAGTACATCGGTGAGACTGAAAAAAATCTTGAAAAAATCTTTATCCGAGCAGAACATAAGGATTGGATTTTGTTCTTTGACGAAGCAGATGCCTTATTTGGTAAGCGTTCAACAACCCGAACGGCTCAAGATCGATTCTCTAATCAGGGAATTAGTTATTTACTGCAGCGCATAGAGCATTTTGATGGGATTGTTATTTTATCCAGTAATTATAAAAATAATATGGATCAAGCATTTATTAGACGTTTTAATGCGATCATTAATTTTACCAAACCCAATGCTACAGAGCGCTTACAACTATGGAAACGATCATTACCCTTACAGTTACAAGTAGCAGAAGAATTATTAGAAGAAGTGGCTACCGCCTATGAACTGACGGGTGCGCAGATTGTGAATGGAATTTCATATTGTTGTTTGCAGGCTGCAGATGCAAAGAATGATATGTTGTCCAAAGAGGTTATTCTAAAATCTATCCAAATTGAATTTCAGAAGGAAGAGAAGTTGTTTACAACACTTTGAGGACTGGATATCGATAGTAGGCTCATGCATTCTTTTTTTGTATTTTTATAAAGAATCTGGTTTGTTGTTGTAATAATTAGGATTTTTCTCTGACTAATACTACAAACACTACATACTAAAAGGACGCATATGAGGATTAATGATGATATAGAATCTCCTTTGCTATTAAAAATTAGCTTTAATAAATTTATAGAACGCTATGAAAATCAGTTGCAAAGTGATGATGATTTTATAGTAGCCAAAGCAAAGCGTGTAATAGATACACAAGCAAAAATTCCTATTTTGCGCGAAGGATTTGAGGATACATCACTCCTTAAAAAGTATGAAAAAGAGATAAAGATTATTCTACATGAGTCTTTTTCTGAAGTACTTACTACCAATGAAATTAAGACCGCTTCCGTTCCCTTTCATAACTTTGTTTTTAATGAATCTGAGCGCTTTAAAAAAATTATAGAAGACGCTGGCGACAATTTTGAATTAAAAATAAAAAATATGCCAGAGGATCATTTATACATCATTGGATGTACTATAATCCTCAATATGCATTATGGCTACAATTTGGATTACAAAAGACCATTTTTTTATGAGATTCCTGATAAAAATGGATTCATTCGAACGTATCGTATTTTGTATAATGCGGATTTCACAGAGATTATAGCAACTGATAAGGCTAAGCCTATTGCGCAAGAAGATGTAGATGAATTATTAGATAATTTTGAAAATATAGCAATTTGGAAGGAAAAATTTCCGCCGAACAGCTTTATTTTTAAGGGATTTGTGATTTCAAATATTTTTGATGTTACCGCAGATGCTTCGATTTCGGAGATCAAATCAGAATTGTTGAGTCATACCCACACAGGGCCTCAAAAAGCAACTGATGATGGTTTGGAAAATTTTGAACGTATTTTTAGAACCTTATTTAATGTAGATGATCTTAAGGTAGGGGTAACAAATTATGGAGAGGACGGCTCCTTAGAATATGTCATGAAACCTGGGTCAAAAATGACCAGTCATTTATTACATAATTTAGAATCAGGATCTTGTAATACTATATTATGTGTTGGATCCAATAAATCTTTAATTGATAAGCATGAGTATTACGCGATTTCTGATGTAGATAAATACTATGAAATTTCTGGAGGATTAGCTCCATATAGTCAATTAAAAGCTCAAGGGATCAAAAGTGCTATTTTGGCTCCTATTGCCGATGGAGATCAGCTATTAGGTATTTTAGAACTCGTATCCTCGCAGCCTAAAGTATTGAATAGTATTAATGCGAATAAATTAGTTGATGTACTTCCTTATATTGTTTCTTCGGTTCAACGCGCCAAGGCAGAAGAAGAGAATTTAGTAGAAGCAGTAATCCAAAAAGAATATACTGCAATCCATCCCAGTGTATCATGGCGTTTTGAGCAAGAGGCCAAGGAGTATCTAGTTGATATTGCCAGTGGAGAGGAGCCTAATTTGCATGAAATAGCATTTCATAATGTATATCCATTATATGGACAAATCGATATAAAAGGCTCTTCTGAAGCACGTAACACTGCTACACAAAAAGACCTGAAATTGCAATTAGAGATGGTGATCAAAATCATTAATGCCGCCATTGAAAACAAGGATTTACCCATATATAATGTTTTTCAATTACGATTAGAAAAACATTTGCAGCAGATAGCGGATACCTTGCAAGTAGATAGTGAACAAAAAATCGCAAGTTTTTTATCTGTAGATGTCCATCCACTGTTACAGCATATTGCCAAAGAAAATAAGGACTTAGCGGAATTGGTCAACACATATAATACCAGTATTGATGAAAAAATAGGAGTAGTGTATTATCACAGGAAACAGTATGATGATACCATTACCATAATTAATAAGAACATGGCTGCTATTCTTGACAATAAACAAGAAGATGCGCAGGCAATGTATCCACACTTTTTTGAACGATTCAAAACCGACGGGGTAGAGCATAATATATATATTGGAGAAAGCATCACTAAAAAAGATAGCTTTAACGAAATATACCTCTATAATTTACGATTATGGCAGTTACAGGTGATGTGCGAAATGGAAAATGCCTATTATAAACTCAAAAAAGAGTTCCCAGTACCGCTTGATGTAGCATCAATGATTTTAGTCTTTAATACTCCATTATCTATTCGATTCCGGATGGATGAAAAACGTTTTGATGTTGATGGCACTTATAATGCACGATATGAAGTAGTCAAGAAGCGTGTTGATAAAGCCTATATCAAAGGAACTCAGGAACGCGTAACGGCAGAAGGTAAAATTACTATTGTCTATTCACAAAAAAGTGATGAGAAGGAATATATGCGCTATATCAAATTTTTACAATCAAGAAATTATTTAGGAGATCAAATAGAAATCCTAGAACTACAAGACTTGCAAGGGGTAACAGGGCTCAAAGCATTACGAGTTAATGTGTTGTATAAAATAGAAAATGAAAAAGAGTTTTATACTTATGATGATTTGATGAAAGAATTGGTATAAACAATGTAGTTTGTCAAAATACAATTAGAGTTTACTGTTACTTCAGAAATTTTGCGCTAGCTTTTTGTTGTTGCGTATAGATATCTAATTCTGATTCAAATAACTTTTCAAAGATATTTGCATTTGGGTTTAGTATCTTACCATCTCTTCCTATTAAAATTGTTTTATCCCTAGTAAATCGATAGAGTACAAGTTCGTTTCTAGATTTTCCAGTGTCATCAAATTGATATTCAAAATCACGGAGATATTCATATTTATCTAAAACGTTAATCCATTTTTTTGTTTTATCCTCGTCTATATTGATAGAAATAAACTGTACATAAGGATATTGATCTCGCAGTTTGGCAACTCTGGCATGTGCCTTTTTGTAATATTGAATATCTAAAATAGACCAAAAGTAAACTGCAGTTAAAGTCTTTTTTTGTGCCAGATCCAACAATTCAACCATAGTACTATCTGATGCAATGAGTTTTTGATTTGGGATACGATTTCCAGGCGTTAATTTTGTGGTGTATTCCACTACTTTTTTCATGGTTTCGGACACTTCTTTATTGGTGCTTATTTCTAAGAATTTTTTTAATACCTTATTAGAAGTAATACTATCTTCATTAAAATCAATAAACTGACGAGTAATTCCTCCTAATTGTGTGTTTTTATTATAATTATCAGTTAAAATACCATCAATCAGATCGAGTTTATGTAACGTAGCATTTGGTTCCTCTTGTTTATAGTTATTAGAAATGGCAAAACTCATATATGCTGAGTTTTCTATATAACGTGTCAAAAAGCGTTGATATTCATATGAAAGTCTAAGATCAGAATCATTAATATCTATATGATCTCTATGACTAAAAAAATTGGAAGGTAAACTAGAAAATTTAGCTTCCGCATTAGTTAGGTGGTTACCAAAATGGCGCATGGTATAAGCCTCTTTCATTGTATAAAAATGACATGCAAAAGAGGTGTTCATAATTTTAGTTGCCAGTTCACTAGGGTTTAATTTTTCTTTTGTTTTATTAAGTTTTTTCTTTCGGATGGCTTCCAAAGAATCTAGTCCTTTTAGGAACGCATCAGGCTTTAATTTAAATTTTTGATCGTTATAGATCTGACGTTCCTTTTCATTCATCAAAAACATGTCAACTAGAAAGTTATTTTTTTTAGCCCCTCTACCAGAAAACACAAGAGATTCATCAAACTCTATGGTATTAGCACGTGCCAAAATACTATCCCCCTTTTCAAGTAATAACATTTGACTTTCAGGTTGATGCCAAAAACGGTACAAGCCACTAGGGATACTATCATACCTTTTTAAAAAACGATTGTTCTCGTCCAAGTAGATCGTATCATTTACGCCAGCTCTATTATATAAAATAACATAATCAGAATTTGGATTGATGATCTCTCCTCCAAAGTAAATGTATTCTGGTTTCGTATCATAAGAGTCTTTACAACCGAAGCAAATAAGCATCCAAACTAGTAGCACTATAGACCCTATGGTTTTTATATTAAAAAAAATGTTGGGGGATTTCATAAATCTTTGCATAGCCCTAAAAATACTAGTTCTAAGGAGGGCTTTTTGTTAATTTAGTGTTAATTCAATTTAAAGAACTGATTTGATACATAAAAAATGTAAAAACAAGTTACACTTTTTAATATCAATGGATGTTAGATTTTCTAATACTTCATGAGGGTATCAGCTACTAATTCTTTATTTTTGCACAAAATTTAAGAATACTAAAGAATTTACCATGTTATCAGTATCAAATCTATCAGTGCAGTTTGGAAAAAGAGTCTTATTTGATGAAGTAAATGTTTCTTTTGTCAAAGGAAATTGTTATGGGATCATAGGTGCTAATGGTGCTGGGAAATCAACATTTCTAAAGATATTATCTGGACAGTTAGAAGCTACCTCAGGACACGTGCACTTGGAGCCTGGTAAAAGGATGTCCGTTCTAGAGCAAAATCATTATGCTTATGATGAATATACCGTACTAGAAACGGTTATTATGGGTAATAAGCCACTGTATAAGATTAAAAAAGAGATGGATGACATCTATGCAAAACCAGATTTTAATGATGCCGATGGAGAACGAGTAGGGGTATTGCAAGTAGAGTTTGAAGAAATGAACGGTTGGAATGCCGATAGCGACGCGGCAACAATGCTTTCTAACTTAGGAATTAAAGAGGACTTGCATTACACAACGATGAGCGATGTAGACGGTAAGCAACGTGTAAGAATCCTATTGGCGCAAGCATTGTTTGGTAATCCTGATGTTCTCATCATGGATGAGCCAACAAATGATTTGGATTATGAAACGATTACTTGGTTAGAAAATTTCTTGGCCAATTATGATAATACGGTGATTGTGGTATCTCACGACCGTCACTTTTTGGATGCGGTATGTACACATATTTCTGATATTGACTTTAGCAAGATTACACATTATAGTGGTAATTACACCTTCTGGTATGAGTCTTCGCAATTAGCCGCTAGACAACGTTCGCAGCAGAATAAAAAAGCGGAAGAAAAGAAGAAAGAATTACAAGAGTTTATTGCCAGATTTAGTGCCAATGTAGCAAAGTCCAAACAGGCGACTTCCAGAAAAAAGATGATCGAAAAATTGAATATCGAAGACATACGACCATCAAGTCGTCGGTATCCTGCAATTATCTTTGAACGGGATAGAGAGGCTGGGGATCAAATTCTTAATGTAGAAGGGCTAGCAGCAAGTATAGAGGGCGAAGTGCTTTTTCAAAATATAGATATTAATTTGGCAAAAGGCGATAAGGTGGTTGTGTTCTCCAGAGATTCTAGAGCTACAACAGCATTTTATCAAGTTATTAATGATAAGCAAAAACCAGACGCAGGAAAATTTAGTTGGGGAGTTACCACTACGCAATCCTATTTACCTTCGGATAATAGTGAGCATTTTGATAATGGTCTTACACTTATTGATTGGTTGCGTCAATGGGCAACAACGGAAGAAGAGCGGGAGGAAGTTCATATTCGTGGATTTCTAGGAAAAATGATTTTTAGTGGAGAAGAAGCATTCAAAACATCACGAGTGCTGTCCGGAGGAGAAAAAGTACGTTGTATGTTATCAAAAATGATGATGACACGTGCCAACGTCATTATGTTAGACGAACCCACGAATCACTTGGATTTGGAATCGATTACTGCATTTAATAATTCGTTGAAAAAATTCAAAGGAACCATATTATTTACAACACATGATCACGAGTTTGCACAGACCGTTGGTAATCGTGTTATAGAGTTGACACCATCGGGTGTTATTGATCGCTATATGACTTTTGATGAGTATATGAGCGATGCAAAAATCAAAGAGCAGCGTGATAAAATGTATGCGGTAAATGTGTAATTGATTTTGTACATTGTGCTACACAAACACTGAGTTCATTTAGACTTTATGCTTTTAAGCGAAAAAAGAAAATTTTTTTAACAAATGGAAAAAATCTAAATGAGTTCACTAAACTCATACAAATGAAACGACTATTTTTAAGCATAATTATAGTATTAGTAAGCGCAAATATGACAGCACAAGAATCATTGTCAAAAATTATAAAAGTGACGGGAGAAGGTACTGTAAAGGTAGTTCCCGATGAGGCAAATGTTACTGTTCGCGTTGAAAATAAAGGAAATAATGCAAAGACTGTAAAATTAGAAAATGACACCGCTATTGCCAATGTACTAGCGTATACCAAAAAAGCAGGAATAGCTGCTAAAGATGTGCAGACAGAATATGTGAACCTGAATAAGAATTATGATTATAATAAGAAATCATATAATTATACGGCGAATCAAACAATCAGTATTAAGATTAGAAAACTAGACGATTTTGATAAAGTCATGAGCGGTTTGCTAGATTCTGGAATTAATAGAATCAATAGCGTTAATTTTAGTGCTTCTAATAAAATAGCGTTAGAAAGCGAGGCTCGTAAGAAAGCAGTGGCCAATGCAAAAGCGAAAGCGGAAGAATACGCAGGAGTATTAGGGCAAAAAGTAGGGAAAGCAATTCAAATTAATGAACAAGAGTCGTATCTACAACCCACTCCAGTAATGGCTAATAAAATGAGAATGTCCGCTTCTATGGATATGAGTGAGGCTGCAGGTCCAACAATTGCACCCGGAGAATTGGCTATCAAATGTCAAATTCATATCACATTTGCTTTAGACTAAAATTTTTCAGCAATAATATAAGTATTATAGAAAAGCGTGTTTGGTATATTACTAAATACGCTTTTTCTATTATATTCGTTTTAAATAATAAATCAAAAACTCAAAAATATGATGATTACAAAAAGAGTGGTAGCAATTGCAATTGCTTTAGGAGGTGTTATGGTGTCTTGTTCTAAGGATGATGATCCTGCACCTGAAGCTCCCGCTCCAGAAACAGCAGATTTCAAAATGACTGTAAGAGGTCTTCAAGATTTAGGTACTAAATATGAATATGAGGGTTGGTTAATTGTTGATGATAAACCAGTATCTACAGGTAAGTTTGCAAGTACTGAAGCCTCGCAAGAATTTACGGTTCTCAAATCAGATTTGGATGCTGCAACCGAATTCATTTTGAGCATTGAGCCAACACAAGGCGATTTACCTGAGCCATCTGAAACAAAACTATTACAAGGGAAATTTGATGGTAATTTGGCAGATCTTACAGTTTTTGAAGTGGTCGGAGATTTTTCTAGTTCAGATAATGTTTCTGGACAATTCTTACTGGCTGCACCAACAAGTGATGTCTCTGGTTTAGATTATGCAGGTATCTGGTTTGAAACTACGGATCAAGTTGCGGGGTTAAAATTGCCAGTGTTATCAAGTGGATGGGAGTATGAGGGATGGGTTGTGTTTCAAGAACCTAATGATAGTTTAACACCATTGTCAACTGGTAAATTTACAGATCCAGCTGAAAAAGATAGTGCTGCGGATTTTAGTGGACCAAATCCAGGGCCAGATTTTCCAGGTGAAGATTTTTTAGTAAAAGCTAAGTATTTGGAAGCTCTTGGATCTGATTTACTATTTCCGCTTGATGTTAGAGGTAAGTCTGTAGTTATATCAATTGAACCATCAAATGATATGGAGTTATTGACACCGTTTTTCTTGAAACCACTTGCCGCTATTGCTGGAGATGAGATTTTAACAAACAATATGATGCAATTTGACAAAGCTAACTTCCCAAGAGGAGAGGTGATCCGTTAATTTAAAAATACATCCATAAATATTATATAAAAAAGAACTGCCAACTTTTTAAAGTTGGCAGTGCTTTTTTTGTCAAGAAATAACACAGCATTATAATGCCGCAATATCTTTTTCCAAAAGTTCTTTAATTTTTGCCTCTAATTGATCTCCTCTTAAGTTCTTAGCTACAATTTTACCAGTTTCATCAAGAATAAATGTTGCAGGAATAGAACGCACTCCATAAGAACGCGCTATTGGTTCTTGCCAGAATTTTAGATTAGAAACGTGATCCCATTCTAATTGGTCTTGCGCTATAGCTCTTGTCCATTTTTCTTTAGTACGATCTAGAGAGACGCCTACAATATTTAATCCTTGATCATGGTATTTTTTATAAATACGAACGACATTAGGATTTTCAATACGACATGGTTTGCACCAAGAAGCCCAAAAATCTACAATAGTTACTTTTCCCATAGCCTTTTTCAAAGACAGTTTCTTTCCATCGGGAGTAGGGGCTGTAAAATCTTCGACAATATCACCGATATCTACAACTCCCGCAGCTTGTATAAGCATCGCATTTAGATTTTCTCCCATACGCGAAGTTTTAAGCGTGTCTGCAATGTTTTCAAACATGCCTTTGACCTCTTTATTTGGTATCATTTTAAGAGACATTAAGTCAGTAAGCGCCATAACAGCTACCAGAGACTCTGGATTAGCAGAGGCTAAAGTAGTACGATAGGTTTTTTCTTGATCTTGTAATTCACTTAATTCACTCTTCAGCGCACTAACCTTTTCAGTGTTATTGGTGGCAGACTCTTGTCGAATGCTTCTTGTAAGTTCAACACGTTTTTTGGCTAAAGATTTCATCTTTTTGGCATATTCAGAAAAAAGTGTGTTTTCTTGCCCGCCAACTACTTTAGACGACCTGAGACTGTCTTTGTATATGGTCATTTTTAAAGGCGTATTCTCACCTAAATACAATACATTTCCCTGAATGTCTTTAAACGATAGGAAATGAAAGTCTTGCGCCTCTACCGGTGCCAGTTTTATATTGAATTTGTTCTCTTTGATTGTTGTAGAATCAATTATAACAGGACGATTAGCCTTGTTTACAGTATTAATAAATACCGTAGTGCCGTCTTCAAAACCAATAGTGTCAGCAGTAATGCTATATCCAGTGGTTTCTTTTTTACAAGCAAATAAGAGTACCATTGTACTCATCAAAAATACTTTTCTCATTTTTTTAATATTTATGTAAAAATAGAAATTACTGCAGACTATACATAAGCTTTTTACAATGATTATTAGTAAAACCGCAAAAATGACTAAGAAGAGGGGGGTAATAATGCTGCAATTTTGGCTTCTAAATCATCATTTCGTAAGTTTTTTTCAATAATTACACCTTGCGCATCCAATATTATAGTTGCCGGGATTGCCATAACACCATACATTTTGGCAATGGGTTCATTCCAATATTGCAGGTTGGATACATGTTGCCATTGGAGCTCATCTTTTTTGATAGCAGCAACCCAATTATCATGGTCTTTGTCCAAAGAAACGCCAATGATATTCAAACCTTTAGAATGGTATTTCTTATAAATGCGAACCATGTTTGGATTTTCCACACGACAAGGTTTACACCAAGAAGCCCAAAAATCTATAACTGTTATAGTACCCAAAGCTTTATGTAAGTCAAGCGTTTCACCGCTAGGAGTAGGAGCAGAGAAGGATGGAGCAGTAGTGCCAATTCCAATATCCATTCCTAAGCTTTTTGATAGTTTTTTTCCGATTCTTGCGGCTTTTAGACGCTGATCTAATGCGCTGTAACCGTCTTTTATTTCGTCTATGGTGAGTGTCTTGCTTTGCAAAACCCGTGATAACAACATGAGGCTTACAACCGAGTTCGGATGTTGTGAAACAAAATTAGTTAGATACTGTTTTTCCTTTGCTCGCAGTGCAATTTTTTTGGACCTTAAATTATCCGTTTTTAGTTGGTTTCCTTGTTTTTTAGCATTCAAAAAAGCATTGTCGTTAACTGTGTGTTCTTTGCTAAAATTTCGCATTTTAGTGTTATATGAAGTCAAAAGAGCGTTCTCACTTCCTCCTTTTATCGATGCTTTGCCCAAACTATCCTTATGTACTTCAATGGTTATAGGTTCGTTTTCTATGATGTAAAAAATGTAACTCGCAGAATTTGAAAAAGTTAAATAATGAAAATCAGTGGGGTCAAAATACGGGAGTGATATTTCAAAACGTTCTTTTGTTACAATGGCAGAATCCAAAACCATTTTTGCTTCATAAAATGGTTTGGTGCTTTTCGAATCCGTACCATTAATATATACTTTAGAATTGTCTGGATAGCCAATAGCTTTACCAATAATTTTATAACCTTCGATATGTTTGTTTACACGTTTTATTTCGACACTTATTTGCTCCTCGTTTGCAGAAGGGGTTTTTGATTCGTTTTTACAACCTATGAACAGTATTGTTATAATGGTAATTGCGTATACGTAGAAATTCATAAGTTATTGTTTTTAAAATAATGATTTTAATGCGCTTACTATGGTCTTATAGTAAGAGGTGCTATGAGGGACGTAATTTGTTGATTTTTTTGTTATTAATGCTTCTTCTAGTTGCGCTAAAGGAATTAGTTTTACACCAGCAACTTCTTCTTGCTGTAGTTTTAGTGTTGCAATATCATATAAAAATTCACAGCAAAAAATATGATTAAATTCATTGTCTATAATTTGAGACGTAGGTTTTTTTGAAGCTTTGTGAACTCCAATAGCTTTTAATGCCTCTGACATAATAGTGATACCTAGTTCTTCTGCAACTTCTCTAATGGCAGCTTGTCTAGGCTGCTCTCCTTCGCCAATATGTCCTGCAACAGAGATATCCCATAGGTTAGGGTAGGTGTCTTTGTTTGCAGCACGTTTTTGTACCAATACTTCTTTATTCTTGGTGTACATCCAGATATGAACACTTGCATGCCATAGCCCGCTACGATGTGCTTCAGATTTTAATGCAACACGATTAGAATTAGTTCCATTTTCATTCAAAATATCGATTAATTCGTCTGCCATATAATGAAGGTACTAAAAAAAGCCACAAAACAGCTTAATTGTTTTGTGGCTTTTACTTCGATGCTTTATGCAGCAAATCGAAAAAGCTATTGGATTTTAGTCCTCAAAATAACTAAAAGTTTCTCCATTTTTGATTTTTAAGATACTTTCATAAATCAATTGGATCACATTTTCTACATCCTCACGATGCACCATTTCTACAGTGGTATGCATATAACGCAGCGGAAGTGAAATTAGGGCCGAAGCAACACCACCATTACTGTAAGCAAAAGCATCGGTGTCCGTACCAGTAGACCTACTAGAAGCCATACGTTGAAAAGGGATTTTTTTCTTTTCGGCTGTTTCAATCAATAATTCGCGTAATTTATTTTGTACAGCCGGTGCATACGATATCACAGG
>CAZYRG010000002.1:56488-57868 GCA_964650425.1 uncultured Flavobacteriaceae bacterium
CCTTTTTTTGTGTGGATATTTACACGTTTCGAAGCTGCAATTTGATGATCACTTCCGCCGTTTCTGATTACATAAATCAAACCATTGTCCGTGATATAATTTACATACCAAGAGATTTCGTCCGAATGTCCTTCTATAACTACTTTGAATTTTGCTTTAGGATTAATTACCCCAACTGCAGTACCATATGTGTCCGTGATAAAATCATCAACATAAGGTTTTAGGTAATCCATCCATATTTTCTGTCCTTCCCATTCATAACCAGTAGGAGCAGCATTGTTAAGATATTTTTCGAGAAAAGTCAACGACTTTTTATTTAAGATGCTTTTTTTTGCCATTTTTAATTCAATTTTAGACGAATTTAATAATATTCATATACATTTTGCTACATATAATTCGTTTATTATTAATTTTGATAGCCTTTTAATTAATAAAGCGAAGGCCCCAAATATTTATGAAGCATATAAAAGACATAGTGTTTTTGGTTTTTTTTCTAACAATAAACTCCATTGCTTTTTCGCAGCAAAAAGAAAATGTAATAGATACTACGGATACCTATTATTATTTTGTTGAAGGTGATAGTATTTCTAGAAAATCTATAGATCTTCAAGAGGTGTATATTTTGAGTAAACTGAAGTTTAACAACAATCAAGAGCGTCGTAGGTATTTGATTCTTAGGAGAAAGACAAGAAAAGTGTATCCTTATGCAAAACTCGCTGCAGATCGTTTGACTGAACTTAATACAAGAATTGAAACGATTAAGTCAAAGCGAAAGAAGAAAAAGTACATCAAACAGGTTCAGAAATATATAGAAGAAGAATTTACAGATGAATTAAAAAAGCTAACAAAAACAGAGGGACAGATACTGGTAAAGTTAGTACATAGGCAGACAGGCATCACGATGTTTAGTTTGATTAAAGATTACCGAAGTGGTTGGCGTGCGTTCTGGTATAATAACACGGCTAAGCTTTTTAATATTTCTCTAAAAAAAGAGTATAACCCGGTAGATGATCATGAAGATTATTTGATAGAAGATATTTTGCAAAGAAGTTTTCAAGATGGTATCCTAGAAACACAAGAAACTGCGCTAGATTTTGATTTTGGGGAATTGACCAATAAATGGAAAAGTTAAATATGTCTTAATATTTTTCCATAATTAGTTGTTTTATAGATTTTTACTTTATTTTCTATATAAAAGCATTGGGCGTAAGTCTTTCATTGTCAGCTGGAACAACTTTTTTTGTAAATTTATATTCTGTCTTTTAATGTTTTAGGAGATTATTTGATTTTTTTTAAATATTTTTTTGATAAAGCATTGTGGTATCAAAAAAGTGTTTCTATATTTGCACCCGCTTAGTGAAACAATGACACGAGTTGCAA
>CAZYRG010000003.1:0-12090 GCA_964650425.1 uncultured Flavobacteriaceae bacterium
CGAACCAATTGTCCTGAGTGTTATACCAAAGATGGTTTGTTACTCTCTTTTCATCAAAAACAGATTGCTTCAAAACTTTATAATAGAACTACTACTACTGTAGAAGATCGTTTAGAATGCAAGATCTGCGAAACCAAAATATATCCAGGTCGTTGGACGGATGATATAGATCGTATGTACGATTATCATCTAAAAACGGTGGTTCCAAAAAAGTCAGCCTTTAGTCTTACGCCTTTGAGTATTGGCTTACTAATTGCTTTGGTACTTACTATAGGTGGTGTAGGGTATTATATCACACAATTCTTATAAATTTTTATGAAGCGTAAATTTATCTATCCTATTTTGGTCGCTATAGTGACCATTGGGTTTTATTTTGGTGAACAATATATTGACCGTAAACAGGCATTACCAAAGATTGAAGAAGGCAAGAAAAAGAAAGTAACGACCAATACCTATTTTCTACCCTCTTCCACAACAGGCGCTATTGTACATCATAACTTTTATTCGCTTTCCTATAGTGAGGAACATGAGCAAGCCGAATGGGTTGCTTATGAGTTAAAGGATTATCAGGTATCTAATAAAGATCGAAAACGCCCTTATTTTGAAATCGATAAAGCAGTACAAACTCGAGCAGCTAGTTGGAAAAACTATAAAGACTCGGGTTATGATCGTGGGCATTTATGCCCTGCTGGGGATCGCCGATTTACCAAGGAGGCCTATGACGAAACCTTTTTAACCTCAAATATTTCGCCGCAAGAACATGAATTTAATTCTGGAGTATGGGCAGATTTAGAAAAACGTGTTCGGTATTGGGCAAAGCGCTATAAAGGGGTGTTTGTAGTAACTGGAGGCGTACTTGAAGACAATCTCCCGGCAATAGGATCTGAAAAAGTTGCCGTACCACGCTATTTTTATAAGGTCGTATTAGATAACGATACAGGAAACACGAGAATGATAGGTTTTTTATTTCCTCATAAAGCTTCAGACAGACCAATTAAAGATTTTGTAGTCCCAGTAGATAAAATAGAACGCCTTACCGGAATTGATTTCTTTCCGCAGTTAGAGGACAAAAAAGAACAACGACTGGAGTCTAAGGAGAATGTGGAGCAATGGAAATTCTGATGGTAACATATATTTGGTTCGGATAGCATCAACTATAGTAACAAAAAGTTTGTATTAAAAAAATAAAGCTTTTGTAAAAACAGGAAATTCAAAATCGAACTATAACGTTATCGAATATCCTTAGAGTTTATCGAAAAGTTCAAAAAGCATCGTTTATTGTGACTAAATTTAGAGTCGAAAATAAGGGTTTAAAAACCTCAAAATCATGCTCTATGAAAACAAACGATAGTCAAAAAAAGTATTTGTTTGCGATCTTATTTATGGTAAGTCTAATAGCTATAACAACGGCGCAAGTTGCCATTTACCCCTCACACGATAGCTATACATTCTCCTCCAATACTTCTCAAAATTTTGGTAACGATAGGGATTTAAAAGTGAAGAAATCTAATAGTGGAAAGTTTGACCGCTATGCTTTTCTGTCATTTGACACTTCTTCTTTAACGGGAGAATTTCAACAAATCGTATTAAAAATAACGCAGCTAAATACTACCAATGCGGGAGTGCTTGTTGATACTTTTGGTGGTGCTTTTAATGAGGCTTCCTTAACATGGAGTAATCAACCCAATAATTTTACTAAAATAGCCGCACAAACACAAAAAGAAGGTGCTGCGACCTATTTTGATGTGACAGAATATGTAAGTCAAATTCTTACAACTAATAATATCGCTAATTTTCGGATTTACAGTGATGTAGTTACTAGTTCGACCATTACATTTGCTTCAAGTGAAAATGCTACAAAAGACGTACAGCCGCAATTAATATTTTTACAAAGCAAAACTTCTACAGAAGGAGGTCCCTCGTTTGAATTCGATGATATTGTGGTGGATGTAGTAGATGACAATGGTTTTTACAACAATCAATCTTGGGATTCAACGATATTAACGGATACGAACAATTATACAGAAGAGGTAGATATGTATGGAGGTTTGGTTTCTTGTAACAGTAATTATGAAGGCACAGGTTTTTTTAGAGTACAACGAATTAAAGGTGTTTGGCATATGATTGATCCTCTAGGGAATTTGTTTTACACATTAGGAGTGAATAGTGTTACAGAAGGAGGTAATGTAAATTTACCAAAGGATTTGATAGAACTAGGTGTCAATACACTTGGTTCTTGGTCTGATGAGACGATCAAAGGGATGCCGTATTGTCCAAGATTAAATGCATTAGTTAAGTTTAAAAATGTACGTACGGACAAAACTGCTTGGAATGCAGATGTACTTCCTGTTTTTGAAAGTGATTTTGAAAGTTATTTGGAAGAAAAAATGCCAGGTTGGCTAGAAGATTATAAGAATGATCCATGGGTTTTGGGGTATTTTATGGATAATGAATTGAAATTTTCGGGCACACAATTAGAAGACAGCTTAGGGTTAATAAGTACGGATCCTCAATTTCAAAAGGCTAATGAATTTATGATTGCGAGATATGGAAGTAATTATAGTCTGAAGGATATTACGGATAAAGATGAATCAGATTATGTGGGTATCGTGGCAGAAAAATATTTCTCAGCAGTATCAAATGCTATTCGTAAAGTAGATCCAAATCATTTAATTTTGGGTAGTCGTATTAACGGGAATGTTAGGTATAGACCAACGGTGATTGAAGCTGCAGGGAATCATATAGATGTACTATCGATTAATTATTACAGAGAATGGGAACCGCAACAGGATGCGTTAGATTTATGGGCGGATAATACGGATATTCCTTGGTTTACTTCAGAATTTTATACAAAAGGAGATAATACGAATTTAGATAATCGTGACGGAGCAGGCTGGACAGTAGCAACCCAAAATGATAGGGCTAAACATTATGAAAATTGGGTGTTAAGAAGCATGCAAGATCCAAATTGTGTGGGTTTACATTGGTTTAGGTATAATGACAATAATGGTAGTAATAAAGGCTTATTAAATGAAAATAAAAATAGTTGGTATACTGCGCTTACAAATAGTTTTTCGCAAGTAAACAATGTTAAATATGCGTTGCGAGAGCATATGCTTCAAACAGCTAATTCTTCAGGATGTAATACGGGTAATGAACAGGTGTTTTCTGATATTTTTATTCCCGATCCAGATAAACGATACTATATAGACAATCCTGAATTGAACTTGCGTTTGGCCGCAACAAGTACTAGTACAGCGCCTTTTACAACCGCTGTGTCCACAACAGGAATTGATGTAGAATGGCAATTTGTATCCAAAGGAAATGGTTATTGGCATATTAGACGTGCTGGAGGTGGGACAAGGGCTGGCCTACGAAGTAATAATACTAGCAATGCAGATATGCATGCTATTAGCTCTGATGGTGGTTGGTCGTATTATGAAATCACCCCTAGTGCAAGCAAAGGTACTTTTTATCTAACGTTACCAGATGGCCCTAGTGAGCATAATAGGTTACAAATGATCCCTAGTGGTGATGTCAAAATGATTTCTTCCAGTAATGGAGGAGTACGAGTTTCATTTAAATTAACGGAAGTTTCGAGTGGTTCAAAAAATAACGATGAATTTGATGCAGCGCTAATGGATGACATAAAAGTGTATCCAAACCCTGCAATAAATGAACTTAATATTTCCAATGTTTCTGAAAATTTGATAGTAGAAGTTGTAGATATTATGGGTCGAAAAATAAAGAGCTTTGAAAAAACGGATCAAAACACTATGACTATTGATGTAAGTGGTTTTAATCCTGGTGTTTATTTTGTTAATACGGGGTATGTATTGAAGAAGTTTATAAAAAAATAAGTGCTAAACTAATGAAGGGGTGGGATTAGAATATCTTCTGAAACCAGGCTAAGAAAAACTCAAAACTTTGTTTATGGTAATTACCATTCATTCACGCGATTGGCATCCAGTTTGACAAAAATAAACAGCAACATAGTAAAGCCCCATAATCCTGAACCGCCATAGCTAAAAAAGGGCAAAGGGATGCCTACGGTAGGTAATAGGCCTGTTACCATACCAATGTTCACCACAAAATGAACAAAGAGGATGCTAGCCACACTATAGCCATAGATTCGGCTAAATTGTGATTTGGAGCGCTCTGCCATAAAAAGAACGCGTAAAAAGAGCCCAACAAAGAGCAAAATGAGAATAGTACTGCCTAGAAACCCCCATTCTTCGCCTACCGTACTAAAAATGTAATCCGTATGCTGTTCGGGTACAAAATTCCCTTTGGTTTGTGTGCCCTGTGTCCAACCTTTGCCGAGCCACCCACCACTTCCAATGGCAATTTCACTTTGATTGGTATTATATCCAATCCCTTTGGCATCTACTTCTTTTCCTAGTACAATATTAAAGCGATCTCGATGGCGCTGTTCAAAGACATTATTAAAGATATAATTAACCGAAAAAGAAAATGCAATTACCGCTAGCAATATCAAGAGATAGCCCAAGTAGTTTGGTTTTTTGTTGCGATAGATGATGAGTAAGGTTACCAGTAGCATAAAGAATAGGCCAACTACCCAATAGGGGCCAACCAATAGCGTTGTAACAAATAGCACTACGGCGGCCGTTCCGAAAATCAAATAATTGGCAGATAAGCCTTCTCGATAGAGCGGAAAGAAAAAAGCAGCATATACCAAAGCACTTCCTGGGTCCGGTTGTGGTATGATGATCAATGCCGGCAAAGCAATAATAAGAAACGCTTTGAGTTGGTCCTTTAGGTTTTTGATGTTGGTTTGTAGGTCGCTTAAGAATTTAGCAAGCGCTAGTGCCGTAGCGGCTTTGGCAAACTCAGAAGGTTGGATACTCATAAACCCCAGGTTATACCAGGAAGTAGCACCTGAGATGGTCTTTCCGAAAACAAATAGCCCTAACAAAGATACCAAGGAAATGACGTAGATCACACTAGAAAAACGTTCGTAGAATTTAGCCTCTACGGCGAGTAGTATGACAATAAGTAAACCACTCAATGCAATCCATAATAATTGTTTGGTATGTGGTTGGCTCAAATCAAAAACAAATCCCGTATCCCCATTATATGAGGCAGAATAAATATTGGCCCATCCAAAAAAAACTAATAAGAAATAGATAAGAATAGTGAGCCAATCGATTGCTCCTACTGTGGATCTTGCCATTATTGATTGATTTTAAAAGGTTCACCACTATACGGTTTGGCATATTCTTCTTCCAGACTGTGTGAGAGTACCCATTTTTCCAAATCCTTGCGACTGATATCGTCCCGCACGTATTTTTCGATCATGAGACTAGCCATTCGCCCAGCGTAGCGTGCACCCCAGTAGCCATTTTCTACAAAAACGGCTAAGGCAATTTTTGGATCTTCTTTGGGCGCAAAAGCAATAAAAATAGAGTGATCCGTCAATTGCATGCGTTCTCCATTTATTTTAGTATAATTTTCGGCAGTACCGGTCTTGCCGCAAATGGCGAGATCTTTTACTTGAAGAAAACTTGCCGTTCCACCAGTAAATACTTGGTGCATGCCATCTATAACTGGATCAAAATGTTCTGGCGAAATGGTAGTGTAATTCGGTTTGGTGTATAAGGTGTCTTTGATCGGTTGATTGTCGATTTCTTTGATAATATGTGGTCGATAAAAATAGCCTTTGTTAGCAATAGCTGCGGTCATATTGGCCAATTGTATGGGGGTAGTTAGCACTTCGCCCTGCCCAATGGCGTTAGAGATTGTTCCAGTTGCATACCATTTATATTTGGGATATTGATATGCGCGATTGTAGTATGTAGAATCAGGAATTAATCCACGCTTACCAATGGGTAAGTCATACCCTAGATAATTCCCCAAGCCAAAACTCTCTACGTGTTTTTCCCAATTAGCAATCCCTTCTTGAGGTCGGTCATATTTCTCGATAATCCTACGATAGACAGTCGCAAAATATGCATTACAAGAATGAGCAATACCAGAAACCATACTCAAGGGACTTCGGTGTGCGTGACAGCCTAGTCGTCTGTTGTTTCTGCCATAATAATAGCCATGCCGGCAAGAAATACGTTCTTCCGTATCGATAATATTTTCTTGTAATCCTATTAGCGCGGTTATCGTTTTGAACGGAGAACCTGGCGCATATTCTCCTTGTAAACCTCGGTCAAAAAGTGGTTTAGCGATGGTGTCGTAATATAATTTAGTAAAATTTGGAGAGCGCTTACGTCCTACTAATAAATCAGGAGCATAGCTTGGTGCGGTAACCAATGCTAATATTTCACCTGTTTTGGGTTCTATAGCAACAATGCCTCCACGTTTATTGACCATCAATTTTTCTCCGTATGCCTGTAGTTTGGCATCAATGGTTAAGGTAATGTCTTTTCCTCTAACGGGCAGGGTGTCATACTTTCCTTCTTTGAAAGGGCCTATTTCTCTATTAAAACGATCTTTTTGGACGTATTTCACCCCTTTTACTCCTCTAAGTTCTTTTTCATATTGTTGTTCAACACCTTGGTTACCAATTAAATCTCCGGAAATATAATAGGGTTTTTTCTTGATAATTCTTGGATTTACTTCCTGAATGTATCCTAATACATTGGCCGCATTTTTGGTTTGATAACTACGTAAAGAACGTTTCTGAATATAGAATCCCTCGTATTTTCTAGTTTTTTCTTGCAGATAAGCATACTCATCTTTGGTCAATTGTGGTACAATTACCGAAGGGAGTCTAGGGGAATAAATACGCGCTTTTTTAAGTCGCTTTAATAAAGTTTCTTTTTCAATTTTTAAAATTTTGCAAAATTCGACAGTATCAAAAGGTTTTAGATCTCTTGGGATCACCATGACATCATACGACGGTTGGTTTTCTACAAGTAGTTTGCCATTCCGATCAAAAATATAACCTCTTTGCGGATAATCGTAGATAATTTTGATCGCATTGCCTTCAGATAGCGCAGCAAAAGAAGTGTTGTATACCTGGAGATAAAACAGTCTTGCTACAAAGATGAGCCCTGTAACAATAATCATACTATATAAGACGAGTTTTCGCATGGCGTTTTTACTATGATCTCCGTGTTATTTTCTTCTGAAGATGATCAGAATCAGCATACTTAGAATGGTAGTAAAGATAGCTGAAAATACGATCTTTTTCAAGGCGATTATTAGGAGATTTAGGTTAAAAACTTCTAATAAGAATAGACAACTGTGATGGACGGCAGTCATAACCAAAACATAGAGTAATAACTCCCTTCTGGAGACGGTTCCTAATTTTAAGGTTTGGAACTCATAACTGACACCAAATACCCATCGCAGTATTGCTGGTCGCATAAATGCTATCATTAAACAAGAGGCGGCATGCACTCCTCCAGAATTGCTAAACATGTCTACAGAAAGCCCTAGCAAAAAACTCAAAAATAAAAAAAGACTTCTATTCGGGTTTAACGGAAATAGTAGTAGGAATAGTATATAAGGGTAGGGGTTGATATACCCCAAAAAATTAATGGCATTGAACACTAATACTTGCAGGAGTATAAATAGTAGAAAACGACCGATATTTAGTGTGATAGTACTATTCATTGGGAATCTCTCCTGTTTCTAATTGTTTGATCTCTGGCGCATCGGTGTTTTGAATGCAGTAAACAAATCCTATGTTCGTCATGTCATTAAATAATTTGACATCAATTAAATAATAACTGCCATCAGCATCCAGTTCATGATGTTCTATGGTTCCTATAAGAATTCCTTTTGGAAAAATGGTAGAACGACCTCCAGTCATAATAGTGTCGCCTACTTTTACTGGCGCTAATCTTGGGATTACCTCTAGTTGCACGATGTTGGGGTCTTTTCCATTCCAGATTAAAGAGCCATAATGTTCACTTTTTTTAAGTTGCGCATTGATTCTGGAATTCGTATTAAGAATGGATATGACCCGGCCATAATTGCCAGAGGTGTTTTCGACAATGCCAATAATACCTTTGTCGGTTACCACACCCATGTCTGGGATAATACTGTCATTAGCCCCTTTGTTGATCGTAATGTAGTTGTCTTGTTTGCTATATGAGTTGTTAATGACACGAGCTTTGCTATAGCGATAGGTAGCTGGAATCAATAGCGAATCGCTTGTGGTGCGTAAGGTGTCAAGTTGGAAGGTTTGTAATAGATTGTATAAACGATTATTTTCTTCTAAAAGTCGCTGGTTTTGTCCTTTCAACTTTAGATAATCCGATATGGATGATGACCAATTGTATAGGCCTCCACTGATAAAATTTGTGGAACTCACAAATTTACTTCGATGATAAGAATGCGATTGCATGGTAAGTAGCAACGAAATAAAAAGCAGGAACAGGAAAAGCAGAAAATTTTTATTACGAATAAGAAAATTAACTATTTGCTGCATGAGTTATGCTCCTTGTTTTGTTTGCCGTTCTTTTATGCTTTTTATGTTCAATAGCTTTTTGAAAAACTATTTTTTGACAAGGTATAGGTATAACCGTTTTTTGAGTGATTTATTTTATCAAAACACTTTTATAACGGTTAAGACTTTTTAGTGTAATCCCTGTTCCTCGAACTACTGCTCTTAGTGGATCTTCTGCAATGTAAACCGGTAAATCTGTTTTTTGAGACAAACGTTTGTCCAAACCACGTAACATGGACCCTCCACCTGCTAAGTAAATTCCAGTGTTATAGATATCTGCGGCAAGTTCTGGAGGTGTCTGCGAGAGTGTCTCCATAACAGCATCCTCAATACGCAAAATAGATTTGTCCAATGCCTTGGCTATTTCCCTAAAGGAAATTTGGACCTGCTTAGGTTTACCTGTTAGCAAATCACGCCCCTGAACGCTCATATCTTCTGGCGGTAATTCCAAGTCTTCGGTGGCAGAGCCGATTTGTATTTTTATTTTTTCTGCAGTACGTTCTCCAACATATAAGTTGTGTTGCGTACGCATGTAATATATGATATCATTGGTAAAAACATCTCCTGCAATCTTTATGGATTTATCACAAACAATACCTCCTAATGCAATTACAGCAATCTCTGTGGTTCCTCCCCCGATATCAACAATCATATTTCCCTTAGGTTGCATGATATCAATACCAATACCAATAGCTGCAGCCATAGGTTCGTGAATAAGGTATACTTCTTTTCCGTTTACACGCTCCGCACTTTCTTTTACCGCACGCATCTCCACTTCCGTAATTCCAGAAGGGATACATATCACCATGCGCAGTGCTGGTGTAAATATTTTCTTTTTTAAAGCCGGAATATCTTTGATGAACATGCTGATCATCTTTTCACTCGCGTCAAAATCAGCAATTACACCATCTTTTAGTGGGCGGATTGTCTTAATGTTTTCATGAGTTTTTCCCTGCATCATGGCAGCTTCTTTACCGACAGCAATAATTTTTCCAGTAGTCCGATCACGCGCCACAATAGACGGGCTATCCACCACTACTTTATCATTGTGTATTACCAGAGTATTCGCCGTTCCGAGGTCGATGGCGATTTCTTCTGTCAAGAAGTCAAAAAATCCCATATAAACAAAAGCTATAAGTTACGTTACAATTTAATAATAGTAAATGTACTAAAATTAATGATTAAACTCGATTTATGTATTAGAACTTCGTAATGAAGTTCCTATGTCATAGATACCACATTTTTTGAATAGGCTCTAAATGATTTATTTTGAGTATGATCGAAATGTTTAGTGTTTGAAATGACGTGTACCCGTCATTACCATAGACATACCATTAGCATCACAATAATCGATACTCAATTGATCTTTGATAGAACCCCCTGGTTGTATAACGGCGGTAATGCCAGCATTGTCTGCAAGCTCCACGCAATCAGGGAATGGGAAGAAAGCATCACTAGCCATTACAGCACCTTTAAGATCAAATTTAAAGCTTGTTGCTTTCTCAACAGCATGGCGCAAAGCATCTACTCGAGAGGTTTGTCCAGTGCCGCTTGCAAATAATTGTTTATTCTTTGCAAAAACAATCGTGTTAGACTTCGTATGCTTACAGATTTTGGAAGCAAATAATAAATCAGCTACTTCTTGATCAGATGGCTCGGTTTTGGTTACCGTTTTTAGATCACTTTTAGCATCCGTTTTGGCATCTTTGTCTTGAACCAAGGTTCCATTAAGACAAGTTCGGATTTGTGTATTTGGTAATGTAACCGTTTTTTGAACTAGAATGATTCGGTTCTTTTTGCCTTTTAGAATAGTCAAAGCCTCTTCACTATAACTTGGAGCGATTACTACTTCGCAGAATAGTTTATGAATTTCTTCAGCCGTAGCTGCGTCAATCGCAGTATTGCTTATAAGAACTCCGCCAAAAGCTGAAACGGGATCACCTGCTAAGGCATCTACATACGCTTGGTGTAGTGTATCGCGTTGCGCCAAGCCACAGGCATTGTTGTGTTTTAGGATAGCAAAAGTTGGTGCTTCTCCCTGGAATTCATTGATGAGGTTTACGGCTGCATCTACATCAAGTAAGTTATTATAGGATAACTCTTTTCCATGCAAATGGTCAAACATTCCTTCAAAGTCTCCGTAGAAATATCCTTTCTGATGTGGATTTTCTCCGTAGCGTAATTCTTTGCCTTGGTTTTCACTTATTTTGAGTGATGAAATGTTTTGATCGGTATTGAAGTAGTTAAAAATTGCAGTATCATAATGTGAAGATACCTGGAATGCTTTTGCAGCAAAACGCTTACGATTTTCGATAGAAATCGTTCCGTTTCCTTCTTCCAGAAGGCTTAAAAACTCCGCATAATCATCTACGGAAGACACACAGGTTACATCAGCAAAATTTTTGGCTGCCGCACGGATCAATGAAATACCACCAATATCGATTTTTTCAATAATGTCTTGTTCCGGAGCACCAGAAGCAACGGTTTTTTCAAAAGGATACAAATCTACAATGACAATATCTAATTGCGGAATCTCGTATTCTGCAAGTTCACTAACATCACTCGTGTTATTTTGTCTATTCAGAATACCACCAAAAACTTTTGGGTGTAGTGTTTTTACACGACCTCCCAATATAGAAGGGTAGGAGGTTACATCTTCGACAGGGATTACATCAATTCCAAGCTCTTTGATAAAGGTTTCTGTACCTCCGGTAGAGTAGATTTTGATGCCTAATGCATCCATTTTTTGTACGATTGGAGCCAATCCGTCTTTACTAAAAACAGATATCAATGCAGATTTTGCAGTTTTTGAGTCACTCATTGCGAAATGATTTTTCCTTTCAAAAACAAGTATGTTCTAAAAGGATAAGATTATAATTTTGAAAACGCAAAAGTAGTGATAAATCTGAGTACTATATCTATAAAGGGGTAGGAAAATTGGGTTTTGAATCCTATCGCAATTTTGTAACAATTTTATTTGAAAAACGTCTTACCTTTACAGTGAGGATAAAAAAGTTTAAACCACTTCAATAACAACATATTCCGATGTTTTTATACCTGAGGGTTCTTAAAGAAAGTTTTAATTTTGCGCTCAATGCATTGCGTAATAATAAACTGCGTACATTTCTTTCTTTGTTGGGTGTAACTATTGGTATTTTCTCTATTATCGGTGTATTGGCAGCAGTAGACTCGCTTCAAAAAGAAATCAAAGGAAGTATCAGTTCTTTGGATAATAGCACTATTTATTTGATGAAATATAAATTTGGTCCTACGGATATTCCAAAATGGAAACGGGATCAATTTCCAGATGTTACGTATGAAGAATATCAATTTGTCAAAAAGAATGTTCCCAATGCTGCACATGTATCCTACTCTCTCAATGTAGGGGCAGAAACGCTCAAATATCAAGATAAAGTTGTTAGTGAAGTCGGGATTATTCCTGTCACTTCAGAATACTATAATATAGAAGCATTACAGCTTGGCGAAGGGCGTTTTTTTAATGAGTTAGAATCTGCAAATGGCGCTCCAGTAATCGTGTTGGGAGATGAGATTGCAGACGGCCTATTTGGAGAACAATCACCAATTGGAAAAAAAATACGTTTGTATGGTCGTAAGTTTACGGTTATTGGTGTCCTCAAAAAAGAAGGGTCTGGCTTGTTTGG
>CAZYRG010000003.1:12190-40280 GCA_964650425.1 uncultured Flavobacteriaceae bacterium
ATGTGATGGTAGTGTATATTTGATAATTATTAATGTATAATTTTAAATTCTTTATCCATAGTAGTTCCAGAGTACAATGTCCGTTTTCTAATTATAAAATATTCAATATGCATTATTCAATTATTGAAGCAACCTCCTCATTCACCCATTCCAAAAATACTTCATCATCTTTCGTAAACGGATCTGGGGTATGAGAATCAATATCGATCTGACCGATATTTTCTCCATTTTTGAATAAGGGAATTACGATTTCCGCCTTTACATGAATACTACAGGCAATATAATTGTCCTGCGCTTTGACATCAGGCACGACAAAATTTTCATTAGAAACAGCTACTTGACCACAGATTCCCTTTCCAAATGGAATAATAGTGTGGTCAGTTTCATCTCCAGCATAAGCCCCCAATTTTAATTCTTCTTTATTGCCGTTTTTAAAATAAAACCCTACCCAATCGTAATACGAAATTTGCTCTTGGAGTAGGTTACAAATAGCCTGCATTTTTTCATCTGCAGTAGTAGATTGAGCAACAATTTCAGAAATTTTTGTTTTCAAAAAAGGAAAAGACATTGGATATCAAGTTTTAAAATCAGCGCAAAAGTACTCGCTGGCACCAAAAGAATAAAAAAAATAGCTAATTTTAGTTTCAAATTAACATCATGAACTTTGTATTGAAATTATTGCTTACTGCAGTTGCAGTATTGGTTTTAGCCAAAATTCTTCCTGGAGTTTCTGTAGAAAATTATTTGAATGCTGTTATTGTAGCAATTGTATTAGGCTTTCTCAATATGTTTGTCAAGCCGTTGTTCGTATTTCTCACATTACCTGCAACGATTATTACACTAGGACTATTCTTATTAGTGATCAATGCGTCGATTATCCTTATAGCAGACTATTTTATAGACGGTTTCTATGTGTCAGGATGGTTATATGCCTTGTTTTTTAGTTTGTTACTTTCCGTTTTTCAATCCATTTTATATTCTTTTTTAAAAAAAGACAAGAAGTAATATGGCAAAATTCATAGAGTTGGCGGTTTTTACTTTGCAGTCGGATTTGGATATCGTTCGTTCCTTATTAGAGTCAGAAGATATTAGATGTTATGTGAAAGATGAGTTGACATCTCAGGTGTATACCTTTTCTTCGGTGGGTTTAGGGGGGATTAGATTAGATGTTTTAGAAAAAGATTTTGAACAAGCTGCGGCCTTTTTGAATCGTCAAGGGTATGCACATTTTTTAAGTGTATCGGTTGTAGAAAAGTCTGTTGCTGATTTAAAACAAGAAGCACAGTTGATGCATATCTTCAAATGGATCCTAAAAATCGTTATTGTCTTGGCGATTCTAGCTATTGCATTATTGTTTTTTAAAAAGTAATTTTCTTTTTTTTATGTCTTAATAAGTTGGGGATTTAGTAAGTGATTTACTTGGTGATTATCAAAATGAAAACTCCCAGAAAGTTGTTTGTTCTAATGTAAAAAAAGTAGTACTTTTGCATCCCGATTTTAGTGGATTAAAAAAACAAGCTAATGAACATTTCGAAAGAGCAGATTGATGAATTGAATGCAGTAATCACCGTAGATATTGCAAAAGATGATTACAGTACGACCGTAGAGGATATCTTGAAGGATTACCGAAAAAAAGCCAATATTCCAGGTTTTAGAAAAGGGCACGTGCCTATGGGATTGGTAAAAAAGCAGTATGGCAAAGCGGTATTGGTGGATGAAGTGAATAAATTGTTGCAAGATGCCTTGAACAAATATTTGACCGAAGAAAAGTTAGATGTTTTGGGGAATCCACTGCCAAAAGAGCAAGAAACGTTTGATTGGGAGGCAGATGATTATTCTTTTCAATTCGAATTAGGATTAGCGCCTAAGTTTGAGGTTGAGTTAAAAGGAAAAAAGGCGATTACACATTATAAAATTGTTCCTTCTAAAGAAATGGTAGAAGATCAATTAAAAAATATCCAAAAGCAATACGGAAAATTGATTTCTAAAGATGTTGCAGAGGCAGGTGATGTACTTCGCGGTACTTTTACGAATGCTGAGAAGGAGATCAATAAAGAGACAACGCTTGAGTTAGATACCCTAAAAGGTAAAAAGACACAAAAATTATTCATTGGTGCTAAAGTAGGTGACACGATCACTGTGGGTACTAAGGGGCTTTTTGAAAATGAAAACCTTTTGGTGAGCGCCCTAGGAGTTACTGCAGAAGATAGTAAAGCACTAGATGTTGAAGTAACTTTTGAAGTTGCAGAAGTAAATCAACAAGAGCTAGCAGTACTAGATCAAGAGTTGTTTGATAAATTATATGGTGAAGGAACGATCAAATCCGAAAAAGAATTAAAAGATCGTATCAAAGAAGATGGGATAAAGCAATTTGTTCAACATTCTGATCAACAATTACTGAATGATGTAACGGAGTTTTTGTTAGAAACGACAAAATTTGAATTACCAGCAGCCTTTTTACAAAAATGGATTCGAGCAACAGGAGAAAGTCCATTGACCGAAGATGAAGCAAAAGAGGAGTACGAAAAAAGTGAAAAAGGATTGCGTTTCCAATTGATTGAAGGGAAATTGGTTAATGATAACAATCTTCAAGTAACTTTTGATGAGCTTAAGGAGCATGCAAAAGAATTGATCAAAGGGCAAATGGCACAATTTGGACAATTGAACCCTGAGGATAAAGAGTTAGAAGAGATTTCTGCAAGAATTTTGTCTAATAAAGATGAGGTAAAACGCATCTCTGAGCAGTTGATGAGTCAGAAATTATTGACTTTTTACAAAGAAAATGCGAAGATCAAAGAGAAAGAAGTTTCTTTTGAAGAATTCGTAAAAGAGGCATACAAGTAGGAGACTCTTTGAATTTTATAGTATATTTAAGGCGTTAAACCTTTTGGTCTAACGCTTTTTTTGTAAAACAATTACTTTCAGCAATAAAACATATGAATTACGCAAAAGAATTTGAAAAATACGCTATAAAAGATCACGGAGTTAATGGGAATTATTATGACAAAATTATTTCCAGTATGTACCCAGTGGGGATGACTCCCAATATTATTGAAGAACGTCAGATGAATGTTGCAATTTTTGATGTTTTTTCAAGATTGATGATGGATCGGATTATTTTCTTAGGAACAGGCATTAATGATCATATAGCAAATATCGTACAAGCACAGTTACTCTTTTTAGAAAGTGCTGATGCGACTAAAGATATCCAAATTTATATCAATTCTCCAGGAGGCAGTGTCTATGCTGGTTTAGGGATTTATGATACCATGCAGTTTATAAAACCTGACGTAGCAACTATTTGTACTGGTATGGCAGCTTCTATGGGAGCCGTCTTATTGTGTGCTGGAGCAGATGGAAAACGTACAGGTTTACCACATAGCCGAGTGATGATTCACCAACCTTTAGGTGGAGCGCAGGGACAGGCAAGTGATATAGAGATTACTGCTAAAGAAATTTTGACACTCAAAACCGAATTATATGAGATCATTGCTAAACACTCTGGTCAGTCTTATGACAAGGTTTACGAAGATAGTGATCGAGATTACTGGATGAAAGCGCATGCTGCAAAAGAGTATGGCATGATTGATGAAGTATTAGAAAGAGAATAAAAAAAGTGTGTTACGCGTTTTTTTGTTACCTTCCAATATATAACACACTAAAACTAAGTAATCACACCAAGTAAATAGATTATGGCTAAAGAAGATTTAGAATGTTCTTTTTGTGGCAGAAAGAAACCAGAAACCAATTTATTGATTGCTGGATTAGACGCACATATTTGTGATCGATGTATAGAACAAGCGCATGGCATTGTTGTAGAAGAAGCAAAAGATGATATCACGAATAGTGAACTGTCTAAAGAGCTTTTATTACGTAAACCAAAAGCGATTAAGGCTTTTGTAGATGAATATGTTATTGGTCAAGAATTTACCAAAAAAGTGATGGCTGTTGCGGTTTATAACCATTATAAGCGTTTGTTACAACCACCGGGAGAGGATGAGATCGAAATTCAGAAAAGTAACATTATTCTGGTAGGAGAAACGGGTACTGGAAAAACCTTGATCGCCAAAACCATTGCTAAAATGCTCAATGTACCATTAGCTATTGTAGATGCAACGGTGTTGACCGAGGCGGGTTATGTAGGTGAAGATGTAGAGACCATTTTAACACGTTTGTTACAAGCAGCAGATTATAATATTGAAAAAGCAGAACGAGGTATTGTTTTTATTGATGAAATTGATAAAATAGCGCGTAAAAGTGATAATCCTAGTATTACTAGGGATGTATCTGGAGAAGGAGTACAACAAGCCTTGTTAAAACTTTTGGAGGGCACTACAGTGAATGTGCCACCTAAAGGAGGACGTAAGCACCCTGATCAGAAATTCATTGAGGTAAAGACTGAAAACATCCTGTTTATCGCTGGAGGAGCATTTGATGGCATCGAGCGTGTTATTCAGAAACGATTGAACATGCAAGCTGTTGGCTTTAGCGCTTCTCTTAGTGAGGATGTTATTGAAAAGGATAACTTACTTAAATACATTATTCCTCGTGATTTAAAAGATTTTGGATTGATTCCCGAGATCATTGGGAGACTACCTGTTTTGACCTATATGAATCCGCTGGATGCTCGTACATTAAAAGCGATCCTTACAGAGCCCAAAAATGCTATTATAAAGCAATACACAAAGCTTTTCGCGATGGATGAGGTAGAATTTTCTATTACAGAAGGTGCTATGGATTATATCGTAGAAAAGGCGATAGAGTATAAGTTAGGAGCACGTGGATTACGTTCGCTCTGCGAAGCGATTCTTACCGATGCCATGTTTGAGCTACCAGAGAGTGAAGAAACAGAATTCCGTGTTACGAAGGACTATGCAGAGAAAAAACTGAATAAATCTATTATAAAGAAACTTAAAGCGGTTTCTTAAAACGCTCTTGAAGTAAAAAGATGATCTTCCTATAGCCTGTGCAAATTGCTCAGGCTATTTTTTTGAATGGAATTTATGACAAAATCTTCTATCTGAATTAGACATTCAATCCGAAGCGGATAATGGAAAAAACCTACAGTATAACAGTCGGGCAGATGTTATTGCCTATAAAGCACTAAAATCATAGATAAAATACTTCACCCAATAGGCAACAGGGCTTCATTGCATGATACATATTAAAACGTAACCAATCTTTTTTGTAAAAATGGGTAGGGTTTTCCCCTTTTTAGACGTTATATATTTGTACACAAAAGTTGTTTTTCAAACAACTGATATTAACTAACTACAATTATTTTGAATAGCTGTAACGGATATTCGGAATGATTTTAAATAAAAAAAAATGATCACACGCAAAACTATTAAATTGTGTTTTTTGTTGCTGCTATGTATCTCTTTAACATCGTATGCGCAAAAGAAACAGACAAAGCAGCTGTCAGGTAAAACAACAACTAAAGCACAAAAGATCTATGATAATAGAGCTAATGAAGGCAAATCGTTATCGCGAGAGGATAAGATAGAAGAACGGGCAAAATTGTTATTCGATCGAACTAAAAACCCTTATACAGGAAAGGTGCCTGATCAGATCCGAGAAAAAGAATTGCAGTTTTGTGCGAAACTTGGAGAGGATACGCAACAGAAGTCGTCTATGAAAGCCCAAGCCAAATCGGCTAGCAATAATGATTTTTCGTATTGGGAAAATCGGGGACCTTATAATGTAGGCGGTAGAACCCGGGCACTGGCTATTGATAGTACGAATGAAAATATCATATTAGCTGGTGGAGTTTCTGGTGGATTGTGGCGATCCGAAGATGGAGGGCAGTCTTGGCGCAAAGTCACACGACCCAATCAATCTCCAAGTATCACCACGATTGTTCAGGATCCCAGACCAGATAAGACGCATATTTGGTATTATGGTTCAGGAGAGATTATAGGTAATAGTGCTAGCGGAGGATTAGAAACACCATTTTATGGTTCTGGTATATATAAATCAAATAATGGAGGTCGTTCTTTTCAGTTATTAGAAGCTACTGATGATGGAAATGTATCGGAAGCTTCTCCTTTTGATCTTGTGCATCAATTGGCAATCCATCCAGAGACCGGCTATTTGTATGCTGCAACCCATATGGGTATTTTTATATCTAAAGATGAAGGTGCTTCTTTTATAAATTCACTACCTTCCGAAGTTCCTTTTTCTCAATCACAGGTCGGGATTTCGCCATTGGGAGAAGTTTATGCAACCATACGAGTTGAGTTTGGTAAAAATGTTCATGTATCTAATGATGGAGAAACTTGGGAAGTCATTGACATTGGTTTTTCTGTTCTTCCGGCAAGTGCAAAAATATTGATGGCATTTGATCAAAACAACCCTAGCTTGGTATACTTTTTATTTGTAAAGAATTTGCTCAAATACGATAGTAATAGTACCAATGCAGATGATGCAGTTATAACTCTTAACTTACCAAGAAGTAATAGTCTGTCAAGGGGACTTAATTTTCAAACGGGGTATAATATGGTGTTAGCGGTACATCCAAAATATTCTAATGTTATTTTTGTAGGTGGGGGTAATTTATTTAGATCTGTAACAGGGTTTACGGATCCCGATGAATCGTATGAGATTATTGGTGGGTATGGTGCTTTTTCGGATTATACGAATCATCACCCAGATCAACATAATTTACTGTTTTATCCATCCAATCCTGATAAGGCACTTTCTGCTCATGATGGTGGTGTTTCTGTTACTGAAAATATTCTAAGAGAGGATGATACTAATGAACCCGTACAATGGACTTCTTTGAATAATGGATATTTGACCACACAACCTTATGCAGTTTCGATTGACTTTGATAGCACTAAACCTTATATTACCTCGGGTTTTCAGGATAATGGTTCCTGGTCTACTACTTCCTCAGATCCAAGTGTACCTTGGGAACAAGATCTGAGAGGAGATGGTTTTTCTTCTGCGATTACGGATAATGGATTAACGCGATATGTTTCCATACAGAACGGTAGGATTGATAGGCTTAGTTTTAATGAAGAGGGAGAACTTGTATCCAATCGAAGCGTAACAGGACTTAGAAGGGTTCCTTTTTTGACGTTTTTTGAGTTGGACCCAATCGATAATACGATTATGTACGTTGCAACCTTAGACGGATTGTCTTTTAATACAGGCTTAGAGCGATTACAACAAGAAGGAAGGAGGTTAGACGACTGGAAAATTATTCCGAATCCAGATTCTTTTGAAGATAGGGAATTTATAACCAATTCTGCAGCTTCAAAATATCCTATAAGTAATCGGGTGTATTTTGGTACTTCTAATGGTAAAGTGTTTAGAATAGACGATGCAATATTTGAGAGTCGTACAATAACAGAGATCTCAAAGGATAAAGGATTACCCCCAGGACGTATTAATGATATAGTAGTTGATCCTTCTAATGCAGATCGAGTAATTATCGTTTTTTCTAATTATGGAATTCCAAGCATATTCCTTACCGAAAATGGAGGAGATACTTGGCAGGATATTAGTGGCAATTTAGAAGAAAACTTAGATGGTAGTGGTAATGGACCTTCTGTGAGATGTGCAGGATTTTTCGGCAGTGGAGATTCTCTTAGAGATCAAAGATCACAAAATTTGTATGTAGGAACTTCTACAGGGTTGTATCGAGCACGAACTATAAATGGAGAAAACACAAGATGGCGCAGAGAGCCCTTCAAAATTGGGAATGCTGTAGTAGAAGAGCTAGCGATTAGAAAAGATGGATTTATGGCAGCTGCAGTTCATGGTAATGGATTGGTTAGTGCTAAGTTTCCTGTGGTTAGGCCACTTCCGGAATCTGATTTAGTATTAAAATCTTTTCGGGATACTTTGGTGAATAGAAATGTAGGACGTTTATCAATACCTATTAATAAATTGTTAGTATCTAAAAGCAATAGCCCTATTGCATTTGATATACAGGTTCAGAATACAGAAATTATCGCTTCTGTAGCTGTTGAAAACGACGCGTTAATTGTAGAAAATACTACGCTTGCAGAAGGGAATTCTGAGATATATGTAATAGCCCAAAGTGGTAAAGAGCGCATAGTGATTACTATTCTTATAGAATACACAGGCGTGTTAGCAGAGCAAAAGGGCATGGACACTCAACGGAGTATCCTTTCTATAGTTGATAGCGGTGATATTATTGTAGCTGCAGATGATTTTGAGGTTCCGGAAGGACAGGTATGGGAGATAGATAGGACTGTTGGTTATGGAAGGAATGATGGAGATTTGACTGGTTTTTCTGCTGGGATAGAGATCTATAGAGATAATGATGGCGTTCCTGGAGAACTGATCTATAGTGATATGGAAGATTCTGAATTTTTACGTGGGACTATTGATGTTAACCTGGCAGAGGCGATATCTCTTGAATCTGGAAAATATTGGATATCCATAAGATGTATTACTGATAGCGTAAATCCAGAATTAAATTCATGGCTATGGGGTTCAGAAACAAATAAAGTAGGTGCTGAAAGTCAATATAAATTTTTAACAGATGATTGGATTCCTACCAGAGAATTTTGGGGATTAGAAGGACCTATAGACCATAAGTTCACGCTGCATGGTTCTATTGTTAATCTGCCAAATGATACTGCAAAAAATTCAGAAGCTTCTTTAAAAGAAAAGCTAACATTGGATATTTATCCTAACCCTTCGACAACTTCTTTCGTCATTCCTTTACGTGACTTCGAAGATTCTAAAGGAGCTGTGATTAAAGTACTAGATCTTACAGGAAGAGTGATATTTCAGGATATTGTAACTGATCGTGTAGATCGATATGTATGGAATGCTGCCGAACAAAAACCAGGGCTATATGTGATTTCTGTTCGTAGTAACAATAAAGACCTTAGCTTTAAAGTATTAAAAAATTAAAGCACTCAAAAAGATAGAAAACACCCTCCTCAAGTAATACTTTTGTGAGGGTTTTTTTATGACGAAAATCTGAATCAAAATTCCCGGCTGGCGCTTGCGGAGAAATAAGTCCATTATAAAGAAAACTGAAGACAGTATCGTAAGACGCTTAGTATGCAAAACTACGGCACTAAAAAACCCTTTCAAAGCATGCTTTGAAAGGGTTTTTCTAAAGATAATATATAAACGTGTTTGGACGTTCGAAAATAATTATTTTACATTTTCTTGAAAGTTCCATACTTTCTTGATGTTGATGGTTGCATACAGCTTTTTAACGACTTTCTTATTTTTAAAGTCATAATAGTATTCATCCATCTCGGCATAAGGCATATTAGAAAGCGCTTTGTGATCGGCTTCTTTTTGTAAACCTTTTGCATCATGCCACACTACATTTAACGTAGAAACGGCTTCAATATTTTCAACAGCCTCAGCCATTACTGCTTTTTCTTCATTTTTATTTGCTTTAGTAGATTTGGCAAATAATAATATTCCCGCTGCAAAGACAAGAACTGCACTGAAGATTATTTTTTGAGTTTTCATAGGTGTTAAAGATTATAGGGTTTTCAACTGTATCAAATCTAAGGGATTACGACGGTGTCAAAAAATATTCATCCTTTTTTTAGATCAAAAAGAGTTATTTATCGGTGAAATACACAAAAAAAAGCCACGAATGACGCATTTTTTGAATTTTTTGACCTGCTTTTTTCTAATATTCAACTCAAAAAATCAAAAATAGACCCTAGTTACTAACATTTTTAATAAAGTTATTAACAATAAAAAGTTAATAGTTGATAACCTTGCGCCTAATTGTTAATAACTTTTGTTGTTGGAAAACAATGTGCTTTTTGTCGATATTTTTTATTTCACTCTCTATTTTTTTTCTTTTCAAGGCCTTTTTTGGTCTAATTTTTTGCTGATTTATGATATAGAATAGTTAAAAAATAGTTGATTTGGTTTTAGGGATATGATAATCCAATTTGAACTGTTGTAGGCTTAAAGTTTAGTAAAATAGAAAGACTGATTTATATTAACGTGAGTTCAGGATAAAATATTTAACTAACAATTACAAAATCAGGTTGTTAATTTTTTTAAGTCGATAACATCTCCCTAAATCCCTCTTCAAAGAGGGACTTTTGGCTCCTTTCCTTTGAAGGCTACCGTGTGTACACAAGTATGGATTAAAAGAATTTGCGCAAAACATCCTTCTAAATCTCCCTTCAAAGGGAGACTTTT
Organism: uncultured Flavobacteriaceae bacterium; assembly: GCA_964650425.1. GTDB lineage: Bacteria > Bacteroidota > Bacteroidia > Flavobacteriales > Flavobacteriaceae > Aquimarina. Next base: position 22,358 of record CAZYRG010000003.1, read on the forward strand.
TGAGCTCCCTTCCTTCGAAGGAAGGGTTGGGGATGGATGTTTGCCTCAAAAAAATGAATTCAAAAAAGATATGTACACACGGTAACCTTTGAAGGAGAGGCTGGGTGAGGGTGTTATTTGATAGTCAAAATCATAATTACCTGTAAATTATTAATTTAAATCAGTCATTAGATCGAACTCACGTTATATTACTATTCGAAAAGTTTTTAAAGAAAATAGCGTATAGACTTAAAACACTTGGAGGTTACGTTTTTTACAAAGAGGGTTGTGTTATTTGTTGATGAGAATTAGTGGAATTGGCGTAAAACATTTTATTAAACTGAGTATAATAATACTTCAGTTGTCCTTCTATTTTATCACGTAAGAGGAGGTCGTATTTAGTTTTAATAGCTCATCGAGATACTTTCGGCTATTAGAGAGTCTAGGAATTTTATGTTGTCCACCGAGTTTACTTTGTGATTTTAACCAATCATAGAATAAGCGCTCTCTAGCTATACGAAGCGTCAAGATATTGAGTGTAGTGTTATTGTAGCGCTTCGCCTCATAGTCACTATTAAGATGCTGTAGCGCTTTGTCTAGTGACTGTACAAACGTATTAAGGTCATTAGGATGCGTTTTGAATTCTATGAGCCATTCATGGGCTCCTTTTTCACGATTTTTCATGAATATAGGGGCAACAGTATAGTCAACGATTTCACTATTGGTGGCTTTAGTAGCAATTTTTAAAGCTTCTTCGGCATTTTCAATAATCAATTCCTCTCCAAATACATTGATATGATGTTTCGTTCGTCCAGTTACTTTAATCTTATATGGGCTTATGGAAGTAAATCGAACCGTATCTCCAATTATATAACGCCATAATCCTGCGTTGGTGGTAATGACAACAGCGTAGTTTTTACCAATTTCTACAGCGCTTAATGGAATAATGATTTCTTCTGGGGTGCCATAGTGTTCCATTGGGATGAATTCATAAAAAATGCCATAGTCCAGCATGAGTAACAAACCATCGGAGTCATTCTGATCTTGAATGGCAAAAAAGCCTTCAGAAGCATTGTAGATTTCGTAATATTTAAACTGATTTCCAGGAAGAATCTTTTGATATTGATCGATATAAGGGTCAAAACTGACACCACCATGAAAATAAACTTCGATATTTTCCCAAACCTCATAAATATGTTCGGATCCAGTGGTAGATAATACTTGATTAAGTAGTACAAGCATCCATGATGGTACACCAGCTAAGCTGGTGACATTTTCACGAATAGTTTCTTGTACAATGGCTTGCATTTTGGTCTCCCAATCGCTCATTAGGGATACTTCAATGCTAGGAGTGGAGCTGAAATCTGCCCAAAATGGCATATTATCAATAATGATGGCAGATAGATCACCAAAAAAAGTCCCTTTGTCTTTGTAAACTTCTTGACTCCCTCCTAATCGGAGATTTTTTCCTGTAAATAATTTAGATTCCTCATTATTATAGAGATACATGCAGAGTAAATCTTTTCCTGCAGCATAGTGACAATCTTCTAATGAGGCAGCGCTTACTGGTATGAATTTGCTTTTGGCATTTGTCGTGCCACTAGATTTTGCAAACCATTTGATAGGAGTGGGCCAGAAAATATTGCTTTCTCCATTACGAGACCTATCAATCAGTGGTTCATGTGCTTCATAAGAGCGTACAGGGACCCGGTCGGCAAATGTTTTATAATTTTTGATGCTTGCAAAATCATAGGTTTTTCCGATCTCAGTATATTTTGCAGTATCAATAAGGTTTTGTAATAATTCCAACTGCACTTCATTAGGGTATTTCAGAAAAAGTTCCATTTGATGGAAACGTTTTTTTAGGAACCAGCTAGCGATAGAGTTTACAAGTGGAATTGGCATTTTTTGCAGTATCTTTAACAACCAAAAATTCATGAGAAAACACGAAATTTCAGTTCGGTTTTTAGTTATTGGTTTGTCTATCTGTGCTTAGGATTACTTACTCAGATAGCATTGTGTTTTTTTAAAAATACTAAAAAAAATTGAGGTTACTACAAATGCTTTTATTATAACATATTTTTATGCAATATCAGGGAGTACTTACCAAAATGCAAACGGAGATAGGAAATCCTATTCAGTACTATTTAGTTTTTGATTCTGACTTTATTCATGTAAATCAGTTGTTAGATAAACAAGTCCGTATAGAATTTAAAAGATATCAATGTTTAGCTAGTGGTCAAAATAAAAAAATCTTTAGACAAGGGTATTGTTATGAAGAATTTTATAAACAACCACAGGCTGGAGATTGGGTGATGCGCCCGGAGTTGAGTACTGCTCATCTGGATATAGAAGATAGGGATTTGGCTTATGAAAAAAAGGCACAGTTGCAACCGCATATTGTATATTTGGCTAATTCTAGTAATGTCAAAGTAGGGGTGACTAGAAAAACGCAAGTTCCTACCCGATGGATTGATCAAGGGGCTCATGAGGCATTACCGATAGTAGAGGTGCCTAATCGTTATCTCGCAGGGATTACAGAAGTAGCTTTAAAAGCACATGTGGCCGATAAAACGAATTGGCGTAAGATGCTTAAGAATGAAATAGAGGATGCTGACTTATGTAATGTTCGTGATGTATTAGAACAATATATTCCGGAAGAGGCGAAAGACTATTTTATTCCTTCTTCCAAAGAAGTGAAGTTAGCGTTCCCAGTGTTGCAATATCCGGTAAAACTCAAAAGTTTAAATCTTGAAAAAACCCCTAATTTTGAAGGGAGACTAAAAGGTATAAAAGGACAATATCTCATTTTTGAGGATGGAACAGTTTTTAATGTCCGTAATTGGGAAGGTTATGTGGTCGGAATAACTGTGTCTTAAGTAAAGAGTTGTTATTGACTGAGGGAAGCCGAAGTCAACAGTTGCAATGACTACTAATGGTAATAAAAAAACGCTTTTCAATGAAGAAAAGCGTTTTTTAATATATTTTGAATTTGACAGTACCTTAGTAATTCCACATATCCTGCTCAAAATTTCTGATACTTTCTTTGATACGATCACTTTCTAGTAATTGCATCAATGCATTATCATTAATGTATTCATCAACTGCACGATCGCCTTGGATGTTATCTTCTCTAAAGATAACTCCACTGAAACGTCTAGAGTTCAATAAATGATCATAAGATATAGGTGTTGCAGTATTCAGTCTATTAAAAGCTTTCGCTTGGTGTAACACTTCGCGGGCATCAGGATACCAGATCCAGAATAATGGCACCATATCTGGTTCATCATCATCGATGAAATTTACATCTGGAGCTACAGGAGCTAATCCGATTAAGCGATAACGCAATTCACCTTGACGTTTATCAAAATACCAATATCCTCTGATATGGAATTCTGCTATATCAGCAGATCCGATATCTCGTCTATCAATATATTGTGCATCTACAGCTTCACCAGCATTTAATTGCTCAATACCTAAGTCAGTTGTGTCAACACGGGCAAGAGATGATTGAATATCTTTTAATGTACGTTTCTCTGTAAAATAAGAATCCGAATAAATATTCTTGATTTTACCACTCTTTACATTTGATAATATTACATCATACAACGATCTACGAGACGCGCCAATGTTGTTCGTGTCAATAGGGTAGTACAGCGGGAAGTTTACTCGCTCATCAAGATCGATTTTTTCCCAAGTTGTTTTTCCCCATAAGACGTCACGCTCACCAACATAACCATATTCTAGTGGGTGATCATTATCTAAAGCTATTTGCGCAGCGGTTTTGATTCCAATAGAGTCTGGATCCTTTACGCGAATAATATTATCTTCTTGCGCTACTAATGTAGCAACAAAAATGAGGGCGAATATGGTACTAAGATTTTTCAAATTCATAATGGTATTTTTTAATTTGTCAACTCAACAATTATAGGAGACACCTTTTTCAATCTATAACCTGAATTAGACGCTAATTTGGCTTCGATGTCAAAAACTTGCACGGTTCCACCGCGTTTTGCTTTTTTCAGCACATTTTTAGCCTGTGAGTTCAGTCGACTGCCACTTACTCGGACAGTTGGCTGACCTGCAACTTTGAATTTGAATCCTGAAACTCTCAGTTTAATATCAAAATCAAAATCTGGTAGAATAGCTCCGATAGATGAAACTTGTAATGCATTACGTTGCATTTTTACTGAACCATCTTCTCCACGAACTGTTCCCACTGGTCTTGGAATATCTTTTACACGGAACTTTTTGCTATCACTAACAACTTTTCCGTTTGGAAGCTTTCCGCTAACCTGTATTTTTACTTCTCTAGCCTTAAGCTTGGTTACATTCATCATGTACTTGCCAGATTTTCCAGCAGCACGTAAACCTGGTGCTTTAGCCGATACAGAAGCAACTCCTGGTATAGAAATCGTCATAGGGTTATTTACTCCTCTATATACCACATTCATTTTATCAGCAGATATTACTGCAGAATTTGGTAGTGGTATTACAGAATAAGAACTCTCAATTGGGATTTTTATTATAGAATCACCTTCTTTAAATTGAAATTCTCCTTTAATTTCTCGTTCTCCAACATTTCCGGCAGGAAAATCAAGAATGGTTTGTCCTTCTTGCATAGATTCTGGCGGAAGTTCTTTGCCATTAACAACAACTTTAAAAGCTTTCAAAGTTTTATCCTTCTTTCCAAGAACAATCTTACCTGCAAATTTTTCTCCAGAGAAAAATGCCGTTTTGTCTGCAACAACAATAGCTTCGTAGTTAGAAAGAGACACTTCAGAAGTCAATTGTCCTTGTAGCATTGCGGATAATACTTCACTTTCTGTTTTCTTTACATCGGCTTGTAATTGCGTCAACTTTGTTAAAGACGCTACCATAGGAAACCCTTTGTAGTGGTAATCTAACCAATCAACTTTTCTGTTGTCTTTGTTAGTTACTTGTCCAGTGTTAAAGTCTTTTTCAACACCAGAAATGATTTCTGGATACGTTTCTCCAAGAACTCCTTTTACTCCGTCTTTAAAACCAGCAAGTTTATCTAGGAATTGTTGTCCTTCAGCTCGTACGCCTTTTGGTCCAAACCATTTCTCATCTAAGAAATCACCTTTATCCATCACCTCATATTGGGTAGGATCTTCAACTGTAGCCATCATACCAGTTTTAATTTTTCCGATATAATCATTCAAATCATTAGCAAGGCTACTGATTTGTTTTGCTTTAGCCTGAAGTGGTTTGTATTTCTCAGGTTGTTCTTCTACTTTTTGCTCCAAGCCTTCCATAAAGCTTAGGTTACGTTCTGTAGCACTGATATTAGATTCAGCTAGTTTTTCGTTCATCAACCCAAATGCTGATAGTACTTCTTTTGACATATTCAACGCTAGCATCGCGATGAATATCAAGTACATCAAGTTGATCATTTTCTGCCTTGCAGATAATTTACCTCCTGCCATGTGTAATTAGTTTAATTTGGTTAGTTAAAATTAAATTTTTAGACTAGTATAAAAACTAAACTAATTAAGATTTACTCATTGCAGAAAGCATTCCTCCATATACACCATTCAAAGAAGAAAGGTTTGAAGTAAGACTTGCCATTTGATCTTTCAATTGCGCTGCATTGTCAGCGATAGCTTGATTAGCTTCTGCTTGACGACTAGAAGATTCTAATTGCAGTTTATAAAGGCTGTTTAATGATTCCATTTGCGTAGCAGCAAGTGTCATTTCTTCGCTATATTTCTTTTGTGAAGCTATAGAGTCTACAGTAGGGCTAATTCCTTTTGCAGCTCCTTCAAAGTTACGAATGCTTTCACCAAGACTAGTCATTAAGTTAGAGTCAATTCTAGCTTCTTTAAGCATTTGGTCTAATTTATCAGAAAGCATGCCTTTTTCATCTTTTGGTTTTTCACCTTTTTTCAGTTTTTGACCTCCAGCTAATTCCGGATATACCAAAGACCAATCCAATTCGTCATCTACTGGTTCGAATGCAGATATTGCAAAGATGATAGCTTCTGTTACAAGACCAATGGTAAGCATTACATTACCTGTAAGAGGTCCGATTTCTAAGTGGATGATTTTGAAAAGTGCTCCGATGATTACTACTGCCGCACCTAGACCGTAGGCCATGTTCATAAATCTTTTTCCTGCTTTTGATTGTGCCATAATAAATAAATTTTAAATTTCTTTTAGTATATATCTTATTATAAATATACTAAAAGATAGGTTAGTTAATAAATAAATTATAATAAATAGGTTAATTATTTGGGGGCTTTCGCTTTGGTAATATCTGTACCCATGTAATCTTGAACAGTTCTGAATCCAATATAACTACGGGCTGAATCAGCATATTCATAATCTCTGGTACTTACTTGTAGGAAGTACGCTACGTCTTTCCAAGAACCGCCACGTACTGCTTTACGTTGGTTTTGGTCGTCGTTCACATTCGGGTTCATAGATGATGAATATTCATAAGATGACGGGTCATAAGATGAGTCCACCCATTCTGATACGTTACCAGCCATATTATACAATCCATAATCATTTGGATCAAATGCGTCTGCTTCTACTGTATATAGGTAATTGTCAGCTGCATAATCACCTCTAAGAGGTTTAAAGTTTGCCAGGAAACATCCTCTGTCATTTTTAGCATAAGGTCCACCCCATGGGTATGATGCGGATTCTAATCCACCACGAGCAGCATATTCCCATTCTGCTTCTGTAGGTAGTCTGAAATGGTTTACATATTCACGACCTTTTTCTTTTTGGTAACTATTTTTTAGAATAGTTCTCCATGCACAAAAAGCTTTTGCTTGTTCCCAAGTTACACCAACTACTGGGTAATCTTCATAAGCACTATGCCAGAAATAATCATTGTGCATTGGCTCATTATACGAATATGCAAAATCTTTAATCCAAACAGTAGTATCTGGATAAATAGAGATAGTCTCTTGTTTTACGAAATCTTTTCTTCTTCCTTGTTTTGCACGTGCAGCAGCTTGAATATCCATCCATGTGTAGGTGAATACTAATTTGCTTACATCAATAGTACGTTGGCCGTTATAAGATTCTTCTTGGGGTAGATACATGCTATCCATAACTTCTACGTAGTATTCGTCAGGATAATCTTCTGTGTCCCATTCTAAATCAACTCTTCTATTAAGCTTTCTTCCTTCGTAACCTGTTTCTCCAAGTCCGCTGTAATTATCTTTCATATATTGCTCATAGGGTGAGAGCTCTTCATCGTCAGCATCTTTGAATGCGAATGCGCCGATACCTTCACCGCCTTCACCTTGGCCAACTTCGTCAGCCATGATAGCAAGTTTTGTACGTATAGTAGAATCACGAACCCACTCAACGAATTGTCGGTATTCTGCATTAGTAATCTCTGTTTCATCCATGTAGAAGGAACGGACAGTAACAGTTTTTGTAGGGGCATTTTGTAGATGTGCTTTGTCATCATCCGCCTTTCCCATTAAAAATGAGCCACCGGGGATGCGGGTCATTCCATAAGGTTTTTCAGGATGCCATTTCTTGCCTTTTGCTCCAACAAGCTCCCCGCGATCGCCACCGCTTCCGCCACAACTTGCAAGCAAAATTGCTATAGCAATTAATACTACTAGTTTTTTCATAATTAATTTTAGGTTAAGATCAAATCTGATTCAAGGACGTAAACATATTTATTTTATTCCTAATAAAAAAATATTTCTAAATAAATCCTTAAATTCTAGTGTTAAAACTGTTAAACTTCGTTTTTTCTTCTTGCTTTATACCAGCGTTCTGGTATTTGTTGATTACAAGCATTTTCATAATCCTTGTAGGTGCATGGTAATAACGTATGCCTTTTTAATTTATTATCAATTCCAGAAATAAATGGAATTTCTATCCACCAACGTTGTGTTTTACTACTTTTATAAAAAGATAATATTTCATCTTCTATAGGTACCGTATAATGTAAAACTCCTTGTTGCTCACGTACTACTAATTCTTGTGAGCGATAATTAACTCCTTCAGCAAAATACCATATTATTTGGGAAATGAGTTTTTCACTCAAGCCCTGTTGTATGGCATTTTTGTATTCGTAAATTCCAAAACTTGTTACTTTATCACTGATTCCTGCATATCTTGCAATGGCACAAATTTCTTTGCCATCAAGACCATTGGGGGAATTCACTTCATTATAACTCAAATAAGAGCCGTTTATTGCTTCGAGGTCGATACAAACCATATCGGCATCTCGCAACACTGGTTCGGTAATGCTTATGTCCTCTGCGATTTCGCCTAATCGATATGCATCAAAAAATAACTTATCCATTAAATCGATCTCCTCTTGCGCATTAAAATAGGTTTGATACCCAAGGTTGCTATAGTTAAATAAATTATAGGGTTTGTCAATGACGATTTTACCTACAAAAGAGCGATTGTTGAGTATCTCTGAGGCATCTCCCAAGTCAAATCTACTATCTACATTGACCAAGTTGACCATTTGATCAAAATTGTCATATGCGCGATATTGTGCGTAGGCTAAATCTTGACTGCCACCTAATAATATGGGGATGCACTGCTGTTTGAGTAATATACATACAATTTCTTGAATAACAAAATAGGTGTCTTTGACGTCGTTTCCGGCTTTGATGTCGCCGAGGTCAGCAATGGAGAAATTCCAGTTACCTGGGAATAGCTCATAAAATGTTTTACGAACTGCATCAAAATCTGGAGCTACAGCGGTATGAATGCTGTTGCGATTTTCTCGGATTCCAATTAATGCGATTTGTACATTTTGTAGTTCCGGAAAGCCGTCGGCGGCTGTATGTTTTACAATAGTGTTTCCTAATGTTTGTTCATTAAGGTTCTGGCAGTGTGATAAGACTTCTTCACTTACAGGTGTTAGAAATTCAAATGACATGAAGCTAGTGTTTTATAATTTCTATATAAGAGCATGTTTAAAACAATGCAAGCTGATTTTCAATAATTTGTCGCTCTGGCTATACTTCAGATTGGTATGATATCGAGATATCTTACTCATTTGAAGTGACGCCATGGTTGGCAAAGTATTGGCAATCGGGAAGTAGGGTTTTTAAACATGTTCTAAATGTAGGGTTACGTTTTTCAATTAAAAAACGTAACCCTTTTATTATTTTGATAGCATCCGACTGAAAACTATTTTTTAGCAGTTTTTTTCTTAGCAGGAGCTTTCTTTTTAGTTGCCTTCTTTTTTGGAGCATTTTTTTCAATCAATGCCTGAACTTTTTCTAGCGTAAGTTTTGTGGCATCGACCGTTTTCGGGAGTTCAATCTTCACTTTTCCTTTGATGATATTGCTACGTCCCCATCGGGCTTTCTCTACTCGAATCCCTTCTTCTTCCCAGTTGTGAATAACCTTATCAATCTCCTTTTGCTTTTTGTCTTCAATTAATTGAACAATGTCAGCATCAGAAAGATTGTCAAAATCATATTTCTTATTGACATTGATAAACATGCCTTTCCATTTGATGTATGGACCAAAACGTCCAGTTCCTTTTTGTACAGGTAAGTCTTCATACATGTATATAGGGGCGTCTGCCTTTTCTTTTGCGTCAATTAATTCGATTGCTCGTTCAAGTGATGTGCCTAATGGATCTTCTCCTTTTTCTAGAGAAACGAATTTTGCTCCAAACTTAACATAAGGGCCAAAACGTCCGTTGTTTACAGATACGGGTTCTCCTTTATATTCGCCTAAATCTTTTGGTAGTTGAAACAGGTCCATTGCTTCTTCGTAGGTGATGCTACTCAAAGTCTGATCAGGACCGAGACTTGCAAATCTAGGTTTTTCATCATCTTCTACGGAGCCAATCTGTACCATGGGGCCAAATTTACCGAGACGTACGCTCACCGGTTTTCCGCTTTCTGGATCTTTGCCAAGAATACGTTCTCCTACTTCGCGTTCTGCATTGGCTTCTACGTCTTTAACTCTTGGGTGAAAATCACTGTAGAAATCTTTCATGATGGTCGTCCAGTCTTCATTTCCTTCCGCAATTTCATCAAAATCCTGTTCTACCTTTGCGGTAAAATTATAATCCAGAATTCCAGAAAAATGATTCACCAAAAAGTCATTAACAACCATTCCTACATCTGTCGGAATCATTTTGCCTTTATCACTTCCTACTTTCTCAGAGAGTGCAGTTTCTTTGATGGTGTCTCCACTAAGTTTTAACTGTGCATAGGTGCGTAACTCACCTTCTTTAGCACCTTTTTCCACATATTTTCTATTCTGAATGGTAGAGATGGTTGGCGCATAGGTAGAAGGTCGTCCAATACCTAACTCTTCTAGTTTTTTTACCAAAGAAGCTTCGGTAAAGCGGCTAGGAGGTCGTGTGAAACGTTCTGTAGCGGTAATGTATTTGTTAAATAAACTTTCGTTGACTTTCATTGCCGGAAGCATGCCTTCTTGTTCATCATCTTCGTCATCATTTCCTTCCAGGTATACTTTAAGAAAACCTTCAAACTTAATGACTTCTCCATTGGCAATAAATTGCTGTTGATGTTTGTTGGCAGCAATCTTTACATTAGTACGCTCTAATTGCGCATCGCTCATTTGCGAAGCGATAGCGCGTTTCCAAATCAGTTCATATAAGCGTTGTTGATCGTAATCAATATTGACAGAATGTTTGTTGAAATCTGTCGGTCGAATCGCTTCGTGAGCTTCTTGTGCTCCCTTGGCTTTTCCTTTATATTGTCGCGTATGACTAAATTTTTCGCCATAGGCGGTAATGATTTCTTCCTTGGCAGCATTTTGTGCATCTACAGATAGATTCACACTATCCGTTCTCATATAGGTGATAAGTCCAGCTTCATATAAACGCTGTGCCATGGTCATCGTCTTGCTTACAGAGAAGCTTAACTTACGAGAAGCTTCCTGTTGCAAGGTAGAAGTGGTAAATGGCGGTGCTGGTGATTTTTTAGCAGGTTTGGTTGTCAAATCTGCTACGCTAAAAGCAGCACCTAAGTTTTGTTCTAAAAATGCCTCAGCTTCTTTTTTTGTATTAAAATTTTTAGAAAGCTTTGCCTTAAAGGATTTGTTTGCTTCGTTGGTGAATTCTGCATCTACCCTGTAGGATGCTTTTGCTTCAAAATTTAAAATTTTTCGTTCTTGTTCGACAATTAAACGAACAGAAACCGACTGTACTCTACCAGCCGAAAGTCCTCCTTTTACTTTTCTCCAAAGAACAGGAGAGAGTTCATATCCAACTAATCGATCTAATACTCGTCTTGCTTGTTGCGCATTGACGAGATTGTAATTGATTTTTCTAGGATTTTCTATGGCTCTAAGGATAGCATTTTTGGTGATTTCATGAAAGACAATACGTTTTGTTCTGTCTTCAGTTAGTTCTAATTCTTCTGCCAAGTGCCATGCAATGGCTTCTCCCTCTCGATCTTCATCACTCGCTAGCCAAACCATTTCTGCTTTTTTAGAAAGGGTTTTTAGTTTTTTGACAACATCTTTTTTGTCACTAGAAACGATATATTTTGGCTTAAAATCTCCATCTACATCAACACCTAATTCTTTTGCAGGTAAATCCGCAATATGTCCAAAACTGGAAACAACGGTATAATCTTTTCCTAAAAATTTTTCGATTGTCTTAGCTTTTGCAGGGGACTCAACAATTACTAAATTTTTTGCCATAACATTTTATTTGTAGCTACAAAAGTATAGGATTTTTTTTTAGCGCTTCACCTTTCTTTTGATGTAAACGGTTTTTTAATAAGATATAGGTAGTGAAAAAAATGTTTAACATATTGTTTTTTAGGTGATTAAATTACAATTCAGTGATTGTAAAATTAATTTCAGGAAATACTACACGTAAATGGTACCCTTGTTTTGTTTCAAGATTAAAAACAACACCTGTCAGTTTGTCATATCTTTTTGATGTTGTATCTTTGCAGCCTGATTTCTTAAATCACTCAGTGTAGTATATGGAGAAGATTATTGATGAAAAAAAACAAGGAACTGCTTTAGTTCTGGAAGAAAAAAAAGGGAATGCTCGTAAGCTTTTTATAGAAAGTTACGGCTGTCAAATGAATTTTAGCGACAGCGAAATTGTAGCTTCTATTTTAGCGGATCAAGGGTTCAATACCACGCAAAGTTTGGAAGATGCAGATTTGGTTTTGGTGAATACGTGTTCTATTCGGGATAAAGCTGAGCAGACGGTAAGAAAGCGTTTGGAAAAATACAATGCAGTAAGGAAGACGAATCCAAAGATGAAAATTGGCGTGTTGGGCTGTATGGCGGAGCGTCTGAAAAGTAAGTTTCTGGAAGAGGAAAAAATGGTCGATCTGGTTGTAGGACCAGATGCTTACAAGGATTTGCCTAATCTACTTGAAGAAGTAGACGCCGGTCGTAATGCGGTGAATGTTATCCTTTCTAAAGAGGAGACTTACGGGGATATTGCTCCTGTACGTTTGCAAAGTAACGGAGTGTCTGCATTTGTTTCTATTACAAGAGGTTGTGACAATATGTGTACATTTTGTGTAGTGCCATTTACCCGTGGACGTGAGCGGAGTAGAGACCCTCAAAGTATTATAGAAGAAATTGATGATTTGGTCACCAAAAACTTCAAAGAAATTACACTTTTAGGACAAAATGTTGATAGTTACCTCTGGTATGGCGGAGGGCTAAAAAAAGACTATGATAAAGCGAGTGATTTTCAAAAAGCTACTGCTGTTGATTTTGCACAATTATTAGATCAAGTTGCGGCAAAATACCCAAAGACACGGATTCGTTTTACCACTTCTAATCCACAAGATATGACGATGGATGTGGTAAAGATCGTAGCAAAGCATCCTAATATTTGCAATTATATTCACTTGCCCATACAAAGTGGTAGTGATCGTATACTAAAAGAAATGAATCGTCTACATACCCGACAAGAGTATATGGATTTGATTGATAACATCAAGGAATTGATTCCAGACTGTGCGATATCTCAAGATATTATTTCCGGCTTCCCAACAGAAACAGAAGAAGATCATCAAGACACTTTGTCGTTGATGGAGTATGTCAAATATGAGTATGGATACATGTTTACCTATTCGGAACGTCCAGGAACCATGGCGGCACGAAAATTGGAGGATGATGTGCCCGAGGATGTCAAGAAAAGACGTTTGGCAGAGATTCATACCTTGCAACGAGAACATAGTCATTACCGACATAAGCAATATTTGGGTACAACCATAGAAATCCTGATCGAAAAGACCTCCAAGAAATCTGATCAGCAATGGAGCGGTAGAAATCCGCAAAATATCATGGCGGTATTTCCTAAAGAACAGTATAAGGTTGGAGATTACGTGATGGTGAAAATTGAAGATTGTACAAGTGCAACTTTGATTGGTGTTCCAGTTGGGTATGCTGAGAATAATTAAAAAAATTACTACCCCGTAATTATATACTTAAACAAAAAACAACTTAAAATGAAAAAAATCGGATTATTATTACTGACTATTGTTTTAACCTTTTCGTGTAAAAAAGATGATGATTCATCGGGAGCTTCAATAGAAAACAAAGAAGCTTCTAAATTGAATCTAGTAACTGGGATTTTGCTTAGAGCAGGGGCTTATGATCAACCAATAGTATATGGTAATCCAAATGGAAAAGGTATACTTCAGGAACAAACTAGTGCTAGTAATCCTGAACCGGGTAATGGTGGGTTAACTACTAGTGAACTTCCAGAGCCTTTGGTTGTTTTTCCTAACCCTCCAGTGGATTTTCTATGGATTAAGACAAATTTTGAAAAAAAAGCTTCTAAGATTTGGATTGTAAACGGTGTTCCAACTAAGAAGTACGCTTCAATAGATTATAAAGCACTTTTACAAGATGTGAGCTATTCGGATGGTGAATTGGAGAATGCAAGTTTGATTTCTCTTTCGGATGCTAATATCGATAGTCCTATTAATATAAGTGATTTAGAAGTTGGGTATTATAGAATTTTTGTAAAATCTGAAGTTGGTTTGGAATGGGCAAATTTTTATAAACCAGATAACTCAGCAAATGCGGAAGATCTATTCAGTATTATGGATAGATTTTGGAATTAATTTAAGTTTTTAGTTAAATCGAATTGACTGGCTAATTACATTATTTTTATTAGAAAATTATAACAACACTGAACTTATAAATGGAATCCATACAAGCAATAAAACAACGTTTTGGGATTATAGGGAATGACCCTAAGCTCAATCGTGCTGTAGAAAAAGCGATACAAGTAGCGCCTACGGATATTTCGGTATTGGTGACTGGAGAAAGCGGTGTAGGTAAGGAGAGTGTTCCTAAAATTATTCACTCGCTCTCACACCGTAAACACGGTAAATACATTGCAGTAAACTGTGGGGCAATTCCAGAAGGAACAATCGATAGTGAACTCTTTGGACATGAAAAAGGAGCGTTTACTGGAGCTACTTCCACCCGAAGCGGGTATTTTGAAGTGGCTGATGGCGGAACCATTTTTCTAGATGAAGTAGGAGAGTTGCCGTTGACTACTCAGGTACGATTATTGCGGGTATTAGAAAATGGAGAATTTATCAAAGTGGGGTCTTCTAAAGTGCAAAAAACGGATGTGCGAATTGTGGCGGCTACAAACGTGAATATGTTTGAGGCGATAAAAAAAGAGAAATTCAGAGAAGATCTCTATTACAGACTAAGTACCGTGGAGATTTTATTGCCACCTTTGCGTGAACGTAAAGAAGATATACAGTTGCTTTTTAGAAAATTTGCTTCTGATTTTGCGATCAAATATAAAATGCCAACCATCCGCTTGACAGAAGATGCGGTGTCACTTTTGGGGCAATATAAATGGAGTGGTAATATTCGACAATTGCGGAATGTCGCCGAACAGATTTCGGTGCTCGAGCAAGAGCGAACAATTAATGCAGTAACGCTACATGGGTATCTTCCTGATATGGGAACTAATTTGCCTGCGGTAATTTCGGATAAAAAGGAGCAGAGTGATTTTAGCAATGAGCGCGAAATATTATACAAGGTGTTGTTTGATATGAAAAGTGATCTCAATGATCTCAAAAAACTCACCATGGAGCTTATGAAAAAGGGAGGAGATACACAGGAAGTGCAAAAAGAAAATGAGCATTTGATTCAAAAAATTTATGGTGATGATACTGCAGAACCACAGGTAGATTATAAAGAAGAGATTACACCACAGCGAAATCTATTGGAAATAGCACCCGTTGCAGAGACCGTATATGAGACGCCTCCAGAGACAGATAAATATCATTTTGCGGAAGAAATTGAAGAAGAAGAAACCTTATCTTTACATGATAAAGAATTAGAGTTAATTAAAAAATCATTAGAACGCCATCGGGGTAAACGAAAAGCAGCGGCCGAGGAACTTGGGATTAGTGAGCGCACATTGTACAGGAAAATTAAACAATTTGACCTGTAGATCACTCTAATAATTATCAAAAACACATTGACTAGGATCATATGAAACGAGCATGTTCAAAGTTTGATACCCAAGGAGGTGATTAACTGCGAACACATGTGGCCTCTAAAAAAATAATATAAACACATGAAATTTATAAAACACTTTTTGTTAGTACTCTTGGTGCCAATTATACAAGGATGCGGCTTTTATTCCCTTAGTGGAATTTCTATTTCGCCAGATGTAAAGACATTTCAAGTGAATAATTTTCAGAATACAGCAGTTTTGGTCGAACCAGGTTTGGATCGGCAATTTACCATAGATTTACAGGATTTGATTTTGAATCAAACGAATCTTTCTCTGGTAAATTCTGGGGGTGATATTGTGTATGAAGGAGAAATTACGCAATACTATATTGCACCTAATACAGCAACTGCAGATAATACAGCAGCGCAAAACAGATTAACGATTGGTGTCAGTCTTCGTTATTATGACACCAAGGATGAGACACAGGATTTAGAGCAGACGTTCTCCTTTTTTGTGGATTATGCAGCTAGTGCTCCATTAATTGGCGCGCAAAAGGAATCGGCTCATGAAGAGATTTTTGAGCGGATCACACAAGATATGTTTAATGCGACATTGGCGCGCTGGTAATTGATTGGATGAATACCAAAACTTTCATAACATTATTGCAACAGCCTGAATTGCTAAAAAGTGAGCAGCTTTTTGAAATAGAAAAAATCATTGAAGCCTATCCTTTTTTTCAAGCACCAAAAGCGCTACACCTCAAAGGGCTCAAAAACCAAGAAAGCTATCGGTATAATACTACATTGAAGCATACGGCCGCGTATACAACTGATCGTCATGTACTGTTTGATTTTATTACTTCAGAAGTTTTTAAAAAACTGGAAGAACCTATTACATCCAAAGCGGTAGAAGAGAAAAAACTGGAAGATATAGAGGTGTTGGCCTCTCAGGAGTTGAGACCTATGCCTAGTGTTCCTATGGATACGGCGGTAACGATGAAATTGCAAGAGGCGGATGAAGTGCTGGATCCAAAACTTTTTACAACAACAGATCAAAAAGCAGCGAAGGTCGAACAGGCTAAAGAAGCAATGAGTCCAGAGGCTGTTTTGAAGCCCGACCAACCATTTGAATTTGATCAAAACGAACGACATTCTTTTAGTGAATGGTTAAAAATTTCAGCCTTAAATCCTATTCAACGAGATGAAGTTGTGCCAGAAGAAGTAACCGAAACTTTTGAGATTTTTGAAGAGGTTCAGGATAAAGATCAAGAAGCTATAGCTATAAAGGAGGAAGGTTTAAAGCGCGAGGATAAATTCCGTTTGATTGATAATTTTATTGCCAAAAACCCTAAGATAGGACCTGTCTCTGGCGATGCCTCATCTGCAAATTTTGCTAAGCAACAAAACAGTACTCCAGATACCCTCATGACCGAAACTTTGGCAAAGGTATATGTAGCACAAAAGAACTATAAAAAGGCAATTCAGGCTTATAACATATTAATTTTGAAAAATCCCGAAAAAAGTGGTTTCTTTGCAGACCAAATTCGGGCAATTAAGAAATTACAAGATCGTAAATAATATAAAATACATATAATGACAACTTTTAATATATTTTTAGCTTTAATCGTAATCGTAGCATTTTTGCTAATTGTAGTGATTATGGTTCAAAATCCAAAAGGTGGCGGATTAGCATCTTCTTTTGGTGGTGGCGGTACACAACAATTAGGTGGGGTACAAAAAACTACAGATTTTTTGGATAAAAGTACATGGACATTGGCAGGATTGTTACTGGCTTTAATTTTATTATCGAATCTTTCTATTATGGATGGAACTTCATCAGCGATTCCTGATGCTGTTGATGAAGAAGCAATTGAAGCTCCAGTTGTTCCTGCTCCAGCTACGGATGCTGCACCTGCAACAGACGATACAACACAAGAATAATTCTTATATAGTATATCAAAAAAACGCCGACTTGTCATACAGTCGGCATTTTTTGTTTCAATTTGTCAGGGTCTCACAACTGGCATAATTTCTGAACAAAGGGAAATCATCAAAAGTAATTTTTTTTAAACAACATTAATTAAAAATAGAATCATAATGGGAGTAAACATCAAACCTCTTTCAGATCGTGTTTTGGTGGAGCCTATGGCTGCTGAGACACAAACCGCATCCGGTATCTATATCCCGGACACTGCAAAAGAAAAACCACAAAAAGGGAAAGTAGTAGCTGTTGGAAAAGGGAAAAAAGATCATGACATGACTGTCAAAGTTGGTGACACTGTTCTCTATGGGAAATACAGTGGTACTGAACTTAAATTAGAAGGTAGTGATTACCTAATGATGCGTGAGGATGATATTCTTGCAATAGTTTAATAAAACAACAAATTTCAAATCCCAAATTCCAAAGGACATGATCATAATTTGGAGTACGTTATTTGAGTATTGGGATTTAATTTTAAAATAAAATTTAAAAATGGCAAAAGATATAAAATTTGATGTAGAAGCACGTGACGGAATCAAACGT
>CAZYRG010000004.1:0-22740 GCA_964650425.1 uncultured Flavobacteriaceae bacterium
CATTAATTATGGCCCGAAGTTAATTGCTGCTTTTTTAATATGGATTATTGGAGGTTTCACCATAAAAATCTTGCTTAAAGGAGCTAATCGCGCTATGAAAAGAAGTAGCTATGAAGAAAGTCTTCAAAAGTTTCTTATTAACTTACTTAATTGGTCGCTTAAAATCGTTCTCATTGTTGTAGTACTTAGCACTGTTGGGGTAGCTACAACGTCTTTTGCTGCTATATTAGCTTCCATTGGATTAGCCGTTGGATTAGCTTTACAAGGGTCTTTAGGAAATTTTGCAGGAGGTGTTTTAATAATGATTTTCAAACCCTTTAAAATTGGAGACTTAATTGAAGCTCAAGGAGAGATTGGAGTTGTGAAAGAAATTGAAATTTTCACAACCAAACTCACGGGTTTATCTAATAAAGAAATAATATTACCTAACGGAAATTTATCAAATGGTACTATCATTAATTATACTACTGAAGGAACACGTAGAGTTGACTTAGTCATTGGAATAAGTTACGATGCAGATATAAAAACTGCTAAGGACATTTTTATGTCAGTGTTAAAAGCTCACCCAAAGGTTTTAACGTCTATCGAACCAACTGTTGATGTTTTAGAATTAGCTGACAGCTCTGTGAACTTTGCTGTAAGACCATGGTGTAAAACAGAAGACTATTGGAGAGTATATTTTGATATTACTGAAAACACAAAAATTGCACTTGATGAAGCAAATATTGAAATTCCTTACCCTCATCAAGTTGAAATTCATAAATAAGACTAAAATTTCTTAGACTTTATAGCCACAAAATCTTTTAAGTAATACGGTTCAAAATAAGCGACATCTTCAAAGTCGCTTTTTTTGTACTTATTATTAGACAAACTTACCATTGTAGATGCTGAAGGCAATTTATTGTTTATAAAAACAGCATTCCTGTTGTTAATAATAGTTTTTGTTTTCTCTACACCATTACCAATAAAGTACACATGGTTCTTTTCTAATTGAGAACTAAAACTAGCCGTGTCTAAAATTTCTGCTTTAATCTCTCTTAGCTGCTCATAATTTGAATTAAATATAGCTGAATACACTTCCATACGTCTGGCATCTAGTACAGGAACTATACAACCCTCTTCTACGTTAACTTGATGAGCTAAAGCTTCTAAAGTAGAAATAGATATTAAAGGTTTATCTAAAGAAAAACAAAGCCCTTTAGCAGTAGATACGCCTATACGCAAACCTGTATATGACCCAGGACCCTTACTAATTGCTATAGCATCTAAATTGTTTTTTGAAAGCCCAGATTCATTAATTACTTCTCTAATAAAAAGGTGAAGCTTCTCAGCATGAGAATAACCAAGATTGTTGTCTTCTTTTAAAACCAAAATCTCCTCATCTTGTGATAAGGAGACTGAACAATTGGTCGTACTTGTTTCTATATTAAGAATTAAAGCCATTAGTTAATCTTCAGATTCATCTTGTGTTGGCTGTTCTTTCGTTTTATTTTTATCTTCAATCTTATCGCCTGGCTTTAAAGTTTTAGACACCATATTATATGGTCCCGTGATAATTTTATCTCCTTCTTTTAAGCCTGAAATAATCTCAATATTAGTATCGTCTTGAATTCCTGTTTTTACAACACGAAGTTTTGCCGTACCGTTTTCATTAACAAAAACACATTCAAATTTTTCTTCATCTTTTGGTGTTGTATTCTCATTACTAACTCTACTTCCGTACGATTTTTTTACCGAAGATGTATCTGTTTTTATAACTATAGCACTAATTGGTACTGCAACTGCTTTTTCTCTCTTATCTGTTATAACATCTACTGTTGCTGTCATACCTGGTCTAAAAGGCGAATATGATTCTGGTTTTCCTTGAGTCAATTCGGCATACGATTCTTCAATAATCCTAACCTTTACTTTAAAGTTAGTTACCTGATCGGCAGCCAAAGCTCCTGCTGCAGAATTAGCGATTTCAGTAACAATACCCTTAAATTCTTTCTTAAGATATGCATCGACTTCGACTATAGTAGTATCGCCAATATTAACTTTAACAATATCATTTTCGTTAACATCAACCTCAACTTCCATATTGTTAAGATTCGCTACCCTAAGAATCTCTGTCCCTGCCATTTGTTGAGTCCCTACAACACGCTCTCCTAATTCTACATTAAGAAGAGAGATTGTACCACTCATTGGTGCATAAATTGTTGTTCTACTTAAGTTATCTCTAGCTTCATTAACGGTAGCACCAGCACTTTGCACACCATAGTATGCTGAGCTACGACCAGCTTCAGCTGTCTCAAAAGTAGCAATTGCTCTATCCCAATCAGCTCTAGAGATTACGCCTTTATCGAACAACGCTTTACTTCTTTCGTAATCTGCTTTAGCTTGTTTTAGACTAGCCTCCGCTTGTTCTAAATTAGCTTTTACATTTTGATAAGATGCTTGAGATCTGTTTAATGCGGATTGAATTAAATCTGGATTTACTTTAACTAATAAATCACCTTTCTTTACTTGCTGTCCTTCTTTAAAAGGTAGCTCTAATATTTCACCAGAAACTTCACTAGAAATTTTAACTTCAACTTCTGGCTGTATTTTTCCCGTAGCAGAAACCGTTTCTACAACTTCTTTAAGCGCTACATCTTGTGTTGTCACTTGCTTGAAATTGCCCTTCTTCCCAAACAGTCCCGAAGATTTTCCTACTACAAGAAGTAATAGCAAAACTCCGACAATAATTAATGTTATTTTTAGTCCTTTACTCATTTTTAAAATTTTAATTCAGTGGCTGGAATACCAAAAAACAATTCTAAGACCTTAAGTCTAAATATGTAATCGTATTTGGTTCTATTTAAGTTGATTTTTGAATTATCATAACGCAATTTAGCTTGGCTAAAATCAAATGCATTAGTTAACCCTTCATCATATCTTGCTTTAGCATATTCATAAGCTAACTCTTGCGATTCTACAGCAGATTCAGCGGCTTCGTAGGCTTTTAAAGTTCCTTTTGCATCTACATAGGCTTGGTATACATTAGACTCTAAATCTAACTCGGCTTGTTCTAATTGAAACTTGGTTCGCTCTAAGTTAATTTTATTTCGCTTAACGTTAGCTTTTGTGTTGAAACCGTTAAGAATAGGAACATTAAGATTGAAACCATACCTAATACCATCATTTAAATATAACTGTTCAATAAAATCTGTTGGATCGGCATTAGTAAAACGTGTATTATATCCTAAAAATGCTGAAATCGAAGGCAAATTACCTCCTTTAGCAATTTGCACATCTTTCTTAGCTAATTCAACATTCTGCTCAGCGATTCTAATCTCTGAACGATTTTCTTTGGCATTACTAATAATTTCGCCTACAGGCTTATCTGAAACTGAATCTACAATACCATAACCTTCATCTTCAATATCAAAACTTTCATAATCCTTAATTAAGAGCACTTGTGCTAAACTTATTAATGATAGTTTTATTTGATTTTCTGCATTAACTATAGATTGTTGTTCCCCAGCATCGGTAGCTCTGATTTCTAGTAAATCTCCTTCAGGAAGTTGACCTACTTCTACTAACTGTTCTGTTTGTTTTATTTGTTCTTTTGTGACGTTGTTTTGAGAGACTAACACTTCTAAATTTGCCTTATTTAATAAAACAGTTAAATAACTATTAGCAACCAATAGAGAGATATCATCTTTCATTTTAGATAATCTGTATTGACCTGCTAGTTGCGATATTTTTGCTCGCTGAGCTTGTCTAACATTCCTAAGTCCGTCAAACACAGTATAACCTGCGTTTACGGAACCCGAAGTAGATAAGAATTTTACTGTTTCTGGCTGGTTAGTTGCAGGATTAAAACCTAGACCAACACTTTCACTAACGCCTGCACTAGCATTAAAGGTTGGTAGAAAATTACCCAAGGCGGTTAATGCTTCAATATCGGTAGCTTTTAAATCTAATTCGCTTTGCTTAATAGAAATGTTATTTTCTAATGCATGTTCTACACACTCTTTGAGTGTCCACTTTTTTTGAGCAATTGCGGAAACTCCTAAAAGTAAAACCGCTATAATGATGATTGATTTTTTCATAATATGTGTTATATGTCTTTGTAAATGTTAAAGTGTTACAGAAAATAGAATTAATTTCTTCCTGCGTATTTTGGAGGGCCTTGTAACTGGTTCCATACTTTAATTTTATCTGCTTCTGTAACACCTTTTTTTACTTCAACAAAAATTCCATTACTAATACCTAGTTCTATTTCTTTTCTTTCAAATTCTTGGTCACCTATTTCTACCTCAACAAATGGTTTTTTAGTTTTTGGATCGTACTGTACTAATGCTTCTTTAATAGCTAAGACTTGCTCAACTTTTTCTAATATAATTGAAGCATTTGCACTTAAGCCAGCTCTTATAAATGTTTGGGTTGAGTCTAATTCTTTTAAGGAGCCTTCAATTTCAAACTGAATAGCTCCATTCTCTGCTATTCCTTTTGGAGCAATGTAATCTAAGACCGCATCAAACTTTTGGTTTTCAATAGCACCTACTGTAATCTCCAACGGTAAGCCTTCTTTGATTTTACCAACTTCGCTTTCGTCTACTTTTCCTTCGAAAATCATTTTAGAAATATCGGCTAATGAAGCAATTGATGTCCCTTCATTAAAGTTATTAGCTTCAATTACCTGATTTCCTTCTTTTACAGGCACATCTAAAACCATACCTGATACTGTAGCTCTAACCTGTGTCTGAGCAATATTACCAAGACCTGAAGTAGTCCCTGTTTTGATAATATCATAATTTTGACGTGATTGTTGCAAGTCTATTTTTGCTTGATCGACACGTTGCTTTGCTTGAAGGTATGTATTATTAACTTGATCAAAGTCATTTGCAGAAATTACGCCTTTATCGAACAATTGTTTTTGCCTGTCATAAAGTGATTTTTGGGTTTTGAAATTAATTTCTGCCGTTTGCAATGAATTACGATTTGAAGCAATATTGTTTTTTGAGCTTGTTAAAGAAGATACATTTGGTATCACTCTAATTTTTGCTATTAAATCTCCTTGTTTTACAAACTCGCCAGCCTCAACATAAACCTCTTCAATTACTCCAGAAATATTAGGTTTGATTAAGACCTCTTCTTCTGGGACTATGCTTCCTGTGGCAACCGTATTTACAACAATAGTTTCTTTTGAAGCTGTTTGCGTAGTATAAGTTACAGGGTTTTCTTGGTTTTTATCCCATAAATAATATAGTGATGCCGCAAATGCTAATACGATAACAACTAATACAATTACTGTGGTGGTTCTTTTCATGTGGTTGTTTTTATTATTTTTCAAAGGTCACATGGAACATTCAACATAATTATTTCTCTACAAGAGATTATTTTCAATAGTGAATGTTTCATTTTATTTATTGTTGATGATAATTTATTCTATTCTTAATGCGTCTACAGGTTTCATTTTGGTTGCACGATTAGCTGGTATTAATCCAGCTAATATGCCTGCTAATACAAGTATTGTAAGTGCTACAACTACTACTGTCATACTTACACTAGGGTTTGCAAAATTTTCTACAGGACCAACATTATCTAAAACAGAGTTCATTCCCCATATAACCAATGCAGCAAATGCTACACCAACCATACCTGACAAAATTGTAAGGATTAAGCTCTCTTGTAATATTTGACCTTTTATAGTCCATGGTGTTGCTCCCAAGGCACGTCTGACACCAATTTCTTTAGTCCGTTCTTTTACTACAATAAGCATAATATTATTAATACCAATCACTCCTGAAGCTAAGATTAATATGCCTACAAAATAGCCAACTATAGATAGGATATCGAAAAGTCCATTAACACGACCAAACTGCTCAGCTAAATCTCTGTGACCTATAGCACGGTCGTCATTTGGGTGAACATTTTTTCTTCCTTTTATAATATCAAAAACACGCTCTTTAACTTGGGTGATACTTGTATTATCAAAGGCTGTAATTGCCATCCAACCTACACGGTCACCATAATTGAATGCTTGATTGAAAGTTGTGAATGGAATAAAAATGGTATTTGCTTCTTCTTCAGAATCGCCTTGAGAGTTTGTGATTTTAAAAGTTCCCACTACTTTAAAATTTACGCCATTGATTTTAATATAGCTCTCCATTGGGTCTTCTCCCTTATCATATAATCCTTTGACAACATCTGTACCTATAACACAAACTTTTCGCTTTGAATTAATATCTGAATAACTAATAAAACGACCGTCAATAATATCCATTGGCTTTTGTTTTATAAACTCAGGATAATCACCATAAATCTGAAAAGCACCTGTTCTTGTTCCTCGTGTAACATTATTGGCGCCATTATAGCCGCCGAGAGAGTTTCTCGGTGAAATGTACTTTAATTCAGGTATTTCTGCTCTTATTGCATCAACATCAGATATTTTGTATTGTAATCGTTTTCCTTTAGGCACACCTTTGTAAGAAATAGAAGTGCGTTGTCCCCACATAAACATAGAGTTTGTAGCAAAGTTTCCGAAATCTGCTGTCACTCCGGTTCTTAAACCATTTGTTAGCGCCAGAAGTAATACTAATATTGTGATACCCCAAAAGACTCCAAATGCTGTCAAAAAAGTTCTGACTTTATTGGCATTTAGCGCTTCTAATATTTCGTCCCAACGGTCTTTATTAAACATACTATTCGTCTCTAAGTGCTACAATAGGTTTAATTTTTGCTGCACGATATGCTGGCAAAAACCCAGCTAATGCTCCTGCAGCTACAAGTATAAACACAGTCGTGATAGCAGTACCGAAATCGACCTGTGGAAATCTTATAAATGGACTATCGACTTGCGGACCAACTATTTCTAATAATGCTAATCCGGCTACTAATCCAAACAATCCTGAAAACATCGTTACAAAGATGGCTTCTTGTAATATCATACCAATAATAGAAGATGGTATGGCACCAAGTGCTTTTCTGATACCGATTTCTTTGGTTCGCTCTTTTACTATAATTATCATAATATTACCAACACCAACGACACCTGCTATAATTGTACCAATACCGATAAACCAAAAGACTGCTTTTATGGTATCTATTAAAGAATATATTTTCTGAGCTTCTTCTAGAGTATTTTCAACCCTAATTGCAGCAATATCATCAGGGGCTATAATATGTTTTTCTTTTAAGTCTGCTTCAATAGCTTCTGTTACATTTTTGGAAAGCGCTACAGCTTCATCAAAATTATCAGACATCTTAACAGTAAAAGACATGTTTCTGATATTATCACTACCATTAAAAGCATTTCTAGCTGATGTTAGTGGTAAAAACACCTGGCTCTCTTCTCTTTCTCCACCTGGGTCACGATACACACCAACTACTTTGAATGATATACCAAAAATTGAAATGTATTGATTTATTGGATTTTCAGTTTTAAATAAATCCATACTGACCTTATTTCCAATCACTGCAATTTTTTTCCCTTCGTTAACATCTGATAGGTTAACAAACCTTCCTTTAGAAATATCTGCATTTTCAATAAATTGATTGTCCGGTAAAACACCCTGAACACGATAGTTTCCAGTCTCATTTTTATAAGCCACTTGCCCACCCCAAATACTGTAATTTGCTGTACGGTATTCTAATTGGTCATCATATGTTTCGGAAACAAATGCAAAGTCTTCATCCTTTAACTGAATGCGTCTCCCAGGATTTAGACCTTTATAACCTTTTGTTGTTCGACGTGTTCTAACAAAAATTTCGTTGGTAGCATCTTGCTGAAACTCAGAAGTTACTCCATTTTCAATACCAGAACTAAAGCCTAATAAAATTACTAGAATAAAAATACCCGAAGCTACAGACAAGCCCGTGAGGAAGGTACGAAGTTTGTTTTTCCGAAGTGTTTCAAATATTTCTTGCCAGCGCTCTACGTTAAACATATTGTTGTGCTCTAACTTGTTCTACTAAACTATCATCAATAATAACACCATCTTTAAGATTTACAATACGCTTTGTCATTTGCGCAATATCATCCTCGTGAGTAACAACAAGAATGGTTTTTCCTTCGTCATTAATACCTTGAATTAAATCCATAACCTCATAAGATGTTTTACTATCTAATGCACCTGTTGGTTCATCTGCTAGTAATACTTTTGGCTCACTCGCTAATGCTCTTGCAATCGCCACACGTTGTTTTTGTCCACCAGACAACTCACTTGGCAGGTGATGACCCCAATCTGCAAGTCCAACTTTTTCGAGATAATGACGTGCTTTTTCGACACGTTCTTTACGAGCTATTCCTTTGTAAAACATAGGCAATGCTACATTATCTACAGCCGATTTATAATTTATGAGGTTGAAAGATTGAAAAATGAATCCTAAAAATTCATTTCTATATTTAGCTGCTACCTTTTCATTAAGGTTCTTAATAGGAACATCATCAAGAACATAACTGCCCTCGTCAGCTTCATCGAGCATACCTAAAATATTAAGCAAAGTAGATTTTCCTGAACCTGAAGATCCCATTATTGAAACTAACTCACCTTCTTTTACATCGAAGTTTATTCCCTTCAAAACATGAAGAGAATTGTTACCCATATGGTAAGATTTATGCAAATCTTTGATTTGAATCATAGTAAAGATGGTTAATTCCTGCAATATTACACAAAACCATTACTGCTATGTGCTAAGTATTTGTTAAGAATTGACAATTTGATTGATATTTATAAGACGTCTAAATACCAATAGTGTTACAGTAAATTAGTGAAATTTATACTTCTGGTTTTGTTCTGAAAAATTTCCAATAAACAATGCACCCAATCCCTGCTACTAAAACATAAGGTATTGCCATAAGATATACTATACCATCATTAATACCTTGAGCTGCAGACTGACTCTCTTCGCTTTCTAAAACCGCACGACACATGGCACATTGGGCATTACTCTTTACAAAAAAGAGAAAAGAAAAAAGAAAAAAGACAATTTTGTTTTTCATTAGTAATATGGTGAAATCATCAAATAAACTACTACGCCGGTTATAGCGACATATAACCACATTGGGAATGTAATTTTAGCTATTTTTTTGTGCCGTTCTATATTATTTGTTATCGCTCTGACATAGGTAATCAATACAAAAGGAATGATAACTATTGATAGTAATATGTGCGTCATCAGTATGAAGAAATAGACGTATCTTATTATACCTTCACCACCAAACTTAGTGCTATCACTTGTCATATGATAGGCAACATACATGACTAAAAAAGCTGTAGATAATGATATAGCAAATTTCATTAAATTTTCATGACGTTTACGATTGCCTTTTTTTATGGAAATAACAGCAAGTATAAGTACCAATGCCGTAATACCATTAATGGTAGCGTAGATGGGTGGTAAAAATGATAACGGCTCTACTTCAATACCAAAATCTTGCAATTTAACTCTTGAAAGCACAGCTACTACAAGCGGAATTATTATCGCCAATACAACAATCCATTTATTGTATTTTTTTTCGTTTTTAATTATATCATCGCTCATACTTACTCTTTTAACAACTTAGCAATATCTTCTTTTAAAATACTTATCTCTTGCGGAATACCTTCGTCATCTGTACCTTCTTCTTCAGAGACAATACCGTTGTAATAAATTAATGGGTTGTCTTTAGATGTTAAGCGTGAGCGGATATAACCTTCTTTATCAATTAAGGCAAAATTACCCGAATGTTCAAAACCATCAGCGTCTTCGCCACTTGCTGTGTATAAATAAAATCCTTCATTGGCAAGTTTGAAAATCACATCTCTATCACCTGTCATTAAATGCCAATTAGGATTAGTAACACCGTATTTTTTAGAATAAGCCTTTAACACCTCTGGCGTATCTATTTCTGGCCATATACTAAACGAAGCAACTCCAAAATTATCGGAATAGTCTTCGAAGTGATTTTGGATTTGCACCAAGTTATTGCTCATTCTAGGGCAAATGGTCGGACATGTCGTAAAGAAAAACTCTACTAAGTATACTTTACCTAAATAATCTTCATTTGTAATTGTCTTTCCGTTTTGATTTGTAAAACTAAATGCAGGCACTTTTCGATTACCGCCATTACCATCGGGTATGTATATTAAATCTGATTGATTCTTATTAGAATTATCAACCTCTTTTGTAGAAACTGATTTACTTCGGCTTTCGTCTCTTGTTACATCTGAGTTTGAAAGTCTATCTATAATTTTTGGTATAAAAATAATACCGAAAACCAAAACAATAAATGCAATGCCTATATATGAATAATTTGTTTTTTTTGCCATTGGTTATTTTTTTAAGTCATCTGCTCTTCTTGTCGTTGAGTTAAATTGTCCTTTTCGTTTTTGTCGATATTCTGTAAATAAGATACGGATATCTTCACCCATTTTATTTTTTATAACATCAACCGCTATACAGTCATATGCGCTGAGTGTAATTATTGATTTATTCTCTTCAATTTGCTTTTTTGTTCTATCATCTAATCGTCCTCGTTGATTTAAATCTTTATCAATTATGAATACATCATTGGTAGACAGATTATTTTTAAGTGGTGTTTCTACCTTTAAGCTATTGTAAAGTGCTCTAATATCGGTTTCGGCACCATAGATATAATGCCAAAATCTTAAATCTTCATACGTTATCAATTCTTTTCGCAGTGCTTCAGCTTCAGATTCAGTACCTTCTGGTAATACAATAACGAGTTGAAATTTCTTAAACCCCTTAAATGTTTCATAAACCAACTCTTTAAGATTAAGTGCTGCTGTTTTATTTTCAAGTGGCGATGTTCCTAAAAAACCTAATACTGTTATATGTTCTGAAAGTTGAATGGTTTCATCGGTATTAGATGAAAATTCTGAAATCTCAGCAACGTTAGTATTTACAATATCTAAAGGTATGTAGTTATGCTTTGCAGGGTAAAGCATAAGCAAAAAAGCTACTGGTAAGAAGAACAAAATACCTAGGATAATATTACGTTTAGTGTTGTTTTTTTGCATAGTACAAAAATAAAAAAGGTGGTTTAGAAAACCACCTTTTTGATATCATATTAACACTTCGACAAGCTCAGTGTATATTCAATAAACAGATTAGAAATCTCTTTTAATTAATGCATTATCTGTATTGTATACTTCAAATACATAACCCCCTTCTTGTAATAAGATAAATATCAGATAACAGATTAAAAAAACTGCTGTCC
The DNA here is from genome assembly GCA_964650425.1 of uncultured Flavobacteriaceae bacterium. Lineage (GTDB taxonomy): Bacteria > Bacteroidota > Bacteroidia > Flavobacteriales > Flavobacteriaceae > Aquimarina. The sequence continues at coordinate 11,192 of CAZYRG010000004.1, forward strand.
AAACGACCATTCGTCTTAGAGCTTTTGTTTCATCACGCATGTGCATAAAATCCCAAGTAATATAATATGCTTTTACAATAGTTAGTACAATGAAGATTAGGTTTAAAAATTTTAGATAAATAAAACCTGAAAATATAATATTTGTGACAAGTGCTAAAAAACTACCGAAGCCACCCCAAAACTCCCATTCAAAAGGATCCATTAAAGGCTTCATCATCCATTCTGGCTTATATATACCTAAAACAACTTCTATTGCTGTTACAATAGTTAAGAATATTAATACACCCCAAATTTTTTGAGTGTTAGATTTAAACTTTAATAAACCTCTAAATATTTCTAATTTATGTGCGTGTGCCATTTTTTCCTTTTGTCTTAAATTAAACTAGGTAGAAGAATGTAAATACAAATACCCAAACTAAATCTACGAAGTGCCAGTACAATCCAACTTTTTCTACCATTTCATAACTTCCTCTGCGCTCATATGTTCCTAATATAACATTGAAGAAAATAATGATATTGATTACGACTCCTGAGAATACGTGAAAACCGTGAAAACCTGTAATAAAGAAAAAGAAATCTGCAAATAAAGATGTACCATACTCATTGACAACAAGATTTGCGCCTTTGACAACTAATTGCCCATTTTCTTTTATCTGCCTTAAAGATTCTTCTCTAGATAAAACTGTTTTTTCACCTTCCTCATTAATAATTTGGTTTCTTACCAAGATGTTAGAATTTGCTTCTAACCCTTTGTATATCTCGCTTACAGAATATGGAGGCAATGGGTCTTCCGTAACAAACCATAGTCCATTTTTACGTTCATGCTCCGCTCTGTCCGTAGCTTCAACAATTGCAAAGTCTTCTATCGAAATACGTTTGAATTTCTCCTCACCGTCAACCATTACTTTTTCTCCAAACTGAAGTATGTTTCCACCTTTTGTTTGTACAGCACCATAATCACCTTGAATAAAGGTAGCCCATTCCCAAGCTTGTGAACCTACAAATATTGCACCTCCTATTATGGTTAAAAACATGTAAATAGTAACTTTCGCCTTATTCATGTGGTGGCCCGCATCTACCGCCAACACCATTGTCACAGAAGACATGATAAGGATAAAGGTCATAAATGCTACATATATCATTGGCAGCTCTTGTCCGTGTAAAAACGGAACGTGAGTAAACACCTCATCGGCAATTGGCCATTCTTTGATAAACTTAAATCTTGAAAAACCATAGGCTGCTAAAAACCCTGAGAATGTTAAGGCATCAGACACAATGAAAAACCACATCATCATTTTTCCGTAACTCGCGCCTAGTGGTTTGTTTCCACCACCCCAAGTTTTGCCTTCTGTACCAGTATTTGCTACTGTAGTATCCATATAAATTATTTAATTTTTAAGATTTGACAAAAATAATCAAATTATGTATCTAAAAAAATATAAAAACAAAAAGAGACACACCCATAATATGTCTATAAAATGCCAGAAGTGTGATGCTAATTCTACGCCGAGCATTTCTTTTGGTGTATATTTTTTGTTCAATTGATTAATAATAACAACTACAAGACTAATTAACCCAGCAATAACGTGCGCTATATGCACAATAGCTATGACATAGATAAATGAAATGGTGACGTTACTTGTAGGTCCTGTGAAATTATAACCTTGCGCTACAAACTGTGAAAATCCTGTAAATTGATTAATTATAAAGTAGATACCTAAACCTAGAGTTAGTAGTAACCAAACTGTAGCTTGGCTAGCGTTATCCTGTTTCACAGCTCGCTTTGCCAAAATCATAGTTATACTACTGATTATTATTACTATAAGTGAAATTACAAACGCCTGTGGCAATTCAAAATCAATCAACCAATCTTCTCGCTTTCGACTAACAATAAACGCAGAGGTAAGCCCAGCAAAAGTCATTATTAATGACCCTATACCAAACCAAAGCATCATCTTTTTAGAACGCGTTTCCTTTTCTTGTTGTGTTCCTTGTGTTAAATCCATATTAGCTCAAAAATTTATCCGCTACAAATACTATTTGTAATAACGTAATATATAAAACGCTAGACAACATTAATTGTTTAGCTGCTTTTGGTGTTCTAAGTTTAAAAAGTTGTAACGCATAATACAACATAAGCATGCCCAATAAAAATACGATTACCGCACCAACAATGGATAACTTTAAATCTCCCGTAAAACCAAAAACAGGTATTATTGAAGCAATAATAGTCCAAACCGTATACATAATTATTTGCACTGCTGTTCCCTTATCAGGTTTTCCTGTTGGTAACATAAAAAAACCGCCTTTTTTATAATCGTCGTGTAAGAACCAACCTATAGCCCAAAAATGAGGAAATTGCCAAAAAAACTGAATAGCAAATAAAGTTCCTGGCTCAATGCCAAAATCATTTCGTGCAGCAACCCAGCCAAGCATAAATGGAATTGCGCCGGGAATAGCTCCAATAAAAACAGCTATCGGTGTTTTTGTTTTTAGAGGCGTATACATGCATGTATAAATAAATATTGAAATCGCTCCATACATAGCTGTCTTTGGGTTTATGATATAAAGCGTAACTAAACCTGCTATTGTAAAGATAACTGCTATTACAAAAGCTGTGTTTACAGACATTCGTTTGGCAGGAATAGGTCTATTCTTCGTCCGATCCATTAACGCATCCAAATCTTTTTCAATAATTTGATTATATGCATTTGACGCACCTACCATAAAGTACCCACCTATGGCTAGTAGAATTAAAGTGAAAAAATCAATAGAATCAGCCCCTAAAAAATAGCCTGCAATAGAAGAAAAAACGACGCTAATGGATAATCCCATTTTTGTAATTTCTTTGAAATCTATCCAAATAGACGTTAGAGAAAGTGTTGTTTTAACGGTACTCAATGCTCTTCTTTTATGCGAGTGCAAAGATAACTTGAAAATTGGTTATGAACAACGTAAAAACAGAGTTATTCATTATAAAGAATAGGTTTACGTAAGAATCTGTAACTTTAACCGACATATTGCTTTTAAAACACTAACAATCATGAAACACTTATTATTTTTTGCAACAATCTTAACGTCCACTCTTGGTTTCTCACAACGTTTTAACGACGTTAAAATCACATCTGAAAAACTAACAGATAATGTTTATGTGCTTTTTGGTGCTGGCGGAAATATTGGTGTATCGGTTGGTGATGATGGTGTTTTTGTAATTGATGACCAATTTGCACCATTATCTGAAAAGATTTTAGCTAAAATAAAAACACTAAGTGATAAGCCATTGAAGTTTTTAGTCAATACGCATTGGCACGGTGACCATAGTGGCGGTAATGCAAATATGGCAAAAGCTGGCGCCACAATTATTGCTCATGATAACGTAAAAACAAGATTACTTAATCCAAGACGTGATGGGAGTAATAACCCTAAAGAAGCCTTACCTGTTATTACATTTAATGATAAATTAAGTATTACTATAAATAATGAACCTGTTGCGGTTTTTCATGTCGCTAATGCACATACTGATGGCGATGCTTTATTATACTTTACAGAAAGTAATGTATTACATACAGGCGACACCTATTTTAAAGGACGCTACCCTTTTATAGATTTAAATTCTGGCGGAAGTGTTAAAGGTTATATCGAAGCAGCAAAACGTGGCTTAATGGTTATTGATGAAAACACTAAGATTATTCCAGGTCATGGTAGCGTTTCTAATAAAGAAGAATACCAAACATTTTTAAAAATGTTAGAAACGATTGAAGCAAATGTGAGCAAAGCAATTACTGACGGAAAAACAGAAGATGAGGTTAAAGCAGATGCATCAATCACAAAACAATATGACGATTTAGGTTACGGTAGTGGCTTTATTAATAGTGAACGAATTCGTTTAACCTACTACAAAAGTCTTAAGAGAGAATAATTACTTAAAAATCATTATACCAATTAAATAAATCGCTACGAATACCAACACTAAACCAAGTTGTGTTTACACGTCGTGTAAAATTATTTTCGACAGTTGGGTCGAAGTTACGGTAGTTAATATTTGTAAATACTTTTAGATTACTAACAGGGTTTATTACATATCCTGCCATGAGCTCGCCATGAAACACAGTAGTGTTATTTCCTTGACCAATTTCTATACCTGTATCAGAAGGTCTATCGTTTTCATTTCCAAAAATACTACCGCCATAATAGAAGTTATCTACACCATCGTTAAAATCAAAACCACGCTCTCCAAAAATTAATTTTGCATCAGCAAACCAACGCTTGTAATTATAACGTCCAATTAACACCAATTCTCTAAAATTTGCACCCCATAAATGCGCCGTTGGCTGGTTAAAATGAGAATAGTTAAGTACAATGGTATTATGTGAATACGTATACGGACGAACTTGATTGTATTCTGCTTGAAGCAATAAACCATCAACCCCAAAGGCATTAAAAAATTTAACACCTAACTGAAACCCAAACTTATTCTTCCAACTCTGATTACCAGCACGCACATCGGAAATTGAAAATTCATCTACAATAAGTTGCCCGTAGATATTGACTTTATTATTCCATTTATATTTTCCTGATAAACCTAAAATGGCATTACCCGCATCTTGACCAGCACTAAACTCAGCTGCTCTCAGAAAAATAATTGGATTTAAAAAACTTGCTTCAAAACCTCTGTTGTCTATATTTGATGAAATTACAGATTCGAAAAAACCTAGATTTAAACGTTTTGAGACATTCCAACTTAAATAATGATTAGCCACATATTTAGTTAAAAACGAGCCGTCTGGTCTAATTACAGCATCACGAACATCTTTATTCCACATCCATGTGCTTGTATATTTTATTTTCCAAAACTTTAAATTAGTTTTAAAAAATGTCGATGGGCTAGCTACATCACTCTGAAATAATGAACGATATCCATCACCTATAAAATTTTTACCATGACCAAACTGAATATTTAGAAACTTAGCTGGTGTATATGACAAATACGCTTCTGCTACTGGGTAGTCAAAAGCATCATCTTTAAACCGTTTAGCAATTCCTCGACCAGGAATTATAGCTGGGTCTGGTCCAAATGCTTTTAAACTTTCTGCATACTCGTTAAAATATTGTGCAAAACGACCTTGACTTTCGTAAAAAGATGTTGTTATATTAAGACGTTTGCCTAACCCTGCTTGTATAAAAACTCCTCTAGTATTGTTATACGTTGAACCGCCTTCTGAATCACTACCTGCTTGTAAATCTAATATGGGGTCAATGGTAAACCAATAATTTTCACCTTGTACTTGTACCAAATGTTCATTCCATAATTTACGTCCTGCCCAAGTTTCTGTATCTTTTGCTAAATCTCTTTTTTCTGCTTTAAAATCATAATACGGAGCAACATCATCATACAAAAATGGTTTTGCTGCTGTATGCGAATTTGTACCTATTGCATTCATATTAGCATCAAAACGCGCATAATACGTATGCGTAAACGGGATATTTAATTGGCTACTATATTCTGCTTGATTATAGGGTTGTAGTGAGTTATTAATGCTATCTATCTCATTTGAGAGTACTGCATTTAACGCCTCATTATTCTTTTTCTTTTTTTGACTTGAAGATTTAGTTTCTAATTCTAATTCTTTTGGGCTCAAAAGCGGAATATTAATTTTAGTAGAATATTGAACATATGTTGGCTTACCATCATACATCGCCGGCGTAATTATAGGCAACTCATCAAAAACGCGCTGAGTTTCTAATTTTAATTCTTCATAAGCAGCATCAACAAATATGATCTGAAATTTTCCATCCTTATCAACTTCAAACAAAAGTTTGACCTCTCCTTTATAATTTTCATTACTTACAGCTTCAGGAATTTTAAAGTTTTCATATATAAAACTATGGAGCTGAAATCTAAAACATTCTTTTAAAGCGTCATATGGTTCATTAGAACACTTTGAGAAAACAGGTGGTTTTTCATAATTAATTTCGGTTTGAGAAAACCCATAAAATCCAGATATGAAAAAGATTAAGAAAAGAATATGTCTCATAGGAGTCTAACCATAATTTACTAGCGAAAGATACTATTTTTTTTAAGCGGTAAAAAAACAAAAAGCCGTTATTAAAAATAACGACTCTTGCTTCGATTAATGATTGATGAAAATTAATCTTGTACCTTAAACGTTATTGGTAAACTATAAATTACATTTACTGGAGTAACTCCCATTTTCCCAGGAATCATCTTAGGAATTTTGTTTGCTACTCGCCGCGCCTCTTCTTCTAACTTAGGATGTGGTGCTCTTGCCCGAATATCAGTAATTGCCCCCGTTTTATCTACCTTGAACTCTACAGAAATACGTTGTAGACCTGAAAGCCCGTAATCAACAGCTATATCTGTATCAAATTTTTTCTGAACGAGCTTTCCCATTTTTTCATTAAGGCATTTAATACGTTCTGAATTAAGGTCATACTTCTCACAGCCAGGGAAAATTGGGACAAATTCTACTGCTGATACGTGTACTTCGTCGGGTATATCAATAACAGGGTCTAAATCTTCTGGTGTAAGAGGTACATCTGATGTTGGTTGCTCATCGGGAGTTATAATATCTTCTAATTTTGGTTCAACAAAATCATCTGGTTTTTCAATATAAGTATCGGTAAGATTCTTAGCTGGTTGTTTTTTTGGCTCAGGTTTTACCTCAGGCTCATACGGTTTTACGTCTACCATAGCAACTTCAATAGACTGTTCATCAATTTCTGGCGGATTGAGAACTAACGGATTACTAGAAAATTCCATTTCAAAAAGCGCAAAAGTACCTAACAAACAGAGTATTAATCCAATTTGAAAGTACAGTGTGGAGTTTTTTTGTAAATTAACCTCATGTTTATGAGATTTTCTCACTTCAATAGCGCTCTGACCAGCGTTATTGTAGTTTTGACTTTGTTTTTTCATAATAGTTTATAATTAAAATGTTAATATTATGACAAAGTCTCAATAAGCATACCAAAACAAAAATCCCGTCCAATTAATTTTGAACGGGATTTTTAATATGTAGAATTTATATTTTTTCTAGTCTTGCACTTGGAAAAGAATAGGCAGAGAATATGGAACTATAACTGCTTTACCACGTTGCTTACCTGGTTGCATTTTAGGTAATAATCCTATCACACGCTTAGCTTCTTTTTCTAAACCTGGATGAGGAGCCCTAGCACCAACATTTACAATATTACCAGCTTTATCTATTTTAAAGAAAACGCTTATACGTTGTCTCCCTGATAATCCCAAATCACCAGCCAAATCTGTATTAAACTTTTTATTTACAAACTTTGCTACTTTTTCAGACATACATTTTTTCTTTGCATCATTACCCTTCTTTTTTTCACAACCAGGGAATACCGGTACATTTTCAATAACAGAAAATGGTACTTCTAATATTTCTTCTACTTCTTCTACTTCAACATCTTCCACCTCAACAATCTCTGCATCTTGCTCTGTTTCAGAAGATTCTATTACTGTTTCTTCTACTTCTTCTTCATCTTCTACTTCTTGTATTTCTACAGGTGCTACCGGTGGCGGTGGTGGCGGTGGTGGTGGCGTAACTATCTGTTCTGTAATTGGCACTTCCTCTTCTAGTTCATCATCTAGATTAAGACCATCTAGAGCGATATCACTCTTATCATAACTCTTGTAATTAATCGCCAAGTTGGTGACTAATAACATTAAAACTAAACCAACAGCGAAAAATAGTGAGCTGTTACGACTAACGTCTGATTTTGGGTTCTTTTTAGGTTCCATAATTTTTTTCTTGTAAGTTGCTAATTTAATTAAATATTCCTAAAATAAACAAAGGATAATATTATTTTAACTTTAGATATGTCTTTGAACTAGCAACAATAATTGTACCAACTATTACTCCAATACAATTTGCCATTAAATCTAAAACATCAAAAGTACGAGAAGGATTTACACGCTCTTGTATAATTTCTAAAAGGACTCCAAAAACTAATGTTGAAATAAAACTATACAATATTCCTTTTTTTGCAGAAGACAATAACATATAATACCCCCAAATAAAGGCTAAAAAAATATAAGCACAAAAGTGTAAAATCTTATCTTGATGTACTATAATATGGTCTTCTAATATTGCTGCAGAATCATTAAATGTAAAGTATAACAGTAACAAAGAATAGCTTATGGATACAAAAAGAATAGCCGTTTTGCTTTTAAGCACCAACTAAAGCTTTGTAATCATCTGCAGACATTAAACTTTCTAATTCTCTATTATCTGAAAATTTAATCTTAATCATCCAGCCAGCACCATAAGGGTCAGAATTTACAGATTCTGGTTCGTCTTCTAAAGCTTCATTAAATTCTATAATTTCTCCACTTAATGGCAAAAATAAATCTGATACTGTTTTTACGGCCTCAACTGTACCAAATACTTCTTCAGCTTCTAAAGTTTCATCTAGAGTTTCTACTTCAACATAAACAATATCTCCAAGCTCACTCTGTGCAAAATCTGTAATACCTACTGTTGCAGTATCACCTTCGATTTTAATCCATTCGTGGTCTTTAGTATATTTTAAATCTGCTGGAATATTCATAATGCGTTAATTTTTTATGTGCTCAACAAAAGTAATTTTTTAAAATTCGATTTTCAAAATTAATTACCAAAATTATATCGTAATGTAAACCCTGACCTTACAGATGTTTGAGGGAAGGATGTAGAAATCGCAAAATCAGAAAATGAGTAATCAAAAAAGAAGATACCTGTAATATTTCTGTTTAAGTCATATTGCGCATTAAGTTTGGCTCCCCAGATAGTTTGCCCTGCAGTAATTTGATTGTTTTCTAAATCTAAATATCTAATAATTGTCAAATTATCTCTCACGTTTGCATCTAAGGTAATATTAAGGTCACTGTTTACATTACCTCCTCTGTTACCGCTTAGTTTTTTGAAGAGTCTTACATTCTTTATTCTGTATCCCAGGCCTAAAGTATATTCTTTGCTTTGCTCCTCAGTCATTAAGTTATTATCAAAACTCAATAGTAATAAACGACTGGTTCTTACCTCAGCAGTAACTTGTAATGAGTTTTTCATAGTCGCTTCTACACGAATAAGTGGGCTAAATGATTCTTCTAAGTTTATACTACTGAATAAATTTTCATTTTTAAAATTATCGCCTTGGTCTAGTTCTGATGGATTTTCTGGATCAAAGTCTAAATTAGTTCTGAACTGATTGATACTATATGTCGAACGGTAACCATGCTGTAATGAAAAACGGTTGAAGTTTTTTCTAAACCACGCAAACTTCATCAATCCTGTATACTTAATTTGCCAATTAGGGATAGGCACGTCTCTAAATGCCCCTAGACTTACACTCTCAGGGTTAGAGCCATGATAAGCCGACAAAAAGGCTGGCAACAATACCTTCTGATTGTTTTTACCAAAGCCTACCGGAAAACCTTCGGCATCAGTAGGGAAGGTTGTACTCCCATAAAAATCTCTTGCCAATCGATTGGCTACAACTAGTCGGTTAGCTCTAAAATCATCAAATGCTACTGACTGATCAGCATCACTTTTACTAAAAGCTGTACCAATTAAAGATGTTGATATATTAAAGTTACCAAAAGAGTTTGGTGTTAAACTTCTATAATCTAATACACCATCTGTCCCAAACTCACCGTCTGCGTCCAAGAAATCTTCGACTCTAAAGTTCTCAGTAAAATTTTCTTGAAAATTACGAGAACCTATCAAATCTATTTTTAAATCTCTAACTGGCTCAAGATTGGCTGTAAAGTCTAAACGTCTGTCAGTATTTTGGGTAAATTGCTGATTAAATTCCGGGAATAAAGTTAACCAACCATTACGAGCTACTGTCTGTCTAATATCTCTTTGGCTACCAAATGTATAACCCAAAGTCGGTTTTAATGTTCCTATAAACCCTGGCGTATTTAAATAACCTGGTAAATATGTGCCGTTATTTTCTACATAATTAATATTAACACGCTTTATCATTGTTAACACATCTAAAAAAGCATTTCCTATCTTCTTCCCTACACTTTTCTTTTTTGGAGGTGTATTTTGCGGCGTATTTTGCCTTGCATTACCAGAAGTTCGTCGAGATGTATTTCGAGTTCGCGCTGCTTTTTTAATACCTAACTCGCTATATAGCGTCTCCATATTTAAAGAGGTGTTTATTGTATGCGCGTTGGAGTTCTGTATAGCGTTTCCTAAATTAAATGTTCCTAGAAGGTTGTTATCAATATCGCGTTGTTCAAAATTTAGATTTAAATCAGACCCTTTTTGCCATTGAAAATTACTGTTATATGTATAGGTAGATTGTAAGAAGCTTAAAATCGGAATTTTATTTAATGGCAATTCATAGTTAACCAAAAGCTGTTGGTTCTGAATGTTTGGATCTCCAAAATCAAAGAAACCATCCCAAACATCTAGTTCTGGATCTTGGCGTCCATTAAGGCGATCGTCAATAAAATAGTTTCGTACAATATTATTATTATTTGCTGTATAATTTACACTCAGATTGTCTGTAAGATTATAATTTATAGCATATTGAAAATCGAACGTGTAATTACGCCTAAATACCTCTTCAATACCAATATTGTTTCCTGCGAGAGCGACTTCTCTAAACTTTTGGCTATTAAAGTCTCTATTAATATCCGTATTTATCGAAAAATTTGTTGGTAATAGATTTAGATTAAAATCTTTTAGAATCTTCCAATACTTACCTGTAAAGAGAGAATCATTCTTTTTAAAAGGTTCTATTTTTTTAGGCTGAAAGGCGTGTACATAATTGGCACCAACTCTAATGTTCTGTTGTAAAGAACGCTCTATCTCAAAATCGCGGCGTTCAATTTTATTATTAGAATAGTTGAAAGTAAAATTCTCAACATCATAAAAACGTGCTGGTTTATCGCCTGTTCGTTGTTTTTTAACTCCAATAAAATTAATACTCTTCCTTTTGGTATAGGTTTCTGATTGACGCTCAATTTCTTCAGCTTCTGCAGAAGATTGCGCGGCTTCTACTCGCGATTCTAAAGTTAAATCGTTATAAAAGGCATCAAACTGTGGTTTAATCAATTCTTCACTTTGCGAATAACTCAGTGGTAAATTAATACCCCATTTTTTTGGCAATAACTGTCCAAGTCTTACATTAGTTACAACATCATAACCAATAACATCCTCTCTACTTCGCTCGTTAGGACTTTGCTCAATGCCTCCGAAACCAACGGTACTACGCTGCCCTGAAGCGCTAATAGTAGCAAAGTCGGCTAAATTAGTATCCATAGACATTATAGCTGCCCAACCACCTTCGTTTTCTAGATCAGACATACGGAGCTCATTAAACCAAACCTCACCACAAGCTGGTGTTCTGTTTTTTCCGGAGTGTTTTAGTCCTAACATAAGAACTCTAACATTCCCGAAGTTTGGATTTCCTTTAATGGCAACCCTTGTATTCTCTATACCTAATGTTCCATTTCCGTCTTCATCTTCAGGAAATTCTAACGCTGGGGTTTCGCTCAACTGCCCATCTATAACATC
>CAZYRG010000004.1:22840-32147 GCA_964650425.1 uncultured Flavobacteriaceae bacterium
CCGCATCTGTGACAAGTTCACTATTCTTAAGTGGAATTTCAACTTGATAAAAATTCTCTGTAAAATCATTCCCTAGCCTTATAAAAGCTACCAGTTCGTCATCTTCTAAAGCTTGATTTTCTTGCGATTCTGCATGCAAAAACATACGCAACTTTTTGTATTGGCGCATGTCTAAACTTATATTTTTAAAAACACCTCTTGAGTCTGTGTCTTCCAAATCACAAGCTTCTAGAACTAGGGATTGTTCATTTTGACGAACAACAGTATTATTATTGTTTAATTCTTCACGGCGAACACCTGGAGGAATAACATAATTCCCATCATTTTCTTGAATTCCAACAATAGCAACATTAAATTCAGCATTAGCACTATTATTTGTAGTGTTGGTATCTAAATCTTGTGTGAAGCGTCTCCAATCGCTACGTACTAAATCTAAAGTCGCAAACCGCATTGTTGTAGTTTCCGTAAACTCTGTAAGAAATAATCGTGCAAAACGTACGGAACGAATATCTGTAATACCACCTATGGCTCTTCGGTCTACATCTGCAATTGGAATCCTAAACTGATACCATGTTACATCTCTAGTTTGTCCGTTTGGTAATGTTACAGGGGCTACCGTTATATCATTGATTCTTGGGTTATTTGCGTTTAGCACATTAGGGTTGATATCTATTTCATATTCAAAATAACTATCTATCGTGTTCATTGTGTTATCACGATTAATATCTTCTACATCTGGTTGTGTTGTATTTCCTCGATTGGTTAAAGAAAACTCTTCTGGAGTGTTACCCTCGAATCCATTAAATTGTCTATAACGCTCAAAAATATCGCCTTCTGTGTTTAAAAAATACGTATAGTTATCTAAAGACGGATCTGGTCCAAAATCTAAAGCTTGCCCTGTTTGTTGTGATAAAAAATTAACAATATCTTGCTCTTCGACATCATCATAACCATCATAACCTACATCTTGGTTAATTCGTTCTTGCCCTGTTGTTCCAAAGGTGTAAATTAATGATTGATTTTGAGGAACAGCATATGGTGTCTGTAAGTTTATATTTTGAAGAAAATCAATATTTCCATCTTCTGGCAAACCATTTTCAAACTGTTTTTTACCATCCTTTAAAACATCCTCAGATATGTTACCTAAGTTAATGGTGATTTTACCACCTTGGTTAGTTGGGTCGTCTAAGAATGGGTCTTGTACCCAAAATTCAATATACTCTACATTGGCTTGTTCAAAATCTGTAGATGTAATTTGTCTTGTAATTCCTGCCCAACTATCGTTAGGATTTAAAGCTTGCCCATTTGCTGCTGAGGGGTCAAAATTATAAGGGCCACGTTCTGTAGGATAGTACGTTAAATCTAGGGTATTGATAACAGATTGCTGCCCTTGCACCAAATCTATTTCAGGGAAAATTTCTCTAATAAATACACGTCTTGTATATAAATCTGATACATCTTCATCTGTAATGTCATTAGGTCTTTGAGGGCCATAAAATATTGGGTCAATGGTATACCAGTTTAAAAATGCACGGTCAAACCCATTTTGAATACCTGGGTCATCTTCATTACCTTGGGAATATACACGTCCTAAACCTCGGGGCCTACTAGAAAGCGTCCAGGCAAAAGGTGAAAGCAAATCAATATTTCCTTGCGTTCCCTCAAAATCATCTATGTAAGCTGTAGGTTCGTCATTAAAATCAGCACCTTTTGGTGCACCAGGTGCTAGATAAGCAAACTCACCTCTTACCGAAAAGTTAGATGTTACATCTGTATCTATATTTGGTAATTTATTTACTAGTCGCGTAAAAAATGGAACTTCAGTTGCAAAATTTCCGTTAACACCAAAAATAGTATTATTAATAGGTTCGGAATCAAAATTAGCTTTTTGGGTTATTGGGCGTTCATTAAGGTTCAAAAGTGTACCTCCTAACAAAAAGTTTTCATTAAACTGATGCTCTACATTGATGCCCGTAAATCGACGTGTCTGCTGACCAAATAAGGCATTGTTTTCTACGTCTACATTAATTGGTGTGTTAGATGCTTTAAGTGATTCATCTAAAATTTCAACTCGAGCGGCAGGATAATTAACTATATAATCTACACCTTCTACTAATACCTGACCATTGGCTGTTACTCTCACAGACCCTCGAGCAGCATTAAAAGGAATAGGAATACCACCGCTACCACTACTCTTAAATCGACCTTTTATTTGAAATTTGTTCTTTTCAGACTCATCTAAAGCCTGAGTTTTAGTGGTTTTATATAATAAATCGTAAACGTATTTTTCTTGATTTGGATTGTCAAAGACATCCGCTTCATAATCTCCTGGATTTGTAGGGTCATCTAAAACATCAAAAAGATAATTACCAAAAGGCTGTACCTTGGTGAAAATAATTTTACCATTTTGAATTAGTACTGTTTGACCATTTACAAAATCAAAGAATCCGTCTCCCCCTTCTTGCGGATCACCATTAAAATTTAATCTATCTAAATGAAATAAACGAATAAGTGGTGTGTCCTCAATCTCAGAATCGTCATTAGGGTTACTAATTGTATTGTTATTAAACTGCTGAGCAAAAGGAACTGGAGCACCATTTACTTGAGCTGGAGTAATATAATTTAAAGGTGACGCTTCTGTATAAAATATATTTAATCTAAAATCTTCCTGAGATAACTGAAACGCACCTGTGTCATAGATATTCTTCATCATCAAATCCCAGATTGGTTCCTCTACAGCAGTAACAGCACTTTTCAACATTTTAAGTACTAAACTTTGATTGTCTACCAACTGATTTCCGTTTGTACCGTTAGTTACATTTGTTGCATCTACACCGTCATTAGCAAATTCACCTACCTGAAAGACTTCACCGCCTATTGTATACTGAAAGGCTACAGCTAAAACCTCATCGTTAAGCAAACGTTGATTTAAGGATATATATCCTAATTGCGTATTAAGAGTATACTCTTGTCCTTCGTTAAGCTTACGCGCACTCTCTAAAATACCATAATCAAAGCCTTCATTAACTTGTACAGATATTCCGTTTTGCACATTGGTAATGTCTCTTACATTGTCATTTAACAGAGAACCTGCGCCACCTACATTAGTTGGGTCAAAATCATTATTAGGGTTATCTGGTAAACCCGAAGGGTTATTTCCATTTGGATTTGGGTTAATGAATCCAGGAGGGATATTATCTAATCCAATATCTTCAATCTTAGACTCTCCTAAATCCTGGAAAGCTACAATGTTACGCACATTCTGTGTTTGATTATTCCTATTGGTTACCCAAACTTCTAATCGCGTAATTTGTATAGCAGTATTAAGATACGGATACGTTAACATTGATCTGTCATACGTCTGCTCAAAATATTGAGCTAAAAAGAAATGGCGATTTTCATCATAATCTCTAGCAAAAAACTCAAATTCTTCTAGTGTACCACCACCTTGTGCAGTTACAGAACGAGATTCTGATTGTTGTTCAGAAAACACAGCTGTAACTGTAGTTTTACCAAATTGCAGTTGTGTCTTTACACCAAATAAACTTTGAGCTCCTGTGATTAAAGTACTGTTAAGTGGCATGTTAACATTACCAACTTCAATTTTTTGAATTATATCGTCTTCAGTAGGTGTATATTCTAATTTTACTAAATTCTGAAAATCAAATGTACGCTCTGTATCATATTGCGCATTAACCTGAAGTCTTGTTCCAACCGTACCTGTTAAACTCATACTAATACGTTGATCAAAATCAAACGTAAAATTACTTCGATTTCTTGGTGTAAATGTTGGATTATCTTGTCGCGAAAATAAAATTCCTAAATCCACATCGACCGAACCTTGAGGAATTACAGAAATCTTATCACCTCCAAAAATTGTTTCGAAAAAATCGGAATTGACATAAAAATCTGGGAGTAGATTTCTCTGTGCATCTTCTGCACCTTCTTTCTGTCCTGCATTTGCATCAATTTTTTCTTTATAGTAGGCATTTAATCTTTCGCGCTGTACTAACTTTTTAAATTGTGCAGGTGTTAATATTAATGGATAATTGATATTAAATTTTCCTATTTTCTCATTATAAATATATCTATCTAAGATTGGATCGTAAGTATACTTAGATTCGATACTCCCTAACTTTGGTAATTTAATATCTCCAAAAGTGACTGTTGTTTTTGTTGAATCTGCAGTTGCAGGGTTTGTTTGACCAGACGCTATACCAATACTTAAAATTCCTATTAAAAATAGGAACAATTTTAGTTGGATTAAGAAAAAAGATTTTTTAGCGGCGGTTGTATTCAAAAGAATTATAAGTTTTTTAAAGCGTCTTTAATTAGTGTTTCGACATTAGCATCTGGTTGTTGAGATATTAATTTTTCTATAACTTTTTCGGATTGTTTTTTATTAAATCCTAAAACCTCTAATGCTGATAACGCTTCACTTTTGTTCGTATTGTTTTGAGATATAGAAACTTCATCAATTCCGTACACCTTTAACACCTTGTCTTTTAGGTCTAAAATAACACGTTGAGCTGTTTTTGCACCTATACCCTTGACAGACTGAATAATAGGAACGTCACCTGAAGCTATAGCATCCTTAACTTGTTCTGGACTTAGGGACGACAACATTGTCCTTGCTGTACTTGCACCAACACCGCTAACTGATATCAATAATTTAAAAATTTCGCGCTCTGTTTTTGTTGAAAATCCATAAAGCGTATGCGAATCTTCTTTGACCTGAAGGTAAGCGTGCAATCTTAAATGTTCTTTATCTGGAATTTGCCCAAACGTATGTAATGAAATATTAAGGAGATAACCTACACCATTACAGTCTATTACTACATCTGTTGGATTCTTCTCAACAAGCTTTCCTTCTATATGTGTAATCATGTAGTTAAAAAAAAGTTAATGCATCAAATGTAATAAAATTATTGAGACTAAAAAGCCTCAAAAAAGAGGAATACACTTACTTTTTAAGCTTACGTTTTTCACGCTCTTGTGCATCTATAACTGCAATTGCTGTCATATTTACAATTTCATCAACACTTGCATCTAGTTGAAGGATGTGAGCAGGCCTTCTTAGTCCCATCATAATTGGCCCGATTGACTCTGCTTTATTAAGCTCTTTTAATAACTTATATGTAATATTTGCAGATTCTAAATTTGGAAAAATAAGTGTATTTACTTTACGTCCTGCTAACTTTGAGAATGGAAAAGTAGCTTGAAGCATTTCAGAGTTTAAGGCAAAATCTGCTTGCAATTCTCCATCTACAATCATATCAGGGAAGGTCCTATGAAGATACTCAACAGAATCCCTCACTTTTTCTGCGGTCTCATTTTCTGAAGACCCAAAGTTTGAATATGATATCATTGCCATTACTGGTTCTATACCAAACATTTTTGCTGCATTAGAAGTCATTTGAGCAATCTTGGTTAAATCCTTAGCAGATGGGTTTATATTAATAGCTGTATCACTCAAAAACATTGGTCCTCTTTGCGTCATCATAACATTAGTTGTAGCAATACGAGAGACACCTTTAGACATTCCTATAAGTTCTAGCATTGGTTTAACTACACTAGGATAGCTTCGAGAATACCCCGAAATTAATGCATCTGCATCACCTTCATTGACCATCATAGCAGCAAAATAATTACGTTCTCGCATTTTCTTTTCTGCAGAATATTTTGTTACACCCTTACGTTCATGACGTTTCCAATACGACTCAGCATACTTGTTTTTTCGTTCTAACTCTTCATCTGATTTTGGGTCAATAATTAAAACATCTGATTCATCAAATTCAATTTCTGTCATCAATTCCAAAATAGTATCTCTTCTTCCTAATAAGATAGGGATAGCCACACCTTCTTCATAAACAATCTGTGCAGCTTTTAGAACATCTAACTGATCTGCTTCAGCAAAAACTACTTTTTTAGGGTTAGTTCTAGCACGGTTTAATAACAGGCGTACTAATTTATTATCAGAACCCAATCGCTCTAATAAGCTGTTTTGATATTTTTCCCAATCGTCAATAGGTTCCTTAGCGACACCACTTTCCATGGCAGCTTTTGCAACAGCAGGTGGAACTTCGGCAATTAATCTTGGGTCAAAAGGTTTTGGAATAATATAATCTCTTCCGAATGTGAGGCGCGTTTCACCGTAAGCTATATTTACTTGCTCAGGCACAGGTTCTTTTGCTAATTTAGATAAAGCTTTAACTGCAGCCATCTTCATTGCCTCGTTAATCTTTGTAGCTCTAACATCTAATGCGCCTCTAAAAATAAAAGGAAACCCAAGTACATTATTCACTTGATTAGGATGATCACTACGACCTGTGGCCATAATAATATCATCTCTAGTATCTAATGCTAATTGGTAAGCAATTTCAGGATTTGGATTGGCCATGGCAAAAACTATAGGATTTGCTGCCATAGCTTTAAGCATATCTGGCGTCACAATATCTGCCATAGACAGCCCAACAAACACATCGGCATTAACCATTGCTTCATCTAAACCGTCAATCTTTCTATCAGTAGCAAACTCAGCTTTTTGACTTGTTAAATTATCTCTATCACTTCGGATAACACCTTTGCTATCTAGCATTACAATATTTTCGCGCTTAGCTCCGCATGATTTATATAATCGCGTACACGAAATTGCAGCTGCTCCAGCGCCGCTAACAACAATTTTAACGTCTTCTATATTTTTTTCAGCAATTTCTAAAGCATTAAGTAAAGCTGCTGCTGAGATGATTGCAGTACCATGTTGGTCGTCATGCATAACAGGAATATCTAATTCCTCTTTTAGACGACGTTCAATTTCAAAAGCTTCAGGTGCTTTTATATCTTCAAGATTAATACCACCAAAAGTTGGCGCAATATTCTTTACGGTTTCTATAAACTCGTCAATATTTTCGGTATCAACTTCAATATCAAAAACATCAATATCTGCAAATATTTTAAAAAGTAAACCTTTTCCTTCCATTACAGGTTTAGACGCTTCGGGGCCAATATTACCCAAACCTAAAACGGCTGTTCCGTTAGAAATTACAGCTACTAAATTTCCTTTGGTCGTGTATTTATAAACGTTTTCCTTATCTCTATCAATCTCTAAACAAGGTTCTGCCACACCTGGTGAATACGCCAACGACAAGTCTCTTTGTGATGCATATTTTTTGGTAGGAACAACTTTTATTTTACCTGGAGTTGGCTTGGCGTGGTATATTAAGGCTTCTCTTCTTTTACTTTGCTTACTCATAATTTAAAACTAAATTAAGGGACAAAGATAAGGAATGTGTTTACTTAATGCTTAGTCTTTTAAAAACTTAATATTACGCTGTAATCCCGAAAACTTAGTGCGTTTCACTGCAGATTTTTTAAATACTTTTCTAAACGTGTCTTCTGTAATCTCTTCCCAATCTTTTTTGGTCACTGACAACAATTCTGGATGAGGATTAAATAACGGTTCACTATGAGGTTTGCTGAATCGATTCCATGGACATACATCTTGACAAACATCACAACCGAACATCCAATCGTCAAATTTTCCTTTAAATTCTGAAGGGATATTCTCTTTTAATTCAATGGTAAAATACGATATACATTTACTGCCGTCCACAACGTAAGGCTCTGTGATTGCTTCTGTTGGACAAGCATCAATACATGCTGTACATGAGCCACAATGGTCGGTAACTGGCATATCATATTCTAATTCCAAATCTATAATCAATTCTGCTATAAAGTAAAATGATCCTACTTTTTGGGTTAGCAAATTACTGTGCTTCCCTATCCAACCCAAGCCACTTTTGGCTGCCCAAGCTTTATCTAAAACAGGTGCCGAATCTACAAAGGCCCGGCCGTTAACATCTCCTATATTTTCTTGAATTGTGAATAACAACTCTTTAAGTTTGTCTTTTATTACAAAATGATAGTCAGTACCATAAGCATACTTTGATAGCTTATAGCTGTTTGCTGTTTGTTCTTGACTTGGATAGTAATTAAGTAGCAACGAGACTACACTTTTTGACCCTTCGACCAATAGTGTCGGATCTAAGCGTTTATCGAAATGGTTTTCCATATAACGCATTTCGCCATGCATATTTTTGTTTAACCACTTTTCTAGTCTTGGAGCTTCTTCTTCTAAAAACTCTGCTTTAGAAATACCACAAGACAAAAAACCGAGGCGTTTGGCTTCGGTTTTGATAAGTTCTGTGTATTTGGTTTTGTTATCTATCATGCTTGAGATGCTGAAATAAATTCAGCATGACACTATGTGTCAAAATAGACCACCTTGTGATGGTCCTTTTATCTTTCCTAAATGCTTATATGCTTGCTCAGTGACTTCTCTTCCTCGAGGTGTGCGCATTATAAATCCTTGCTGAATTAAAAAAGGCTCATACACTTCTTCAATGGTTTCGGCACTTTCACTAACGGCAGTCGCTAAAGTTGTAATACCAACTGGACCACCTTTAAATTTTTCAATAATAGTGGTTAAAATTTTATTATCCATTTCATCCAAACCATGTGCATCCACATTCAAAGCCTCTAATGCAAATTTTGATATTTTAATATCTATATTTCCATCACCTTTTATCTGAGCAAAATCTCTAACACGACGTAATAAAGCGTTTGCTATACGAGGTGTCCCACGGCTACGCCCTGCAATTTCTATAGCTGCTTCCATTGTGATTGGCATATTTAAAATTGAAGCACTACGTTGAACTATTGTTGTAAGTAATTCTGTATTATAATATTGAAGACGACTACTAATTCCAAAACGTGCTCGCATTGGTGCTGTTAGTAATCCTGATCTTGTAGTTGCTCCGACTAAAGTAAATGGCGCTAAATTGATTTGAACGGTACGTGCATTTGGCCCTGACTCTATCATAATATCAATCTTATAATCCTCCATAGCTGAATACAAATACTCTTCTACGATTGGACTAAGTCTATGAATTTCATCAATAAACAGCACATCTCTTTCGTCTAGATTGGTCAATAAACCAGCTAAATCTCCAGGTTTATCTAATACGGGACCCGATGTCACTTTTATACCCACATTAAGCTCGCTTGCTAAAATATGTGCCAAAGTTGTTTTTCCTAATCCTGGAGGTCCATGAAATAAGGTATGATCTAAGGCTTCATCGCGAAGATTTGCAGCCTGAACGAAAATTTTGAGATTTTCTAATACTTGATCTTGACCTGTAAAATCTTCAAACGAAAGTGGTCTTAATTGCTTTTCAACATCCAGTTCTTCAGGAGAAAAATTTTCGTTTGTTGGATCTAGATTTTCATTCATTATAAAGACCTTTCG
>CAZYRG010000004.1:32247-40014 GCA_964650425.1 uncultured Flavobacteriaceae bacterium
GAGAAAAATTTTCGTTTGTTGGATCTAGATTTTCATTCATTATAAAGACCTTTCGACTGTGCTCAAGGTGACATTTGGTTTCATTTTATGAATACACTGAAATTTGTCTAATCAAATAGACTGATAAATTCAGTACAAACAAATATAAAGAAAAAGCCTCTCCATTTAGCAGTAAACGGAGAGGCTTTTTATTGAAAGTTTATAATCTATTTTAAGACCTTAAACTCACAACGTCTATTTATATCATATTCTTCATCTTCACAGATACCTTCTCTAACACATTTGTTTAGTGGTTTTGTTTCACCATAACCAATGCTTGTTAATCGACCCTTAGCTATACCTTGACTAACTAAATACTCTAAGGTAGATGCTGCACGCTTTTCTGATAAACTTAAATTATAGTCATCTGAGCCTCTTGCATCTGTATGTGCAGAAACTTCAACTTCCATAGAAGGATACTTTTTCATCAAATTTACCAATACATCTAATTTTTGTGCGGCTTCGGGTTGAATCTTATAACTATTAAAGTTGAAAAAGATTTTATCAATCTGAACCATGACTCTACCTGTCTCATCTTGCTTAACACGCTCTTCTGCGTCTGAAAAAGACTCCAATTCAAGATTGATGTTATGGTAGATTTCACCATCTTTTCCTGTAGAGAATTTAATCTCTTGAGGAATATAAGCATCTGATGTTCCTTTTACGACATAGTTAATATCTGGATCTAGTTTAAATAAATAACTGGCATCCTTTGTTGTTACTTTTTCTTGTAAAACATTCCCTTTATCATCTAACAATACAACGGTTGCTCCTGCAAGTGGTGCATTAGAATTCTTATCTCTAATCACACCTTCAACCATATATTTAGTTAAAATATTTTCCTCTCTAGCATAACTATACATCTTATCTGTACCTGAACGATTTGATGAAAAATAGCCTTTATCATCAGCTTCATTTATTACAAACGAAAAGTCATCTAAATTACTATTTACAGTATGTCCTAAGTTGGTTGGAAGCACATATACACCATCTTCTATTTGGGTTCTAAATACATCTAAACCACCAAAACCAATTAACCCATTAGATGAATAGTACAATACGTCATCATCGCTTATATAAGGAAATTGCTCTCTGTGTCTTGTATTAACTGTACGTCCCAAATTTTTAGGTTCGCCGTAAGTTCCGTCTTCATTAATAGAAACTTTATAGATGTCAAAACCACCTATAGATCCAGGCATATCACTAGCAAAATATAATGTTTTACCATCTTTACTTAAGCTAGGATGCTCTGTACTATAATCATCTGATGCAAACGGTAACAGGGTAACATTAGCCCATTCACCATTGACTAATTCTGCCTTATATAATTTTACTTGTGCTACACGACCTTCATCAGTTTTTGATTTTGTGTCGTCTGTTCTATTAAAATACATTGTTTTTCCATCTGAAGAGAATACAGGGTTACTTTCGTGAGACGCTGTATTTATGACTTCTGAAAAAGGCATAACGTTTTCCAAATTACCATCTTTTAATGTTGCCGAGTATATATCTAAATATGGCAAATCGTTCCATACAAAAGCTGGGTTACTATCATTCCTAGTCGAAGCAAAAGCTACTTTATCTTTACCTAAAAAGGTTAAGCCAAAATCACTATACGTAGATGTATTATCAATCGCTTTTGTTTTAAAAACGTGTGGCGTTGTCTTACGGTTTTTCTCTATAAAGGCTTTGGTATTAACAATTTTATTATAATACTTCGTCAAATACTCATCAGCAAGCTTATAGTTTTTAACCCCTTTTAGAGATTGCGCATACTTAAAATAGAACTCAATATCTAAAGAATCTGTATAGTCTAAAATAAGTTCTCTGTATGTTTTAACTGCGTTTTGCATATTACTGTTATAGTAATAACTGTCTCCTAAATTCTGAAGTACTTTTTGATTAGGCTCTTTCTTTTCATAAAGCTCTGCAGCTTTTGCGTAGGCTTTTAATTCGAAATATTTATCGGCACGATTAAGTCGTTCTTTTTGTGCAGTACAAAAATTGAACGCGAATAAGAACCCACCTAATAAAAGGATATATTGTTTCATGTTTTGTCTTTTTAAATTCGTCTTAGAACTTATAAATACGGTAGATTGAGTTGTTTTCATAGGTCTTGCATTTTAAGTTTAGAAAAATCTTGGAGATCGGTCGTAACCACTCTTGAAATTGAATAAATCCAAGTCAAATAATAACATTATTTCATGAGACCCAGAGCTAAAATCACTTAAGTTCGACGTCGTATAATCATAACTATAACCAATTCGTAGATTAGGTGCTATTCTGAAATTGACCAAACCACTTACCGCATCATCTAATCGGTATGCTAAACCAACTTCAAGTTTTTCTTGTAATAAAACATTTGCCGTTAAGTCTAATGCTAGTGGTGCTCCTGCAACGCCTTTAGCCATAAAAGCTGGCTTAAAACGAATATCTGGCGTAATATCAAAAACGTAGCCTCCTGTTAAAAAGAAATGTGTATTCTCTGCGCCTAAAGCTCTAACACCGTTCTCAGATTCTAAATGTTTTGTGGCCAATAAGTTTGGTGCTGACAAACCAATATAATAGTTGTCTGAAAAATAAAATGCTCCAAGTCCTACATTAGGAAATGCATTATTAATATTTTCATTAAAAGCAACGTCTGAATCAACACCGCCTGATTGTAAAACAAAGCCATTGAAATTGGTGTTAAATAGTGTGACACCCGCTTTTACACCAAGAGACAACTTACTGTTTTCTCCAACTTGTAATACATAAGCAAAGTCTGCGTAAATATTATTCTCTTCAACAACATCACCAATATTATCATTAGTAAAAGATAAACCTACTTCAATTTTTTCGTTGATAGGCGTATGCGCAAATAATGATGCTGTTCTTGGAGCGCCTTCTAATCCTACCCATTGTGTACGATATAAGGCACCTGTATTAAGGATACCTTGCTCTGCTGTTGCATAAGCAGGGTTTATAACACTCATGTTGTACATATATTGTGTAAACTGAGGGTCTTGTTGTGCGTAGCTACTATAAGACGATATTGTCAGTAAGGCTACAATCACTAGTTTTTGAAATATATTTAATTTTTTCATGATCTTTAATTTTGTGTGTTTAGCCAAACTTTTATCTACTTAAGTATAATCGTCCTTGGACAGGTCTATTTTCTCCATCGTTAAAATTGAAAATATAGAAATAAACACCTGCTGGTAGAACTTTATCTCCAATAGTAGATTGGTTAGACGTACCGTCAAATCTTGGAGAAGAAGCATTGCCTTTATAGACAAGATTTCCGTAGCGGTTATAAATTTCTATTTCAAAATTTGGATGTAACACCTCTAAATTATCGACATCAAATGTGTCGTTTACACCATCTCCATTTGGTGAAAAACCATCTGGAATAACAAGTGCACCACAGTTTGTAAGATCTGGTGTCACTTCTAATCGCACACTACTTTCACAGCCTGTATTGGCATCAATTAAAGCAGCATAATATGTTTCACCGTTTGCCAATTCATCTGAATTGCTAAATGGACTTCCTCCATTTGGAGCATCGTACCAAACAACTGCAAATGGTGCTTGTCCACTCTCAGTTATATTTTGAGATAACTCTGCAAACGTTGGATTATCATTAATACAGTACTCTGCTGTAATATCTAAAATTGTTGGCGTAGGCGTATCATTAATTGTAACTACAACAGAAACATTAACTGAAGATTCGCATCCATTTGCTCCTATTTGTGTTGCAAAATAATCTTCTCCATCTACTAAAGTTTCATTAGGACTTAATACTGTTGAAAGCGTAGCATCTTCATACCAATTAACGGTTCCTGTTACACTTACCGCAGTATCTAAATCTGCAACTGTTGGATTATCAATCACACAGAATGCCGGTGTTGCATTGACTACTGTTGGTTCTTGAATATCATTTACTGTAATAGTCAATTCAGCTGAAGCATCTGTTGTACATGGCGAAGTTGCTAGTACTGTATATGTATATACTCCACTGATATCTATGCTTGGGTCAAAAATATTGGTACCACTATCTAGTAACGGAGACCACGTACCAGCCGAATCTGGTGTTCCATTTAGTAGTGTTGTTAAATCAAAAGTCCCATCGATAACGCATACTTCTGCTGTATTATCTTCTCCTGCGTTTGCAGGTTGTGTTACTAAAACAGTAACTACACTTGAGAATGTACCACAAGCATTTACCAACTCATAAGTATATGGCCCAGCTGAGTCTACAAGTGGGTCAAATACTCCTGTGCCACTTGTTAGTGTCGGAGACCATGTCCCGCCTAAATCAGCGCCACCTAATAGTGGAAACAAATCTATAGTTCCAGCATCAATACAAATATTTGTAGTTGCATCTGTTCCTGGGTTTAAAGCCTCATCAATAGTTATTGTAATTGTTGTACTTGCATCAATACAAGGTGGAGTTGCTGCTATAAAGTACGTAAATTGATAATCTCCAGGTGTTAATCCTGTCGCATCCAAAATATTACCACTCAATGCTCCTGTCCCAGAATCATCTTGCCATATGCCTCCTGCATCTTGTGTACCATCTAAACTAGCAAACAAATCAATACTTGTATTGTCGTTACACGCAACAACATCAGGGCTAATAGCGTTACCTGTAACCGGAGTTATAAATATATTTACTGTAACTTCAAATCTTACCGATGACTCACATCCTGAAGTTGCATCCGTTTGAGTCGCATAATAGGTTTCTCCATCAACTAAGGCTGTTGCCTCATCTAGAGGATTGCCTCCTATTGCTTCATCGTACCATTGAATAGATGTTCCCATGGCCGTTAAATCTGCCACTGTACCGCTATCACAAAATTCTTGAACAGAAGTTGCTGTTGGAGAAGCTGTATCATTTATTGTGATTGTAACTGTTACTAGACTATCATCACACGTTCCAATAGCATTAACATCGTATGTAAAATCATAACTACCAGCAGGAAGACCATCTAAAGTAACTGTATTACCTGTTAAGGCTCCCGAAGTATTATCGTCATTCCATACTCCTGCTTGGTCTTCGCCTTCTAACAAATCAAAAAGATTAAAGGTTTGCCCAGAAGTAACATCAGCAATACAAAATTCTACTGGCGCATTTACTGTTCCAGATTCTGGTGCATCTTCTATTGTTACAGTGACCGTACTACTGTTATTACATCCATCTGTTGATGTTAATGAATACGAAAAATTATAGCTTCCTATTGGTAAAACGGTTAAATCTACATCGCTTCCTGATAAGGCTCCGGAGGCATCATCGTCTGACCAAGTTCCGCCTGGCTCATTGCCTGTTAGTTGTCCAAATAAATCTAATGGCGAATTTCCTGCGACATCATTTTCGCAAAACGTTGCATTTGTAGGTGTACCCGTATTTGGTTGTGGAAGCACTATGAGTTGAACTGTAACATCAACATCAGAACAACTTCCTATATTTGGGACTGAATATGTGTAATTAAACGTACCGTCCGTTAAACCAGATATATCTACTGGGTTTGCAACAACTGTTCCTGAAGTATCTATACCTTCATGCCATGTCCCATTTGTATCTTGTGTTCCATCTAAAAGTGTAAATAAATCTAATGGTGAATTTGACGCTAATTCTTCAAAACATATTTCTAATGGTGTTAATGCATTACCCGACTCTGGTGCTGGCTCTATAGTTATAGTTATAGTTTCAGAATCTTCGCATGTTCCATTTGAAAGTGTATATGTAAACTCAAAAGGACTACCCGCAACTGTAAATGTTGAAATATCTATTGGTGAAGTTACTGTTGCTCCACTGGTATCAGTCCATGTACCTGTATTATTATCTTGACTACCATCTAAGGCTGTAAATAAATCAAAGGGTGAATTAGTAACAATCTCATTTTCGCATATTGTTGCGTTAATGGCAACTCCTGCATTAGGGTCTTCAAGAATAATAACCTGAACTGTTGTCGACTCCTCTGCGCACACATTAGGTGTTAAATTCTGAGTATATGTATAATCATACGTTCCTGGTACAAATCCTGAAAAATCTATTGTAGATGTCGTTACTGTACCTGTACTTGTTGTTCCTTCTGTCCATTGTCCTCCTGCATCTTCATTATCTAACAAAGTAAATAAATCGAATGCTCCCGGTAATCCCGAAAGACAAAATGATGCTGGATTATCTGCTGAAGGTGTCCCTGACGTAAAATTATCAAAAATTGTAATTGTTACAGTTGAACTTCCTTCAGGACAAGGCCCACTAGGAGGTACTGTATATGTAAAAACTAGTTCTCCTGGTGTGGTTACACCACTTATATTAATTGTTCCTGTGGCACCATTAGATATTGTTAAAGGTCCTGACCATGTCCCAGAAGCACCTGAAAGCATTACTCCGATTTCATCAATTAAATCTAAATCTCCTGACGGCAAGCTATCTATACAAAAATCTAATGTGGCAGAACTTCCTGGGTCAATAGGAGTGTTAATCTCTACGGTAACCTCAATTGGGTCACTTGTACAGAAAAAACTCTCTGCTTGCACATAGTAAGTTCCATTGACTAATGTTGTGCTATCTGATAATGCTGGTTGTATTGGGTTACCTGAAACATCTAAGCTTTCATACCAATTGAATGTGTCTGTTGTTCCTGGTGTTAAATCTTCTACTGTAGGGCTTGCTGTAGAACAAAAAGATTGTACAAGAGGTGGAGTTGGGTTATCTGGCGCATCAAAAATTGCAGTAGTTCCTACTTCGATTTGACTTCTGCATCCTCCTGCATCGACAAAAACTATAAAATAGTTTGTTCCTCCTGATGGAATAGTATCCGAAGCTAACGCTTGATTAGTAAGTTCAAAGTCTGTATAAATTTCTACCGAACCACCTGTTGGTTGTACTAATGATAGAACTTCATCTATATACAATTGAATTGTAGGTGACTCATTACTACAATATACTGCATCAAGGTTTTGATTTGATGCATCAACAATAAAATCTACTGTGACAGATTCTCTAGTTCCGCAAGTACCTGTACTGTTACCTGCATAATAAACACCTTCCGAAACAAGTTCGTTAGCATTAAAAAGTGTTCCTCCTGTTGGTGAATCATACCATTGGATGTCGTTATTGACATCTGTTGCATAAACATTTAAATCTTGAATAATAAATCCCGCAGCATCACATACTTGTGGTGTGGGATTAGTTACTGTAGGACATTGTGCATTTAATTGGCTAGACAAGCCAAATAACAACAACGCAGCAGTAATTGATTTAAACAAGTTCCTATTGATAAGGTTTGTTTTCATAATCAAAACGTTGGTTAAGTTTTTGGTTAATAGTTTTAACAAAATAAGTACTTAATTTTCGTACAGATTTTGAATACGGATGCAATTTAACGAAAAAAAATGTATTTAATCGGATTTTAATGTTTTTTATCGATAAAAATTTAACAACTATTCTAAAATAGAATCAAATATTTGATTTTCAGATAGTTATATAAAACTAAAACCTCAGAATGTAAAATTCTGAGGTTCTATATTATATAAAAGGGAATTTTTTCTAATGATGTAGCTCTTCCTCGCCATCTTTCATAGGCACGTTTTGAGGAACAAAATCTTCTTCATGACCTGGTTTACTGTAATCATAAGACCATCTGTAAACGGTTGGTAAAGCACCAGGCCAGTTACCATGCATATGCTTAACTGGTGCTGTCCACTCTAATGTATTAGATTTCCAAGGATTCTGTTCTG
>CAZYRG010000005.1:0-2096 GCA_964650425.1 uncultured Flavobacteriaceae bacterium
CCTATTATTGGCGCCAATGTCTATATTGAGGGAAGCTATGACGGTAGCTCTAGTGATGACAATGGAAAATTTACCTTTACCACTGATCTGGAAGGGGTACAAACTTTAGTGATTTCTTATATCGCTTTTGAAACACAAAATCTAGCTTTGGATGTTACAGCGATGCAAGATCTCAAGGTACAACTCCGAGATGATGTCAATTCGTTAGGAGCTGTGATGCTCAATGCAAGCACCTTTAATGCTGGAGATAACAGCAAAGCTACGGCATTAAAACCACTAGACATTGTGACCACAGCAGGAGCTGCAGGAGATATTATCGGTGCCTTCCAAACCCTGCCTGGGACCAGTACTAATGCAGAGGACGGTCGACTGTTTGTTAGAGGTGGTGATGCCAATGAAGCAAATGTTTATATCGATGATCTTAGGGTTTTTCAACCTTTTTTGGCTACCTCTAATGGGATTCCGACCCGAGGACGCTTCTCTCCTTTCTTGTTTGATGGAATTAGCTTTTCTACAGGAGGGTATAGTGCAGAGTATGGAGATGCACTTTCTAGCGTACTTTTATTAAATACCACAGGAGAAGCTGCAAAAGAACGAACGGACTTACAATTCTTATCCGTTGGTTTAGGTGGTGGCCATACCGAAAAATGGAAAAAAAGCTCCTTGAGCACCAATGCTTTTTATATCAATCTAAAACCTTATCAAGACATTATCCCACAAAATATCGTTTGGAATAAGCCTTATGAATCCCTCTCGGGAGAAGCGGTATATCGTAGGCATTTCAAAAATGGTACGCTCAAAGTATATGGAGCTTATAATTATACGGATTTTGCATTGATTCAACCAGACATCAATATTCCTGAGGGTTTATCATTGGACATCACCAATCGCAATGCATATAGCAATATTTCTTACAAAGGGGATTTGGGCAAAGATTGGACACTGAGCACTGGTGCTAGTATTGCTAATGACAAAAGTGATATTGCGATCAATGATATGGATGTTATTGATGAAGTCACCAATATTCATATGAAACTCAAAGTTAGAAAGCGTTTTAGTAACCGTTTCAAACTGAGTTTGGGAATGGAACAATTCCTGAATAGATTTACCGAAAATGCCAAATTTACGGAAGGCCCTGATTTTGACACTACATACAATAATAACAACAATGCCGCTTTCGCGGAAAGCGAATTCTTCTTTAGTAAAGACCTAGCCCTAAAAGTTGGGCTCCGAGGGATCCATAATAGCTTGTTGGACGAAAGTCATATAGCGCCACGTGTTTCTTTAGCCTACAAAACTGGAGCAAAATCACAATTATCGGCTTCTTATGGGGATTTTTATCAAACACCTAATCAAGATGTACTAAAATTTAACACCAATGTCGAGCAACAAAAAGCATCACATTATATTCTCAACTACCTGTATCAACATGATGGAAGAACGTTTCGTCTAGAAGGGTATCATAAAGCGTATAACAGTTTAGTTAAATACAATACCGAACGCCCAGAATTTGATAGTCAGTATAACAATCTAGGGTTTGGAGAAGCCTCAGGTGTCGATGTTTTCTGGAGGGACAATCGTTCTTTTAAAAACCTAGAATATTGGGCTAGTTATTCCTATCTAGACACCAAGAGAAATTATCAAAACTTACCCGAAGCAGCTACTCCTAATTTTGCAACGAAACACAACCTGTCATTGGTCACCAAATATTGGATAGAGGACTGGAAATCGCAAATGGGATTGACCTATACATTTGCTTCGGGAAGGCCGTATAATGATCCAAATATTGCAGGTTTTCAGAATCAAAAAGCAGAAAACTTTAATAATTTGAGTTTTAATTGGGCATACCTCATTAGTCAGCAAAAAATTCTTTTTCTGTCCATAACTAATGTACCTAATTTTGGAAATACGTTTGGCTATCAATATGCTAACACCCCTAATGCAAATGGTATTTTTGATCGTAGAGCCATCAAACCAGCTGCCGATCGCTTTATTATCCTTGGTTTCTTTTGGACCTTGGGTGGTGATAAGAAAGATAATCAGTTGAATACCTTGTAAATGTACTAATGGTTTTAATGTAGCAATGTGACAATGTA
>CAZYRG010000005.1:2196-6331 GCA_964650425.1 uncultured Flavobacteriaceae bacterium
GCAATGTGACAATGTAGCAATGTGACAATGTAGCAATGTGACAATGTAACAATGTAACAATGTGACAATGTAGCAATGTAGCAATGTAGCAATGTAACAATATTTTGATACTAATAATGATCTCCATATAAAAAACTTGAAACCTGACACCAGAAACCCAAAACCCAAACATACAATTCATCCTATAAAAACGACAACTCGGTCAGATAGAATTCTACAAAGCGTATAAAACAACGATATTTGATCAAAGCTTTTAAACAACAATAACGAATACTAATAAATAATAGAAATACAACAATTATGAAATCTTTAGCCACAATATGTATCGCATTAGTCACTGCAATTGTCAGTGCCCAATCTCCTTATGAATCTGGAATGAAAAAAGCTTTTGAACTTTGGGGAGCACAAAAACCGCAAGAAGCTGTGAATCTTTTTGAGCGTATAGCCAAAGCAGAAAAGGATAATTGGATTCCTTATTACAATGCTGCGCAAGTAAACGTTGTATCTACTTTTGTGATGAAAAAACGCGGTGAAATTGATCCACTTCTAACTAAAGCACAAGAACATCTTAATGAAGCTAAGAGTTTATCAGAAAACAATGCAGAGATCATGATTCTAGAAGCACTTTTGAACACTGCAAAAATGCTAACAGATCCTGCTACTTTTGGTCCTACATTATCCCCAAAGATAGAAGGTTTATACCAACAAGCTTTAGCTATAGAACCTAATAATCCTAGAGCAAATGCTTCTTATGCTGAGTGGCAAATGGGCGGTGCCAAATATTTTGGTAAAGACCCGATGGAATTCTGTCCTAATTTGAAAAAAGCGCTAACGCTTTTTGAGAATCAAAAAGATTCTATACCTTTTTATCCTAATTGGGGAAAAGAACGTGTACAGATGTTGGTAAAACAATGTGATAGTACTGCCACAACAAAAGATCAAAAATAATGATCGATACTATATAGTAATTATTAAGTAAAAACAAAAATGAAAGAAATTAAAACCATACTCCGAGTCATTATCATTGCGACGATCCTTGTCCAGTTGATTCAGTATGTTTTTAATGGATTTCAGATAGAACAAATTACACATATAAAACCTTGGGGCATCAATTTGATGTATTCTACCATCATTACGTTTTTCAACATTGGGTTCTTTAATTTTTTAAACAAACAATTAAGCTGGGAAAGAGATGGATTAAAAAAATTAATCTTAGGCATTATTGGTTCCATTGGATTGACGGTTTCTGGTGTGCTACTTGGTAGAATTATTGAGGAGACTATTATTGAAAATAGCATGGATCTGGCGACCTTCTTTGAAAAGGAGCGGGTTAGCAACTATCTGTTTAGTATTTTATTTAGTGCTGTAGTATCGCTTTTTTTTCATGCACTAGGGTTCTATAAAGCCTTACAAGAAAAAAGGGTTGAAGAGCAAAAAATCATTGCAGGGACAGCTTCTGCAAAGTACGATGCCCTCAAAAACCAATTAGATCCACATTTTTTGTTCAATAGCCTGAATGTTCTGACATCATTGATCAGTGAAAACCCACGAATGGCGGAGAAATTTACCACTTCGCTATCCAAGGTATATCGCTATGTATTAGAACAGAAGAATAAAGATCTAGTTAGTGTCGACGAAGAATTAAAATTTGCAAAGACCTATATCACACTTTTGCAAATGCGATTTGAGGATAGCATCGAACTTGTAATGCCCGAAAATGGATCACATCCTGATGCTAAAGTAGTGCCTTTATCTCTGCAAATTTTATTAGAAAATACGGTAAAGCATAATATAGTAATGTCAGACAAACCATTGCGGATCAAAATTTATGAATCCGATGGTTTCTTGACTGTAGAAAACAATTTGCAACCCAAAGAAGTATTGAGCAATAGCAGCGGTGTTGGGCTAACTAATGTAAAAGAACGCTATAAACAATTGACAAAACGTGAGTTTTCTGTCTATAAAAGCGCTACAAGTTTTATCGCAAAATTGCCTGTATTGACTAAAAAAGTTACCATAGTGACTGATGAAGATGATATCTTGATGGAATTAGACACCGATACTATTACCTATGAAAAAGCCCAAAAACGACTGAAAGAAATTAAGGACTTTTATATGCATTTGACTACCTATTGCGTGACCATACCTGCTTTGGCCATTATTAATATTATGACTTCTCCTGGATACCTTTGGTTTTTATTCTCTCTGGTAGGCTGGGGCATTGGTCTAACATTACACGCGGCAAATGTATTTGGGCCTAAGCTTATATTTGGAAAAGATTGGGAGAAACGTAAAATCAAAGAATTTATGCAAGATGAAAAACCCTAAGAACACTATAAAAAAAGAACAGTTAAGTCGCTACAAAAAGGCCAAAAAACGTGTAGATCTCATCAAAAGTTTTTATGGACATCTATTTTGGTATGTTTTGGTAAATGTGGGCATATATATAGTCAACCATGTGTATGCAGACCAATATTATCTAGATAATTGGTTCTTTATCAATTTTCTCACAACTACGTTACTATGGGGTATTGGTGTTTTTGTACATGGGGTGCAAGCTTTTAAGCCTAAACTATTTTCATTAATTAAAAGCTACTTCGCATTAGACAAAGATTGGGAAGAACGAAAATTAAGAGAACTCCTCAAGGAAGAAAAACAAAAAGAAACCGCATCAAAAACGACAAGACATGAATACGAATGAACAAATACGGTTAGCGCGTGCAAAAGAACGTGTAGAAGAGCTTAAAAAATTCTATAACAATCTTATAAGTTATGTAGTGGTGATTATTGGATTAGCTGCCCTTAATTATCATCAAAATCATTGGGCGTATGCTTGGTTTCTCTGGCCCGCATTAGGATGGGGTATCGGTGTTATATTTCATGGCATAAAAGCTTTTAACGCGAATCCTATTTTTAATAAAGATTGGGAAGAACGAAAAATTAGAGAATTTATGGAACAAGAAAAGGAACAACAGACCGAACGTTGGGAGTGATTTTTATCAGTTTAGAGTGATGAGTTATGAGTTAAAAGAATAAAATCGAAGAAATAAAAAATCTCAGCACCCTCCGTGTCTCTTCTGTGAGTTAGAAAAAACAGAAACTACAAAAATTAGAGAAGAGAAAATAGAAAAGAGAAGTGTCATCAGGTCGTTGTTTTTTAAATAAACAAAACCTTTGTGTAACTTTGAGATTTCTTTGTGCAACTTTGTGTAATTCTTATAATTTACACTAACTACTACAATTATCTATGAAACTCGTTTTTGCCACTAACAACGCTAACAAAATTAAAGAAGTACAGGCCTTAATTCCTGATAGTATTACCCTATTAAGTCTTGCAGATATTGGATGCCATGAAGATATTCCAGAAACCTCACCTACTATTGAGGGCAATGCTATGCAAAAAGTAAACTATATCAAAGAACACTATAACTACCCTTGCTTTGCCGATGATACTGGATTAGAGGTAACGGCTCTAGATGGTGAACCAGGCGTATTTTCTGCACGTTATGCAGGTCCAGAACGCTCATCAGAAGCGAATATGCAAAAGCTTTTAAACAATTTAACTTCAAAAACGGATCGCTCTGCACAGTTCAAAACTGTGGTTGCCTTGTCTCTAGATGATCATAAGCCTACTTGTTTTACTGGGATTTGTGAAGGAGAAATTACGGAAGAAAAACGTGGACATGGAGGATTTGGATATGATCCTATATTTTTGCCCAAAGGGTATACCGATACCTTTGCAGAAATGGAATTAACGCTCAAAAACAAGATAGGTCATCGCGGTAAAGCGGTGCAACAATTGGTGGAATTTTTAAATCAGTTATAAACCTACATACATTCTTTGTCATGTTCTACTAATCCTGGCTAATGCCAAGATAGATCTCCAAAACCTTGTAGGCATTTCATACTTTTTAGAATCACACCTACAAGGTCAGAAAAAAGACCTCGCAGGAAATTACTTTTCTTTCTTTTCTAAAGAAGGTGGAGTTCGTAACGGCGTAAACGGTAGTTTGAGCAACGAACCTACCTTAGTTTCTGCATGCATCTCCGGATGTGTATCGATTCCGTAGACAATATTTTCATTTGCCATTTTGGAAAAAGTACCAAAAATACGATCCCAAATCGAAAATATATT
>CAZYRG010000005.1:6431-34906 GCA_964650425.1 uncultured Flavobacteriaceae bacterium
CATTTGCCATTTTGGAAAAAGTACCAAAAATACGATCCCAAATCGAAAATATATTGCCATAATTGGTATCCGTATGCGGCAGCTCATGATGATGATGGACCTTATGCATATCGGGTGATACAATGATCCAACTTATAATGGTATCTACCCCCTTGGGTAAGCTTATATTCGCATGATTAAACTGCGAACATACTACCGATAGCGATTGATATAATAAAATGATTCCTATCGAAGTTCCAAATAGGAATACCCCCAAAATCGTAAACACAAAACGAATCACACTCTCTCCAGGATGGTGCCTATTTGCTGTAGTGGTATCTACATGCGTATCGGAATGATGTATGAGATGAAAACGCCATAAAGGTTTTATCCTATGTTCGGCATAATGTGCCAACCAAGCTCCAACCAGATCCAACCCAATGACACCAATAAGCACTTTGGCCCATAGTGGTACTGCTAACCACTGTAAGATTCCAAAAGAATTATTGACGGTCCAATCACTGGTTTTGAGTAATACAAATGCTAAGGATAGATTAACTAATGCTGTAGTTAAGGTAAAAAAGATATTAGGCCAGGCATGTTTTAACTTTCTATAATCAAATCGAAATAACGGTATGGCGTACTCTATCAACCAAAAAAAAGCGATACCACCCACCAAAATCAGCGTTCGATGCGAACTAGGGACGGTTTCAAAATAATTCATAATACTTTCCATAACTGAAAGATATGGATTTTTGAAAAGAATTTCTACGAAGAATTTATAATATTGGATAGCTTTTGGTATCCTAAAAGAGTTCCAAAAAGGCACGCCAAGAATTCACGAAGTCACACAAAGAACCTAAATATGTGACAAATATTTTTCTTTAATTATTAATCACTAGACCCTATTCCTTATACACTATAGATTACGTTTTCTGCTTCTTCTTTTTAGCAGCTGGGAACAATACATTATTCAAAATCAAACGATATCCCGGCGAATTTGGGTGTAGTTCTAATTCTGTTTTAGGGTCCCCAACACGATGTTGATAATCTTCTGGATCATGCCCCCCATAGAAAGTAAAGAAACCTTTTCCCTGAATCCCATGTATGTATCGTGCCTCACTATTGGTTCTATTCTCTCCCATAACCAGCACTCTTGATTTTACTAATTTTCGATTATAAGAAGTTGTTTGTCCCATAAAACCTTTGACCAAAGCCGTATGATTTTGACATAACATGGTAGGAATTGGATCCCATTTGGCAGAATAGTCCATAAGTGTAAAGTAATCTGTCTCTTTAGGAATACGTCGTTTCGTCGTCATATCAATACTAGAAAACTCATACACATTGGGACTACGTTCCAGTTTAAAATCCTTGAATGCAAACGTTCTGCTGTAATCAATTTTAGATTGATAACTCGGCTCACTAGCATCACCATCAAACATAGGTTCGCAGATATCAACACCCTCCGCCGCCAAAGCAATATCAAAACTATCCGTGGCACTACACATAGCAAACATAAAACCTCCACCAATAACATAATCTCTTATGGTTTTAGCCACCGCCAATTTTTCCTGAGAAACTTTAGCAAAACCCATTTGCTTTGCTCTGGCCTCAGAATTTGCCTTTTCTTTAATATACCATGGTGTTGCACGATAATTAGCATAAAATTTCCCGTATTGTCCTGTAAAATCTTCATGATGTAAATGCAACCAATCATAGAGAATCAATTGATCGGATAACACCTCTTCGTCATATATCGTTTCATAAGGAATCTCGGCATAGGTCAATACCATGGTCACAGCATCATCCCACGGTTGATTTGTCTTGGGAGAATAGACCGCTATTTTAGGAGCTTTTTCTAAAACTACAGCTTCCATATTTTGTGACGGACTACTAATCTCTGTGAGTATTCCTGTTGCCTTTGTATCACTAAGTATTTCAAAAGATACCCCACGTATTTTACACTCCTTCTGCACAGCTTCCGTATCAGAAATTAAAAATGACCCTCCTCGATAATTGAGTAGCCATTTTACTTTTTGCTGCTTTTCTAAGACCCAATACGTCACTCCATAGGCCTTAAGATGATCTTTTTGGCTCTCTGCATCCATCGGTATCAAAATATAGGATGCAGAACTCTGAAACGAAAAGAAAAAAGCCACAAATACTGAAAACAGTATTCGTGGCATATTGTAAGTATTGCTAAAGAAAAAAGCTTCTTTTCTAAGTCTTTCTATAAAATTAAAAAGGTACATCATCATCATTGGATTCATTTATGCTACTGCCAAATGCTTCTCCGGGACTCGGTAAATTCCCTGTCGAGAAAGGATCATTTTGTTCATCTTCATTCATCTTTGAATGAAACTCAAAAGGCGTGCTAAAGTCATCCAAGTTATCAAATTTACCTAAATGTCCAATGAATTTTAACCTAATATTTTCTAATCCACCATTCCTATGCTTTGCAACAATAAACTCTCCCTGTCCTTGCGTAGGCGAATTTTCCTCGTCATCCCATTCATCAATTTTATAATATTCTGGTCGATAGATGAACGATACAATATCGGCATCTTGCTCAATCGCTCCAGATTCCCTCAGGTCACTCAATAATGGCCGTTTACTACCTCCACGTGTTTCTACCGCACGAGAAAGCTGTGATAACGCAATTACTGGAATATTCAATTCTTTTGCTAATGCTTTTAGATTCCGCGAGATGGTCGAAATTTCTTGTTCCCGATTTCCATTCTTTCCAGATCCACCAGCAGTCATCAATTGCAAATAATCAATCATGATCAACTTGATCCCATGCTGTGATGATAATCGGCGCGCTTTTGCTCTCAAATCAAAAATAGAGAGTGATGGAGTGTCATCGATAAAAAGCGGAGCCTTTTCCAAATCTTTCACCTTGACATTCAACTGCTCCCATTCGTGTTTTTCTAATTTACCAGTACGTAGTTTTTCTGAAGAAAGTCCTGTTTCTGAAGAAATCAAACGTGTAATCAACTGTACAGAAGCCATCTCTAGTGAGAAAAACGCTACTGGAATATTTTGTCCAACAGCAATATTACGTGCCATCGAGAGTGTCAAAGCCGTTTTTCCCATACCTGGACGTGCTGCAACGATAATTAAATCACTAGGCTGCCATCCGGAGGTTAATTTATCCAATTTATCAAACCCAGAAGCAACGCCACTCATTCCTTCTTTATTCGAAATTTCTTCGATTTTTTTCTTGGCTTGTATTACCAAACTCTGCGCCGTTTCTGAAGAACGTTTTATGTTTCCTTGTGTTACTTCATACAATCTGGATTCTGCCATATCAAGCAGATCAAAAACATCCGTCGTTTCGTCATACGATTCCTCGATAATTTCGTTAGAAATTTTGATCAGGCTACGCTGTATAAATTTTTGTAAAATAATGCGTGCATGGAACTCAATATGGGCAGAAGATGCTACTTTTTGCGTTAATTGAATCAAATAATAATCTCCGCCTGCTTTTTCTAATTTCTGATCTCTTTTCAATTGATTAGAAACCGTTAATAAGTCAATTGGCTCCGAATTTTCGAAGAGTTTGAAAATCGCTTCAAAGATATATTGATGTGCCTCTCTGTAGAATACCTCTGGTTTCAGAATATCAATAATTTCATCAACCCCTTTTTTATCAATCATCATCGCACCAATAACAACCTCTTCTAAATCAACTGCTTGCGGTGGAATTTTCCCCTTTTCCAACGCTACTACGGTCCCCTTTCCGTATTTAGTGTTTTGATTTTGTTGTGTGTTTTCCATGACTACGAATGTAAAGAAATTGTTACCAAGTTTACGGTTTGCCCATACAAGCGTTCTTCACCGTTACTTAACAAAGATACAGTTGATAACTTTTTTTTTGTGTTAATAAGCATAAAAAAATCTGAAGTCCAATACTTCAGATTTGTTCATTAAGTGACTTTTTGGGCATTATCCTTTATAGACTCCCATATTAGAATATTTTTCCATCCGTTTTTCGATCAATTCTGTTGGTGATAAGTTTTTTAGTGAATTGTGGCATTCCGTAATTTTATCTTTTGCTATCTCAAACATTTTGTCTGGATTGCGATGCGCTCCACCTAATGGTTCCTTGATAATCTCATCGATCAATGTCAATTTTTTCATATCCGTGGCCGTAAGCTTTAACGCTTCTGCTGCAACTTCCTTATACTCCCAACTTCTCCAAAGAATAGAAGAACATGATTCTGGTGAGATTACAGAGTACCAGGTGTTTTCTAACATCAATACTTTGTCTCCTACTCCAATTCCTAAAGCTCCTCCACTAGCCCCTTCTCCAATAATCATTACAATAATTGGAACTTTGAGTCGTGTCATTTCTAATATATTCCTAGCTATAGCCTCTCCTTGTCCTCGTTCTTCTGCCTCAAGACCTGGATAAGCACCTGGAGTATCTATCAAAGCTACTACAGGAATATTAAACTTTTCAGCACTTTTCATCAGTCGCAGTGCTTTGCGATAACCTTCTGGATTCGCCATTCCAAAATTACGATACTGGCGTAACTTAGTATTACTTCCTTTTTGTTGACCAATAAACATATAACTTTGATCACCTATCTTCCCTAAACCACCAATCATCGCTTTATCATCTTTGACATTACGATCACCGTGTAATTCTAAAAAAGAATCACCACAGATTGCTTTGATATAGTCTAATGTATACGGTCTGGAAGGATGCCTAGACATCTGTACACGCTGCCAAGGTGAGAGGTTTTTATATATTTCTTTTTTGGTTTTGACCAGTTTTTTTTCGATTTGCTTACATGTTTCAGTAACATCAACTTCACTTTCTTCCCCTATAGCGCATGCTTTGTTGAATTGCTCCTCAAGCTCTTTTATCGGAAGTTCAAATTCTAAATATTCCATATGAAGAATTGTATTTGGTTTTAGTAAAATACCATTTTAAACCCTGCAACGGATTAAATGGCAAAAGTTAGCCAACAAATATAAAAACTTTCATACGGAAACACTGTCTAAGTGGACGCTATTTTTCGTTTTTGTAGCATTTTAAAAGCCCCATTGAGCACTACCGTAGTGAGAATCAGTGCCGCGCCGATATAAAATTTTCCTTCCATTTTTTCATTATTTCCGAATATCAGAAAAGCCAAAAAAATACCATATACCGGTTCCAAATTATTGGTAAGCATGATTGTATAAGGACTCAAGTAGCGCATTACTTTTACAGAAGCAATAAAAGCATAAGCCGTACAAATGGATGCCAATACTAACAGATATAACCAATCAGAAGCTTTTACTGTAAAAAAAGCAGCAGAAAACCCAGAAGTTGTATCCCCGAAAATTGTTTGAAAAAGAAAGTACAGCGTAACCCCAAGAACTCCTGTCAATAATTCATAAAAAGAAATTACCGATGGGTACTGTTTTTCTATCACTTTCCCATTAATTAATGTAAATATCGAAGCAAAAAAAGCGGAAAGTAATGCTAACAAAATCCCCATAACATAATCTCCTTCTACACTAAAAATTAAGTATAATCCAAAAATCACAACCAATCCAAAGAGTAACTCATACCATATGAGTTTTCGTCTGTAAAATATAGGCTCCAAAAATGCGGTGAAAAAAGCCCCTGTAGAGAGTACTGCTAAGGTTATAGAAACATTAGACGCTTTGATTGCTCCAAAAAAAGTACACCAGTGCAGTGCAATAATCACTCCCGCAAATGTTAATACTAAGAATAGCTTTGGAGAAACCTTTAGCGAAAGCTTTTTCCATTTGATATATACAAAAACGAATCCAGTAGCTAACCACATTCTATACCAAACTAATGGCAATGCTTCTAAGGTGATCAACTCTCCTAATATGGCAGTAAAGCCAAAAATAAACACTATAAAATGAAAGTGTAGATAATTTTTGAGCCTAGCGTTTTGCATTGTATAATAAGTATATAGCCAACAATCCAAATAGCGCATTTGGTAACCATACCGCCACCAAAGGTTCAAAATCAGACTGAATAGCCATGGTACCAAATATTTTGTCTATAAAAATAAATCCAAAAGCCAAACCTATACCAAAGGCTAAATTGGCTCCCATCCCTCCTCTTCGCTTCATGGCAGATACAGCAACTCCTATCAAGGTTAAAATAAAAGCAGAAACTGGAATACTCCATCTTTTATAAGCCGTTACTTTATACGAATTAAGATCAGGAGAGGCTTTGCGTTCTTCTTCTTCGATAAACTTCTGGAGTTCGAATGCATTAAGCGTCTCTGCAACATAATTCACTGGAGTCAATGTTTCAATATCAAAAGGTAATAAGGTATCGTACGAACGTTCCATAAGTAAGAGATCATCATTTTCTTTGACCGTACGTTTTATAAAATTACTTAGCCGATATAGCGAATCTTCTTCAATATACTTGATCCGATTGGCCGAAATCTTATATATCATTTTATTACCCTCAAAATGTTCTAAAGTAAAATTGGTTGCGACCTTGTTTAATGGGTTAAAGTTGCTTGCATAGATGTACTCATTGTCATTGATCTGACGATACACATCATTCGTTTTCTGCACCTTCTTATGGCGTTTGAGATAGGCATACTTAAATTCATTAAAGCCCTTACTAGCCTTTGGTGCCAGAAATAAGGAAACTGCCAATGCTGCCATACACACCATTGTTGCCCCAATAATATAAGGACGTAAGAAACGCCAAAAAGAGATCCCAGAACTCAACATGGCTACTATCTCTGTTTTATTAGCTAATTTTGACGTAAACCATATTACAGATAGAAACAATAGTAACGGAAATAGCAAGTTTGCAAAATACACTGTAAAATCAAGATAATACTGTAATATCGCTTCTTTTGGAGCATCGGACTCCAACATATTATCAATTTTTTCTGCCAAATCGATAATAATCCCAATGGGGATAAACAGTAATAACATGGTTACAAATGTCCCCAAATACCGTTTAAGAATGTACCAATCTAGTATTTTCATTGTTTATGAGCTGTTAGCACTTAGCTTTTAGCAATTAGTAAATTTTACATTTTATCAAGAACGCCCTCACCCCAACCCTCTCCCACGGGAGAGGGAGCTTTTGAAAACTCCTACTTTACACTTTTTAGATTTTAATTTCGTATTTCTAACTTCTAAACTCGTACTTATTACAATCGTTTATCCATTTGTTTTACCATCCTATTTTTCCATACGGTAAAATCTCCCGCTAAGATATGTTTTCTTGCTTCACGAACCAACCATAAATAAAATCCTAGATTATGTATCGTTGCGATTTGTCTTCCCAGCATTTCATTTACAGTAAACAAATGTTTCAGATATGCTTTAGAATATTCCGTATCCACAAAAGTAATGCCCATTTCATCAATTGGAGAAAAATCATCTTCCCATTTTTTATTTTTGATATTTATGGTACCGTGCGCGGTAAACAACATTCCATTACGTCCATTACGACTAGGCATCACACAATCAAACATATCAATACCCAAAGCGATATTTTCTAAAATATTGATCGGCGTTCCTACCCCCATCAAATAACGCGGTTTATCTTCTGGCAGGATTTCGGTAACGACTTCGGTCATGGCGTACATTTCTTCGGCTGGTTCTCCTACGGACAAGCCGCCGATCGCATTTCCTTGCGCTCCAGCATTGGCAATATATTCTGCAGATTGTCTACGTAAATCTTTATAAACACTGCCTTGTACAATCGGAAAAAAGGTTTGTTCATGACCATATTTGAATGGCAGCGTTTCTAAGTGATTCATACAACGATCCAACCACCGATGGGTCATTTTCATACTTCGCTTAGCATATTGATAATCACAAGGATAAGGAGTACATTCATCAAAGGCCATAATGATATCTGCACCGATCGTGCGCTGAATCTCCATGACATTTTCTGGTGTAAAAAAATGCGTAGAGCCATCGATATGGGATTTGAACTTCACCCCTTCCTCTTTGATTTTTCGATTTGCCGAAAGCGAATACACTTGGTATCCACCACTATCCGTCAAGATATTGCGGTCCCAGTTCATGAACTTATGCAGTCCACCTGCTTTTTCCAAAATCTGTGTTGAGGGTCGTAGGTATAGGTGATAGGTATTTCCCAGAATGATATCTGGATTAATTTCTTCTTTGAGTTCGCGTTGATGCACGCCTTTTACAGTAGCCACAGTCCCGACGGGCATAAAAATGGGTGTTTCGATCACTCCGTGATCAGTGGTTATTTTTCCTGCTCTGGCTTTACTCCCTGGGTCTTGACCTGCAAGTTCAAATTTCATAATAGCTATTTTATACCAATACTTTTTCTAATATCGATAAGAATTCAGGGCGCAAAGATAGTTTTTTCTAGTTTAGAGTTAGGAGGTCGGTATTATGAGTTTTGCCGATGTTTTTTGAGTTAAATGCTTTTTAAAGCATTAAAGAAGATATTTAAAGGGGTAATTACACATTACAATAGTATAATAGCTTTATTCTAAAAGTCGATGTTTAATAAAAAACAACTCCCTAACCCTTCCACCACAGCCGATAAGTACTTAAGCAGGGACTCTTGTTGAATGTAGATTAGAAACAGCTCTAAATTTATTTATGATTATAAATTCCTTTTTTATCCGATTTCAAATCTTTGATTATAATCGCTTTATTTCCAAAATCTAGAACACTTTCTCTAGTATTAAGTAACAATGCCTTTGGAGTACTCCCCATATAAATGGTATCATTACTCAAATGGTGTATTTTAAAATCTATAACATCTCCTACATGATATCCTCCCGAATATTTCCACCAACCTTCTTTTAATTCTTCATCCGTGAAGGTGCAAGAAACCTGAAATAAAAATAGAAGTATGCAAATTATTTTCTTGACCATATCACAAATATAAAACTCTTATCATTTCACTGTTTACAACACCAATATAAATGTACATCGGTAGGATAAATTAATTGAATACCCTCCCATTGTTTAGTTGTAATACTATCTAATGATTTACCAAACTTCTTTAGCGACATTTCTTCTTGAAGATCTGTAATTGTATCGATCGCGATTTGTTCAAACTTACTTAAA
This sequence comes from uncultured Flavobacteriaceae bacterium, assembly GCA_964650425.1. GTDB lineage: Bacteria > Bacteroidota > Bacteroidia > Flavobacteriales > Flavobacteriaceae > Aquimarina. The sequence goes on from CAZYRG010000005.1 coordinate 15,480, forward strand.
TCAGGTGGTATGTTATAATCCTCTATCCAATCCGCAATAAAAGCAGTTTTGGACTGAGACTTACATTTCTGGTAGTGTTTTTTCACAAGGGAATGTATTCTTCTTTTTGATATTTTTCTTTCTCTGTAATACATCAAAAGATCAGGTGTAATTTTAAATACTATAACGCAGGGATCTGAAAGATTAAATGTCTTAAAAAAGTAATTTTCGTTTAATTTACTTACATTTTGAGCATACCCACTCTCAAGAAGCAAAGAAGAAATTAGCATTAAAAGTATTTTGAATGTTTTCATGATGATTCATTTAATAACTCTTCTGGAAATGGAGGCGGCGGAGGTGGTGGAGTTTCTAGGCCCGATGGTTTTATATGCAGATAAAACATTAATTGATCATTGATTTTTTCAATCTCATTCATGGTACAGGCAGTATAGCTTTTTTGAAATAGTTGCTGTGACAAATGATTTTTGTACAAATACACTCCCTTTAACAACTCTTTGAATTTTTGATCAACCAGAGTCCTCTTTATTCCCTTTTCCCAATAAAAATCAATACTTACTTTTCTACGATTTCTCGTAGCATTATATTCCTTTATCTTTTCAAAAATCTGCTGCGCAACATTCGTTGCATTATTGGTAATCAATTCATGATTCATTAAAACATAACCTGAATCATTTATAGTAAAATCCATATTGAATCTGCCACACCTAATAACATAAGGACATAGTTTAAACACGTAGACTGGTACTACTATTTTTTTATGAAGTTTTTTAAAATCTAAAACGACATCTATATTAGGGTTCTCGCATAGATCAATATTATATCTTTTCTCAACATCTTTTACGAATAAGGAATCATTGAGACTGAAGTCTAATCCAATCTCAAAATCTTCTTCAAAGTATTTACTATCAAAAGCTTTGTCATTAAAATGTATTCGTTCTATTTCACCTTCTTGATAACAGGACACAAAGAAGTAACAACTTACAAAAACTACATAAAGAATTTTATATTTTATCATTGACCATTATTTTTTTAATCCTTATTTCTACAACAAGAAACCACTTTTCAACACAAAACTCCAAAGCTGCAACATCATCTCCATTCTTTCGTCTTACTAATGCATAACTGCTATCTATGGTTAATCAGAAAATATGCCACTTTTTGTAATATCAAAAAAAGTCTAAATACGTTTACTAGGAATTATTAAAGTTAAATACTTATTTTTGCAAAATGTTTTATCAAATATGAAGAAATTACTTTACATATTGGGGTTAGTTTTACTCAGTACTTCTTGTAGCGAATACCAGAAAGTCTATAAGAGTGAAGATATTGGTCTCAAAAACAAAACTGCCGAGGCATTATATAATGAAGGAAAATATAAAAAAGCCTTAAAATTATATGAGCAAATTGTTCCCGCATATCGGGGGAAACCACAAGCAGAACGTGTAATGTTTTATTATGCAGACATTTATTACAAACTACGAGATCATTACCTTGCAGGGTATCAATTTGAGCGTTTTGTAAAATCGTACCCTAAAAGTAATAAATTAGAAGAAGCTTCTTATAAAGCGGCAAAAAGCTTCTATTATATGTCGCCAAGATATAGTTTGGATCAAACCGATACGAACAAAGCGATGGAAAAACTGCAAAGCTTTATCAATGATTTTCCTGATTCTGAACACATTGCAGAGGCAAACAAAATTATTGCAGAATTACGTATCAAAATAGAACGTAAATCTTATGAAATTGCAAAACAATACCATCATACAGAAAGTTACAAAGTGGCTATAGCTGCTTTTGATAACTTTGCGATTGATTACCCAGGATCGAGCTTTCGGGAAAAAGCCTTATATTACAAGTTCGATTCGGCATATACATTAGCTGTAAACAGCTTACCGCAACTCGTCCAAGAACGATTAATGGTAGCAAAAGGCTATTACAGTAATTATATGAAATATTATAAAGAGAAAGGAACCTTTCTAAAAGATGCCAATTCCGCTATGGAAGACATCACTGAAAGATTAAAGGGATACGAAGAACAAGTAAACTGAATATGACTATGGATTTAAAGAAGATCAAAGCACCTGTTAACACAACGACGATTGACAAAAACCTAGTAGATGCTCCAACGAGTAATATCTATGAAGCGATCTCTATTATTTCTAAGAGAGCTAACCAAATTAATGGTGATATCAAAAAAGAGCTTTTAGAAAAATTAGATGAATTTGCTACCTATAATGATAGCTTAGAAGAAATCTTTGAAAACAAAGAGCAAATCGAAGTATCAAGATTTTACGAAAAACTTCCTAAACCACACGCATTAGCAGTTCAAGAATGGCTAGAAGGAAGAATCTATCACAGAAACACTCAGGAAGATTCTACTGAATCTGCACTTTAATTAGCGTTGCCGCATATGTCTGTATTAACTGGCAAAAAAGTATTGCTAGCAGTAACTGGTGGAATTGCCGCATACAAAACTGCTTTTTTAGTACGTAATTTTATCAAATCTGGCGCCGAAGTCAAAGTGATTATGACGCCCGGAGCCAAAGATTTTGTGACACCGTTGACACTCTCAACATTGTCCAAAAACCCAGTGCATTCGACTTTTTATAATGAAGAAGACGAGAATGCACTATGGAACAATCATGTAGAACTGGGACTATGGGCGGATTTGATGCTCATAGCGCCAGCTACAGCTAACACCCTATCCAAAATGGCGCAAGGCCATTGTGATAATCTAGTATTAGCTACCTACCTTTCTGCCAAGTGCCCTGTCTATTTTGCTCCTGCAATGGATTTGGATATGTACATACATCCGTCTACAACAGCAACTTTCGAAAAATTAAGTTCTTTTGATAATATTATGGTTCCTGCTACTTCTGGTGAGTTAGCAAGTGGACTTGTAGGTCAAGGTAGAATGGCAGAGCCGGAGGATATTGTTTCTTTTATAGAAGATCATATTAGTGAACAGCTTCCGTTACGCGGACAAAAAGTACTGATTACTGCAGGCCCTACCTATGAAGCAATAGATCCCGTACGTTTTATCGGAAATCACTCCACTGGTAGGATGGGTATCGAATTGGCAAAAACCGCGGCAAATCTTGGAGCACAAGTGCATTTGGTACTAGGGCCATCATCACTGCAAGTAGCGCATAGCTTGATTAACGTTATACCGGTTACCAATGCACAACAGATGTATGAAGCCGTAATTGCAAAATATCAAGATTGTGACATCGCCATTGCATCAGCAGCTGTAGCAGATTATCGCCCGGCATCAATCGCGGATCAGAAAATTAAGAAAAAAGAAGGCGATTTTGCCATCAAATTAGAACGCACTACCGATATCCTAAAATGGATGGGGCAAGAAAAACAAGAACAGTTTTTGGTTGGTTTTGCACTAGAAACAGAAAACGAGGTAGAAAACGCTAAAGCAAAACTTACAAAGAAAAATCTAGATCTGATTGTATTGAACTCTCTAAATGATAAAGGAGCAGGTTTTAAAAATAAAACCAATAAAGTAAGCTTAATTAATCATAAATTAGCTGTAAAAGCGTTTGATTTAAAAACTAAACAAGAAGTCGCTCAAGATATCTTTAACGAAATCAATATTTTACGTCATGTATAAGGCCTTTATCGTTTTTTTATTGCTCTTAAGCACCCTAACTAATGCTCAAGAATTTAATTGCAAAGTACAGATCAATGCCGAGCAAACAGGGCGTGTTGATTTACAGATTTTCAAAACCTTGGAACGTTCACTATCAGAATTTGTAAACAATACGAAGTGGACCGAACAGGAATATCGAACCGAAGAACGCATTAATTGCACCTTATTTATTAATGTTTTGGGTTATGATAATGACCGTTTTCAAACCAGTATGCAAGTACTGGCATCACGTCCGATTTTTGGTTCTTCGTATGAAACAACGATCCTAAATATCAATGACAAAGAAGTAAACTTTAATTACCTAGAGTTTGGACCACTACAGTATAACCCAAGTTCTTTTGACTCAAATTTAGTTTCTACAGTGGCGTTTTACCTATATACCATACTAGGTGTAGATGCCGATACTTTTGCACCAAAAGGAGGAACTGATTTTTTTGAAGAAGCAAAAGCCATTGTAAATGTTGCTCAAGGAAGTAATGAAAAAGGATGGGCTGCCAATACGACAAAATTAAATCGTTATAAATTAAATAATGATTTACTATCTGGTACTTTTGATGGCTATAGAGAAACCATGTATCAATATCACCGAGAAGGTTTGGACGTTATGCACCAAGACATCAAAAAAGGAAAAGAAACCATTGTAGCATCCCTACAGCCGCTAAAAACTATGAACGATACGCGTCCAAACTCTACAATGATGCGGGTATTTTTTGATGCAAAAGCAGAAGAAATTAGTAAAATATTCTCTGATGGCCCTTCTGTAGACATTGCAAAAACCATCACTTTATTAAATCGTATCGGGCCTACATATTCCAAAAACTGGAAAGACATCAAGTTTTAGTACTTCTTAGTTTGATAACGAGTAAAACTGCGTTATATTTACGGGCATTTGTTTAAAAAACATCCTTTAAATACTATAACGTTTGCTTACACAGCTGTCCATCAAAAATTTTGCGTTGATTGAGTCTTTAAATGTCTCTTTTAACCAAGGTTTAACTACCATTACTGGAGAAACGGGTGCAGGAAAATCTTTATTGTTGGGTGCACTAGGCCTATTATTAGGAAAACGTGCAGATCTCAATGCAATCAAAGATAGTAGTGTAAAATGTGTGATTGAAGGTACTTTTGACATTGAAGCATATACATTGCAAAAACTCTTTGAGACAGAAGATCTCGATTATGAGGAGGAAACAATTATCCGAAGAGAAATCCTTCCTTCCGGAAAATCCAGAGCTTTTATCAATGACACGCCAGTAACCCTACAAGCGCTTTCGGCTTTAGGCATTCATCTCATAGATATTCATAGTCAACATCAAACGATGGAGGTGACTTCTAATGAATTCCAATTTTCGGTGGTAGATGCACTGGCCAAAGCTAGTCCTGAATTAGCTTCTTATCAACGAGGTTTGACCAAACTTAAAGGCAAAGAAAAACAATTAGAAGAATTAAAAGCCACTGCTGCGGAAGCCAAAAAATCTTTTGAGTACAACAGTTTTTTGCTCCAAGAGCTCCTCGATGCTAAGCTTAAAGCTGATGAGCAAGAAAACCTTGAGGAAAGCTATAAGCAACTCAATAATGTAGAAGAAATCCAAAACAGTCTATCCGAAGCCTTAGGGATTTTGACCGTAGAAGACGTAGGAGCAAACGCACAACTCCATACGGTAAAACTACGCTTACAAAAAATAAGCAGCTATTCAGACAACTTACAAGAGTTAGCTAACAGAATAGAAAGCGTTTATATTGAATTAGATGATATCCAAACGTCTTTGGAAACAGCTTTAGAACATGTTGAAGCAGATCCAGAAGCCTTGGAACGTACGGATCAACGTTTGAAACTACTCTACGATTTACAAAATAAACATTCTGTTACTTCTGCATTAGAATTAATCACAATACAAAACGAACTTCAGGAGCAGGTTACGAAAACTACTTCTATTGATGATACAATCATACAATTACAAGAAGAAATCACAAAAATACAGACACAATTAGATAGTGTTGCTCAAAAACTACATCAAAAACGGAGTAAAGCGCTTCCAGAATTATTGAAGTCACTCACTACTATTTTACATCAATTAGGGATGCCTAATGCAACCTTTGATGCTTCTGTGACTTTAGAAAACGATTATTATCATAATGGAAAAGATCAACTAGAATTTCTGTTTTCGGCCAATAAAGGTGGCAGTTATGGACCGCTCAAAAAAGTGGCTTCTGGTGGTGAGTTATCACGAATCATGTTGGGAATCAAAACGATTTTATCAAAATACAAACGCTTGCCTACCATTATTTTTGATGAAATCGACACCGGCGTTTCTGGAGAAATTGCACAAAAAATGGCAGAACTACTTATTGATATGAGCGCTAACTTACAAGTATTCAGCATTACGCACTTACCACAAATTGCAGCCAAAGGACAGACACATTATAAAGTATTCAAAGAAGATGTAAAAGATAGCACTATTACGCAGTTAAAGCCATTGAATACTGATGAACGAATTACAGAAATTGCACAAATGCTAGGGGGCGCAACAGTCTCAACTAGTGCTATGACGCATGCCAAGGAACTTTTGGAAGTATCATAGTATCTAACAACTATTATTGTATTAAAACAACCTATTAAATAATTATGAAAAACTATCTGAAGTATTTTAGCATTCTAGGAATTGCCAGTTTATTTATTACCACCTCTTGTGCGCAAAAGAAGAAAGAAGTACCTGCCACTCCAGAAACTGTAGCGGAAAAACCCGCTGTAGATCCAGAACCGGTAATCGATTTGAAAAACAAAAAGCCAATTTCAGAACCTTTAGTAACGCATATCTATACGGCAGATCCATCCGCACATGTCTTTGATGGAAAACTATATATTTACCCTTCTCATGATGTCGTTACGGATACGCCGATGGATAATGAAGGAAATCATTTTGATATGCGTGATTACCATGTATTGTCAATGGATAGCGTAGGCGGAAAAGTGACAGATAATGGTGTTGCACTAGACATCAAAGATGTTCCATGGGCAGGAAGACAAATGTGGGCTCCAGATGCTGCCGAAAAAGACGGAAAATACTACCTCTACTTTCCTGTAAAGGACAAAAAAGACATTTTTGCTATTGGCGTTGCCTCTAGTGATTCTCCCGCAGGACCTTTCAAAGCAGAAAAAAAGCCTATCAAAGGAACCTACAGTATGGATCCTTCTGTTTTTGAAGACAATGGATCACACTATCTCTATTTTGGAGGTATTTGGGGAGGTCAGTTGCAAAATTGGCAAACTGGAAAATATGATCCAAATGGAGTTGATCCTAAAAAAGATGAGCCTGCTATGTCTCCATTAATTGCAAAGCTTAATCCTGATATGAAAAGCATGTCAGAAACACCGAAAAAAATCCAGATTCTTGATAAAGACGGTAAGCCACTTTTGGCAGGAGATACCAACCGCCGTTTTTTTGAAGCTGCTTGGGTTCATAAATATAATGACAAATACTACTTCTCTTACTCTACTGGAGACACGCATTTTATTGCCTATGCCATTGGTGATAGTCCTTATGGTCCTTTTACCTACCAAGGAAATATCCTGAATCCTGTGATTGGATGGACGAATCATCATTCTGTAGCTAAATTCAAAGGACAGTGGTATTTATTCTATCATGACAGCAAACTATCAGGTAAAACCCATTTAAGAACAGTAAAGATGACACCATTAACGCATAAAGCTGATGGTACTATTGAAACTATTAATGCCTATCAATAAATAACAGGTATAGCAGTAATAATTCCTAAAAGTTTTGTTAATTTGTAAGGTTTTTGATTAAAAATCCGAAGTCGACAATAACACTATAAACTAAACATAAAAACATGACACAAAAGCTAAAATATGTGTGTATACTAGCTATACTAACATTGATCGGATGTAAAGAAGCTCCGAAAAAGGAAGTGGTTCCGGTATATAAAGACGCAACCAAATCTTTTGAAGAACGTGCGAAACACTTAGTTTCTCTAATGACATTAGAAGAAAAAGTTGGTCAAATGCACTACGAATCTCCCGCTATTGATAGTCTGGAAATCCCAGAATACAATTGGTGGAATGAGTGCCTACACGGCGTAGCCCGTGCAGGTAAAGCGACAGTTTTCCCGCAAGCTATTGGTATGGCTGCTATGTTTGATCGCACGCATATGGGCGCTATAGCCGATGCTATTTCTGATGAGGCTAGAGCAAAACATCATGAAGCAGCATCTAGAGGCAAGAGAAATATCTATCAGGGATTAACATTCTGGACACCAAACATCAATATCTTCCGCGATCCAAGATGGGGACGTGGAATGGAAACCTATGGTGAAGATCCATACCTTTCTGGAGAATTGGCAGTACCCTTCATAAAAGGACTACAAGGTGATGACCCAAAATATTTCAAACTAGTTGCAACGGCAAAACATTTTGCTGTACATAGTGGTCCTGAAGAAACACGTCATCATTTTGATGTATTACCAAGTACACAAGATTTTTTGAACACCTACAGCCCGCATTTCAAAAAAGCAATTGTTGAAGCGGATGTTTATTCTGTAATGTGTGCTTATAATGCTTATGCCGGAAAACCTTGTTGTGGTAATAAAGATTTGAGTGATTTGATGCGTAACGATTGGGGATTCAAGGGCTATATCGTTTCGGATTGTTGGGCAGTACGTGATTTTTACGACACCAACGTAAAAACACATCAGGTCGTAGCAGACAAAAAAGAAGCTTCTGCCATGGCTGTAAAAGCTGGTACCGATCTAAATTGTGGTAACTCCTACCCTGCTCTTATAGAAGCAGTAAAATCGGGATTGATTACAGAAGCAGAATTGGATGTATCCTTAGAACGTCTGATTGTAGCACGTTTGAAGTTAGGACTTTTTGCTCCAGAAGGCGCCGTAAAATATGCTAATATTTCTTATGATGTTGTAGGATCTGAAAAGCACCGTTTATTGACGTTGGAAGCTGCTAGAAAGTCCATGGTTTTGCTTAAAAATGAGAAAAACACCTTACCATTATCCAAAGACTTAAAGAATATTGCTGTAATTGGCTCTAGTGCCGATGATATGGAACTATTATTAGCCAATTATAACGGATATCCTGAAAAGCCGGTATCACCGATAGAAGGAATTCGTCGCAAGCTACCAAATGCTAAAGTGAATTATGCAATTGGTTGTAAATTGGCAGAAGGACTTCCTGTATTTGAAGCGATGCCAACATCCGTATTATTTACAGATGCTACCAAAAAGGAACAAGGGTTAAAAGCGGAGTATTTTGACAACATTACCTTTGAAGGTACACCAAAGCACACACAAGTAGATGCCAATGTTGATAATTCATGGTGGACGAGTAAACCATTTCCAGATATGAGTTATGATAACTACTCCGTTCGTTGGAGTGGTGTGATCTCTGTATCCAAAACAGGAAGATATGCTATCGCTGGTGAAGCGTTCAGGTTCAAGATTTTCTTAAATGATGAGTTATTGATTGAAAGAAATGATGTTCACAAGCCTAAAAAGCACTATGAATATGTAACACTAGAAGCTGGAAAAACGTATCCAATTAAAATGGAATACAGAAACGAAGATTCTACCTATAGCATCGCACGTTTATTATGGGAAGCTCCAAGAAAAGATTTAGAACAAGAAGCTTTAGCTATTGCTAAGGAATCGGATGCCATTATCTTTTATGGTGGAATTAGCCCATTACTAGAAGGTGAAGAAATGAAAGTAAAAGTAGATGGTTTCCACGGAGGTGATCGTGTACATACTAAACTCCCTGCTACGCAAACTGCACTCCTTAAAAAGCTAAAGAAATTAGGCAAGCCAATTGTATTAGTATTATTAAATGGTAGTGCCTTATCGGTAAACTGGGAAAATGACAATATCCCAGCGATCATTGAAGGTTGGTACCCTGGACAAGAAGGTGGTACTGCAATTGCAGATGTGATCTTTGGGGACTACAATCCTGCAGGACGTTTGCCATTAACCTTCTACAAAGACATCAATGACATCCCAGCATTCGATGATTATAATATGAAAGGTAAAACGTATCGCTACTTTACTGGAACTCCATTATATGAATTTGGATACGGTTTGAGCTATACAACCTTTGAATATTCTAAGCTACAAGTGCCAGCTGAGATAAAAGCTGGAGAGGATGTAAAAGTTTCTGTAACGATCAAAAACACTGGAAAAGTAGCTGGAGAAGAAGTACCACAAGTATACGTCGTAAATCCAGGAGCTGATGAGAACAATCCAAAAAGCACCTTATCAGGATTTGATCGTATTATGTTGAAAGCTGGTGAAGAGAAAGTGGTCAACTTTACCATCAGAAAAGAGCAATTAAGTTTAGTTAATGATGTGAACGGAACACTAAAACAAGTCGTTCCTGCAGGACCAGTAACTATTTCTATTGGTGGTGCACAACCTAATGCTGATCGTATTGCAAACAAAACCGTGGCATCAGAAACAGTAAACATTGTTGGACAAGCTGTTTTGAACTAAATAAAATAGTGAAACTACAGTATAGTTTATATTTAGTATTTAAACGCCTCAAAATCCAGTTGGGTTTTGAGGTGTTTTAGTTTATCCCGTTTTATGCATTAGAACTTCGTTATGAAGCTTGAAGATGCAATAAATACGGTTGTTTTCTTAATTTTAGCATAGCACCGCTCTGGTGAAAATAAAAAACAAAGCGAAGCATCTGTATTTGCAGTAGCTTCAAGATGTAATAGATTTTCTAATGCATAAAGCGGGTTTATACTAAGAAGACTCAGTCATTAGTTTATTTTAGCACTAATCATCCTCATCACAACTCCCAGCAAATTCTACTATCACCTGCTCTAACTCTTCATTATGCCCAATACTTATAAGCTCGCCATCTTTGGTTTTGACTACGATAGGATATTGAATACTTAGTTTACTCGAAAGGATTGTCGTCAATGTAAGTCCATACAAATCTCGGTCATGATTAATTGTAATCGTACTGAGATTTTCGCTCTGGGTATTAAATGTTGCTACAGTAATTGGGTATTGTACATCGATGCATTCTATATCATCGTCAATCTTGGAGCATTTTTCTGCTAATGACTCAAGCATTTCTTGAGAAGTGACCTCCTGTACCTCATGTTTTGAATTTGCGATAGTAACAGGAAATTTTAATTTCAACATCGCTGTTTTTTGAATAAAACTCGAGATATCATTAATTGATGCTACGGTGACCTCTTCTTCGTCCACCAAAAGAGTGTATGGAAATATAATACTAAAGCAATTCGCTCCATCGATATGATCATCAAAAGAACCATCATGCAAAGAAATATTGTGCAGCATGATTCTTAAGTTAGAGCTTTCGGTCAAGTTTTCTTCCTCGCTTTCATTTATTTCGACACTGCTTTCCTTCTGACAACTACTTATTATCAACAGGGCTATCAAACAAAATAATGCTGACAGCTTTATGAAGTTTAAGGTGTATTCATTTTTCATCTTCTTAGCTTTTATTATAAAACAATTTTTGAGCAAAAACTCCTACCTCAAATACAAAATTAGTATTTTTATCATCAAATTGGTTTAAAATTCTCTAATGCCCGAAAAGTTATTCAATGATATTTGTGAAGAACAGCTCTTTGCCTCCCTCTATAAAAAATATGCGAAAGACCTTCACGATTTCTTGTATTATAAATATGGTGAAAACTTTAATCCACAAGATAAGGTTCAAGAAGCATTTATCAAACTCTGGGACAATTGCAGCAAAGTAACCGTGGACAAAACCAAAAGTTTTCTTTTTACTGTAGCAAATAATATGACGCTAAATGCCATAAAGCATGAAAAAGTCGTACTACAATACCAACAACAGAAACCTAAACACTATACGAATGAGAATCCTGAGTTTTTAATGGAAGAATCTCAATACATGGAAAAGTTTCAAAAAGCATTGGCTAATCTAACTGAAAGCAAACGGGAAGCTTTTTTACTGAACCGTGTAGAAGGAAAAAAACATCAAGAAATTGCAGATATGCTTGGAGTATCTAGAAAAACTATTGAAAAACGTATTTATAGTGCTTTGGATGAATTGCGAAAAACATTAGGAAACATCTAGTTCAATAATGACGTAGAAAGCAGCTTAAAAAAGCTGTTTTTATGCAAAACGAAGATCTTTTTAAAAATAAAATAAAATACAAGTAGGAATTTTACTTACATAGTTGTTTTATATGTAGAAAATGCCCAGATGGAAGAGAAAAAATACATAGAAAAATGGTTGAGAGGCGAACTCACTCCCAATGAAGAGCAAGAATTTGAGCAATTAGATTCTTATACAGAAGTAACACGCATTAATGCAGCTGCAAAACAGTTCAAAGCCCCTAATTTTGACACTAATGCTTCTTACAATACGTTTAAAACGCAATTAGCAGAGCGCAATACTATGGCCAGTAACAACTGGAAGCCATGGTTATTACGTATTGCTGCTATAGTCGTTATTGCCTTGTGCAGTTACACCTTTTTAATCGCCACTAGTAATGATGATATTACAGTACAGACTGTAGTCGCTAATAAACAAGAAATCGTCCTTCCTGACACTTCTGAAGTATTATTGAATGCTATTTCGACTTTAGAATACAATGAAACATCTTGGAAAGACGCTAGAGAAGTAGCACTAGACGGAGAAGCCTTCTTTAAGGTAGCCAAAGGACAACGTTTTGATGTAAATACTGCCAACGGTATTGTATTTGTATTAGGTACACAGTTCAATGTAAAAAACAGAAACAATCTTTTTAAAGTGAGTTGCTATGAAGGACTGGTACAAGTAACGTATAAGGATCAACTATATAAAGTCCCAGCGGGATCTACTTTTTTAGTTCGTAATAGTGTAGTGCAACAAAGTACAACGACGCTTGAGGCTCCGGAATGGACGCGGGCCAAAAGTGCTTTTGAGAGTGCTCCCTATAGTGAAGTGCTTGCAGAATTGGAACGTCAGTATGATATGAAAGTATTGAATAAAACGATAATTGACGCTGATTTAAAATTTACGGGTAGTTTTACGCACAATGATCTAGATACTGCACTCAAGAGCATTACCATACCTGTACAATTAAAATTCTCTGTTAAAAATAAGCAAGTTACTATTTCTAAATAAAATACTTTTGTTATACTTGTGTATTAAAGGTTACATCACACATTGAAAAAACTGTTTTTACACGAGTATAACCATAAGATTGTATGCATTCTTCTGTTTTTGCTTACGATACCTAGTACTGCTCAAACAGAAACCACAAACCGAACATCGCTTGCGACTATACTTAAGTCATTACAATCACAACATGATTGTAATTTTACCTATGTAGATGAGCTTATTGAAAATATCGCAATAACACCTCCTCCTAAAGCACTAACACTTGATGAAAGCATTGCTTACCTGCAACAAACAACAAAATTAGCATTCATACAAATAGACCAAAAAAACATTGCTATTCAACCAAATTCTGATCCGGTACTTTACACTTTTTGTGCTACCCTGATCGATCAAAAAACATTACTTCCTATCCCAAATGCTACCATTAGTTATCATAACAAAACAGATTACAGCAATACAGATGGAACGATTCGCATTACAGAAAAGCAATTACCAAAGAACATTACTATTAGCTCGTTAGGCTACCAAAAGAAACAATTAAAAAACAGTATTGCAAATGAGAATAATTGTGCAACAATAGCACTTATTCCCGAAGTAGTACGACTGAACCCTACCGTAATAAGCAACTACCTTACGAAAGGGATTTCGCAGCAGTCAGATGGATCATTAGAAATCGATTACAAAGATTTTGGCATCTTACCTGGACTCATAGAACCAGATGTTTTACAAACTCTGCAAGCGCTACCTGGCATACAAAGCGTCAACGAAAGTGTAACAGACCTTAATATCCGAGGAGGCACGAATGATCAAAATTTAATCCTTTGGGATGGCATTAAAATGTATCAATCTGGTCATTTCTTTGGGTTAATCTCTGCTTTCAACCCTTACCTTACCGAAAAAGCTACGGTCACCAAAAATGGTACCTCGGCGCGATATGGTGATGGCGTATCCGGAACTATCACGATCAAAACCAGTGATTCTATTCCAGAAAAATTAAATGCAGGTGTTGGTACCAATATGATTAATGCGGATGCATTTATCAATGCTCCATTGGGAAAAAAGGTTGGGCTTCAATTCGCAGCAAGAAAATCTTTTAGTGAAATTATCTCTACCCCTACCTACACCAACTATTTTGACAAAGCTTTTCAGAACACTGAAGTTCTAGAAAATAATAATACCAATTTGAATTCTGACAGTCAGTTTTCATTTTATGATATTAACACGCGATTACTCTATAAAGCAAGTTCCAAAGATTATTTCAAAACAAATTTTTTATGGATCGAAAATGACCTTGTATTTAAAGAAAATGGGGTTTTTGAAGGGACTCCACTCTCCAGAGAAAGTGGTGCGGCGCAACGAAGTATTTCAGGAAGTTTACAATACAATAGAATATGGAACAAAGACTTGAGCACACAGTTACAGTTCTATGGAACTACTTATAGACTACAAGCCGAAAATGCAGATATTGCGAGTCAACAACGTTTACTACAACGCAATGAAGTATTAGAAACGGGTCTCAAAATATCCAATACGCATTCACTTTCTAACAAAATAATGCTACTTAGCGGTTATCAATTTACCGAAACTGGGATTACCAATCTTCAGGATGTTACCAATCCCTTGGTTCGTAGTGAGGTCAAAGAAGTCCTCCGTATGCACAGCGCATTTCTAGAAAGCACCTATTCTGATACCAAAAAAACCAATAGTACGGTTCTAAGTTTTGGAGTACGCGCAAACTATATTGAAAAATTTGATCGTTTTTTAGTAGAACCAAGGGTTAGTCTGAACCAACAATTCTGGAATCACTTCGCTGTATTACTTGCAGCCGAACTTAAAAACCAAACTACCTCACAAATTATCACCATCCAAAATGATTTTCTAGGAATTGAAAATAGACGCTGGGAATTAGCAAACACGGATGACAGACCAATTATTCAGAGCCAGCAAGCATCTATTGGGTTACAATACAAAAACAACGGCTGGTTATGGAGTGCTGAAGGCTATCTCAAAAAAGTTAATGGCATCACTACCCAAAGTCAAGGATTTCAAAATGGTATCCAATCAACTCCGGATACAGGTTCGTATCAAGTACAAGGTGGTGATTTTTTAATTTATAAATCCTTTCCATCTTTTAATATATGGGGGAGTTATACATTTGCCAAAAACGTCTATAATTTTGACACATTACTACCTTCAGAATTTCCAAACAATATAGATATCCGGCATACAGTATCACTTGGAGCTGCATACACACTCAATAACTTCAAAATTGGCGCTGGACTCAACTGGCATAGTGGCATCCCAATCACGAACCCTATTTCTGGAAATCCTATTTCAAATACGAACACCATCATCTTCGAAAATCCTCCCAATCAATCTAATCTACCTGATTTTTTACGTTTAGACACTTCTGCCACGTATAACTTTCAATTAAAGGATAATATTCGTGTTCACGCAGGTATTTCTTTGTGGAATTTCACCAATAATGATAATATTTTTAATAGTTTTTATCGAATTGTAGATGAAAATGCAGTAATTTTTAATCAAAATGCATTACGATTTACTCCTAATGCTACTTTGAGAATATTCTTCGACTGAATTCCCGAAAATTCTTAACAGGCACAAAAACAGTTATTTTCAAAAAAATCGATGTTAAAAACGGCTACAACAACGTTTTAAAATGGTTTTACCCTACCCCCCTTTTTGAAAAAAATTTAACCAAATTACCTGTAAATTAGATAGTTAAAATATAATATCATGAAATAATACGCGTTATTTTAGTATAAGAATCAACTTAAGCACAAATCTTTTAAAAATTAAAAAATTATGAAATTAGTAATGAAATTTAGTAAAATCGCAACCTTTTTTGTCTTAACTATAGCTGCATTAATTAGTTGTGATAGTGATGATAGTTCAACTCCAGAACAGCCTGTAATTCCAGGAAATTTAAGCGGAGAATTACTATTGAGCGCTGATAAAGTAGATTTTGGATCTTTTGAAATAAAAGAATCGGAATTAGCAGCCAAGATTCAAGATCCGGACACTACGGTAACACTTACCTTAATTAATGAAACTAGTTTGATTTTGAATAAAGTTTCTGCAGAAGTGAGCTTTGATGGTGGTGGTGCTGGTGTAGAATTGAGTGTATCACCATTAAGTCCGGGAGACTCCCTTGATGTACCTTTTACGTATAAAGTTACGACTACTACTCCAGGAATGTATACTGGTGAGGCTAAACTCACTCCTACTTTCGAAAATGACTCTATCGGAGAACCATTGGTCGTTGCTCTTGAAGCCACATTAGAATAGTAGCACCCTCCATATAGGTATGATTTATATCATACGCTGGGAAAGGCCACAAGCTTAATTGTTTTGTGGCTTTTTTTGTAATAAAATGAAAGGCATGCCAACCACAGCATGCCTTCCTTACAACCTAACCAATAAATAAACAAACCAAGTCAGGTATTCTGACTATTGGTACTTTTCAAAATTATTAACGACCACGGTTGCCTTGAGATCGTGTAACAAATTATAAAGCCCAAAAAATGTGCGGTTAATATACAAGAAGTGTTTGCTCCCTCTATTACCGTTCATTTTTCTAAGCGTTGTATCTTTAGAATATTTTTCACTTAATGCTGTAATCCTTCCCCAAAATGCTTCATCTGCAAAGTCAAATGTTTCGGTATGAAAAGGGGATGTAAATAAACTTAACATTTCATGAAATAATGCCGAAAAGAATTGCACTTCTTGATCAGAATCATTTTCTAACAATATCTCTAATTCATAAAGTTTTTGCTTAAAAAAGGTTGGGTTTTCAATATTCTCCTTGACCGCTAATTCAAAATAAGGGGTATAAAACTCTTCTGGGACTTTTTTGATACAACCAAAATCGATCGCTATCAAATTACCCTTTTTGTCAACTAAAAAATTACCTGGATGCGGATCCGCATGAACTGCTTTGAGTATATGCATCTGATACATATAGAAATCCCACAAGGCCTGTCCCAACTGATTCGCTATTTCTTGATCCGTATTAGTAGATACGAATTCACTTAGATGCACTCCATCCATCCAATCCATGGTAATAATACGTTCGCTAGAGAACTCCTTATAGTATTTTGGAAATTTCAAGTTAGGTATTTTTGCACAAGCAGCGGTCATTTCCTGACTCTGCTGTAGCTCCAGAATGTAATCTGTTTCTTCTAATAACTTCCCTTCTACTTCTTTGAAGTATTTATCAGAATCTTTTCCCTTAATGTTAAACATTCTGATGGCGATGGGTTTAACCATCGCCAAATCAGAACTGATACTGTCTGCTACTCCAGGGTATTGGATTTTCACAGCAAGTTTTTTCCCATTCTTAGTTGCCTTGTGTACCTGTCCGATACTGGCAGCATTAACCGATTGAGAAGCAAACGTATCAAATAAATCTTCGGGGTATTGTCCGATATATTTTTTAAAAGTCTTTCGTACTAAAGGCGCCGATAAAGGCGGAACACTAAACTGCGCTAGAGAAAATTTTTCTACATAGGCATTGGGCAGTATATTTTTTTCCATGGATAACATCTGTGCAACTTTGAGAGCACTCCCTTTCAAATTCTTCAATCCATCATAGATATCAGCAGCATTGTCTTCATTAAGTTTATCTTTATTTAAACTAGGGTTGACTGCTTTTTTACCATAATATTTGAGGTAGTTACCCCCTATCTTCACACCCGTCTTTACTAATTCTGTAGTCCGACCGATTTTGGAAGTTGGTATTTTATCTATTGTATTCATATAACAGTGTCTTTTAGTTCATTGCCTCTTGCCAAAGAAATTTTCCAAAATCAATGACATTATCTAGTGGCGTGGTATCGAATACATCAAAAATGGTATTGACCGATTTTTCTATTGCTACATCTGTTTTTTCAAATCCAATTGAATCATCTTTCATCCAAAACTTTAATAAAAACAAAAATTGTAACCAAGTTCCCTCAGAAAATAGCTGAACTGGATTTTTGGTGAATTTAAATTGTTTAGTATCATTTTCCTCTTGAATCAAGTCCGAAGCAAACTCCTTAATATGTCCTCTTAAACTTCTCAACTGGGAAATATTCTTTAATTGTTCTAATCCTTGATGATATTGTAGTGTAAAAAGCACATAACTTCTATTAGCTGTCAGCAACTCAAAAAATGTGTAGAAAAAAGTAAGAACTTTTTCCTTGGCACTATAGTTTTCATATTCTTTATTCTTGTGCGATAAATCCATGGTCATTACAAAAAAGGTATCCCAGATAGTTTTTTGCAAACCTTCCAGGCTTCCAAAAAACTGATAAAAGGTGGGTTCTTCTATTTTGGTCTCTTTACAAAACTTGTAAACAGATTTAGGAAAATGCTCATTTTCTAAAACATATTCCATGTATAAAGCTATGACATCATTTTTTGTAATCTTCTTTTTTGTGACGGAGGAGGATTTCTTTGCAGACATAACGTTGGATGTTTGACGTAAAGATACATATTTTGTTTAGCATTTTACACTAAACATTAAACAAGAATATGTTAAAGTTTTATTGCTATTCCTAGCTTTACTAAAAAAACCTAACACGCTGTTCTATATTCAAACTTCACCACTGTTATACTAAGACGTGCAAAATGTCAATTTTTAATTGTGGCAACCTAGTATTGATGAAGATTTTGAATCTATGAAATTTATTAGAAACTAATTATGAAAACATTATAACTGCAAAAGTAATCCATATGGAACAAACACGTCAGTTTGTCAGCCAAGCACTCTTGGTATTTTTTTTGACTATAGCTTCTCACAAAATAAGTCAAATATCAAAATAAACATATCATGGCAACAGGAAGTATTAATGTCTCGGTAGAGAATATTTTTCCGCTTATCAAAAAATTCTTGTATTCGGATCACGAAATCTTTTTACGTGAACTTATATCCAATGCAACAGATGCAACCTTGAAACTCAAACACCTTACGAATATAGGTGAGGCCAAGGTTGAATACGGAAACCCGCATATCGAAGTCAAAATAGATAAAGAAAAAAAACAACTACATATCATTGACCAAGGTCTTGGTATGACTGCAGAAGAGGTAGAAAAATACATCAATCAAGTAGCGTTTTCTGGAGCAGAAGAGTTTTTGGACAAATATAAGGACGGTGCCAAAGATTCAGGGATTATCGGACATTTTGGACTCGGTTTTTACTCTGCTTTTATGGTCGCAGATAAGGTAGAAATAATCACTAAATCTTTTAAAGATGAGCCAGCAGCGCACTGGACTTGTGACGGATCACCTTCTTTTACACTAGAAGCATCGGATAAGACAACACGCGGCACAGAAATTATTCTACACATCAGTGAAGATGAAAAGGATTTTCTAGAAGACAGTAAAATCAGTGGTTTGTTGAGTAAATACAACAAGTTCATGCCTGTACCGATCAAATTTGGCACAAAGACAGAAACATTACCAAAACCAGAAGATGCCAAAGAAGAAGACCCTGCTCCTACCCAAGAGGTTGATAACATCATCAATAACAGCAACCCAGCTTGGACCAAACAACCTACGGAGTTAGAAGACAAAGATTATAAAGATTTTTATCGCGAATTGTACCCAACACAGTTTGAAGAACC
>CAZYRG010000005.1:35006-39495 GCA_964650425.1 uncultured Flavobacteriaceae bacterium
TTATTCAAAAATAGTCGTGAGGATTTTGAGCAAAAGTGGAATGATATCAAAATTGTTATTGAATACGGAATGCTTTCTGAGGAGAAATTCTTTGAAAAAGCTGACAAATTTGCATTGTACCCAACTGTAGATGGTACTTATATGACCTATGCAGAGTTGGAAGAAAAGATCAAACCAAATCAAACTGACAAGGATGATAAGTTGGTGATTTTGTATGCTTCTAACAAAGATGAGCAACACCAGTATATCGAAGCTGCAAAGAATAAAGGTTATGAGGTCTTATTATTAGACTCTCCTATTATCTCACATTTGATTCAAAAGCTTGAAGGCAGTAAAGAAAACATCACATTTGCGCGTGTAGATGCTGATCACATTGACAAATTGATCAAAAAGGATGAAGAAACGATCTCTAAGCTTTCTGATGAAGAGAAAGAAACACTCAAAACAGATTTAGAGACCATAATTCCTAAGGAGAAATATACCGTACAATTAGAAGCTACAGATAGCGAAGCTATGCCATTTATGATTACGCAACCAGAGTTCATGCGTCGTATGAAAGAAATGCAACAATCAGGAGGTGGTGGTATGTTTGGAATGGGCAATATGCCAGAGATGTATAACCTTATCGTCAATACCAATCATGAGTTGGTAGGTGAAATTCTAAACACCAAAACAGCCAAAAAGAAAGAACGCCTGATCAAGCAAGCATTGGATCTAGCTAAACTTTCGCAAAATTTATTAAAAGGTGAAGAGCTAACTTCATTTGTAAAACGTAGTTTTGAGATGATCAAGTAGCACTTAGCTGCAAGCCTTTAGCGATTAGTTGTTGGCAATAGGTAACTAATTCTATTACAAAAGTCTGAAGTTTTAACAATAAAACTTCAGACTTTTTTGTTAGTAATGGGAGTAATTTTATGTAACTTTAATTTTAACTTGGTTTAATCCAAATTATGCAACAAAGGCTAATCGCCAATGGCTAACAGCTCATGTATTAAAATCTATGAAAGTCATTTCCACCAATATATCTGAACCAAAAACCATTTCTTGGCGTGGTAAAGAAGTCAAAACTGGTATTTTCAAATATCCCACTAGTGAACCTCTATATTTAGGTTCTAGTGATGTCAGAAAAGATACTGTTATTGATCGCAAGCATCACGGAGGTGAACACAAAGCATGTTATCTTTTTTCGGCCGATTACTATTCCTATTGGAAACACCTATATCCTGATTTAGAATGGAACTGGGGTATGTTTGGTGAAAATCTTACGGTTCTTGGAATGGATGAAAATGTTCTTCGCATCGGAGATATTTATAAAATCGGGACTGCTATAGTACAAATATCAGAGCCCAGAGAACCTTGTTATAAATTAGGTGTCAGATTTGGTACACAAACCATCCTAAAACAATTCATAGAGCACGCGCATTGCGGCACCTATGTACGTGTACTAGACGAAGGAGAAGTAGCCGTTGGTGATCGAATAGAACTCATCAAACAATCGGAGAACACGCTTACTATAGCAACATATTTCAAAATGTTGTTCACTAAAGACAAAGACCCTTTAACCATGCGGTTAGCTGTTGAAAATGAAGCTTTAGACGAAAGAAAACGGGATAAATGGCGCACGATGTTGAGTAATTGAGAATACTTTGTGCTTTTTTTAAATCAAAACTGTTAGGCTTTTCTTAAACCTATTGTATTCTGTAAGGTTTCATTTTTATTTTGTCTAAGTTGTATAACTATAATAGCAAACTAAAAAATGACACCAATGTATTTAAAAACGCTAACTGGGCTTGCAGTACTTCTTTTTGTATCCTGCAACCAAAAGCCTAAAACCCCAATTACTACACAAGAAATTACAGAAGAAAAAACAATCCCTGCAGAAGCCGATGGCAGTATGGAAGATGTTGCAGTTTCTATCGACCAAGCCTATACAACGGGTCTAGAAAAAGCGCATAAAAAAACTACTTTTTTAGAAAAAAAAGTCGTCAGTTTTGACATCAAATTATCTTTTGGAGGTAATGAAATATTGAACGGAAAAATTAGTATGTTGACCAACACCTCCAAACTACGTATCGACAACAAAGATGGCAGCAGTTTAATTTTTGATGGAAAGGATTTGTATGCTTCACCCAAAGACGCGAATACAAAAGGTGCCCGTTTCGGTATTTTTACTTGGACCTATTTTTTTGCATTACCCTACAAACTCAATGACCCAGGTGTGAATGTAACCGTACAAAAAAACAAAACATTAAATGACAAAGAGTTCTACGCTTCCAAACTCACCTTTGACAAAAATGTAGGAGATGCCCCTGACGATTGGTATATCTTATACAATAACACCGAAACAGGATTGTTGCATGCTGCTGCATACATTGTAACCTATGGCAGTAAGGGAGATACTGCAAAAGCAGAAGAGGATCCACATGCCATCGTATACGATAAGTACCAAGAATTTGAAGGCATTCCAATAGCTACAGAATGGAAATTTTACGGTTGGCGCACTGATAAAGGGTTAACCGATCAACTAGGTGCAGCGACGCTATCCAATATCACATTAAACACTATTGCTACTGAACTTTTCGAAAAACCTAAGGATGGTGTAATAGTAGAATAATTCATTTCTGGATGTAACTAAAAATAAAAGAGGCTGTCCGAAAAGACAGCCTCTCTTTATATATAATAGTACGCTAATTAGTCACATTTCCCTACGTATGTACGCTTTCTATTAACGTATTTGTATATTTTATTATTTTCTGTATACAATTCTCCAGTATCTTTAAAACTTGGTTTATAAGTTGGTAAATTTTTACAATTCCCACCTGTAGTAGGAGGAGTTGGATTTGTTGGAGTAGTTGGATTTGTTGTAGAAACAACCTTCTTATAACATTTTTTTACTACTCCTTTTATTGGATCACCAAAAGTAGCGTTGTTACATTTTGTATTCGAAGATACATTTCTCTTGTAATTAAACTTACCATTTGCACCATAGGCAATATCAATTCTTCCGGAGGATACATTTACCGTACCTCCTTCATTAGCAGCAAAGGTAAAACCAGCTGGTCCACCTCCATTATTACCACCAGTAGATTTTCCTGGATATAAAACGTTAATTCCTTTTATATCATCAGGTGACAGTCCTGATCTTTGAACATTATACCCAGGACCTCCATTTTTTCTAACAATCGTGCGCTGACCATTTTTAGAAAAAGCATAAGAACTATACATCATGATACTATTAAAATCTAGTGTAGGAGTCAAATTTTTACCACCACTATTGGCTCCCCATTTATTAAAATTGTGCGACTTTCCATCCTGTATATTGCCATAGTTAATTGTTACGAATTTATCTCTGTCGCTTCTAGATTGTTCGTGATAAAGTCCTATTGCGTGACCAATCTCATGGATTACAGTACCTAAATTACATCCTGATGCTAGTTTTATAGCTTGTTTAGCACCGGTTCTTCCTATAAAAGAAGAACAAACACCAGTAGCAGGAATAAATTCCACGTATGCTTTTTGATCGGTACGCTTTACAAATTTTAAATTAGTCTTACTCTCCCAATGTGCTATCGCACCAGTTACTCTAGCCTTATTTGGTAAGTTACCAGCGATCACATAATACACCGTGTTATCTGGCCATAAGCGACTAGTATTTCCGTTACTTTTAAGCCCTGTATTTTCCTCTATTACAGAATCTTCTGTTATCATAGAATCACCTCTATAATATAAATCTCCTACTTTAAGCACTTCTAGCGGTTCGCCATTGAATTGTATTGTGACCAGTTCCCCTTCACTTAAATCGGGACCAGCCATAAGCTCTTCTTGAGTTAATTGAGATTGGTCAACAAAACCAGGCTCAAGCTCCTCATTTTGGCATGAATAAAAAAGAATTGTTAAAAAAACAGCAGATAGGATTACTGCCACAGAATGGTTTGCTTTGAGTAATTTCATAATGGTTTATAGTTGGTTAATATCTCAAAAGTATATTAAAATTTCAGATACAACCTTATATTACATCAAAAATTAGATGAATTGGTTATTATTTCAGGTGAAAGTTTATTTTTTTGCCAAAAAAATCAAAAAAATTCTTTAAAAATTTTAACACATTCATTTTCAGTCATACCATTTAACCTGGATTATGCATTAAAAAATCTATTACAGCTCGAAACTACTTCAAATACTGAGCTTCGCAACATTTTCAAGTTTAACCAGAGCGATGCTATGCAAAAACTTGTAAAATGTCAGTCTTTATCGCATTTTCGACCTTCATAACGAAGTTTTAATGCATAATCCAGGTTTAACAAAAAGTAGCAACCATGTTCCAACCTAGCACCAAAAATCTTATAAATTGATTAAACAAGATAGCTATTAGTTAAAAATTCCAGATTCAAATTCAAAATAGGTTTATTTCTTTTATTTAACTCATAACCTCTATATGAACTCATTTAGACTTTTCCCATTTGCTAAAAAATTTTCCTTTTTCGCCCTT
>CAZYRG010000006.1:0-6467 GCA_964650425.1 uncultured Flavobacteriaceae bacterium
TCTTGCAGTAGTTCTTTTGAGTCCTTTTATAATCGACACAAACATGATCCTGAGGTTACAGCCGTGCAGCTCCCTCGCTTTGTCCGGAATTTACTCGGAACAATTTCTCCAGAAATGAATCAATTATTCAATACCGTACAGGATTTTCGATTCATTAGTATCAATAACACTTCTGGTCTTCAAAACAATTTGATTCGTGAAGAAATCAATGCAATTACTACCGATCGTTTTACAGATATCTTAAGAAGAAATACCGACGGCCGTCAAAAGATCGTTAGTGTTTTGGAAGATGGAGATATAGTCAAAAAACTGCTTATATTTACTAGTCTCAAAGATAAAAACACTGCTTTATATCTCAAAGGAAATTTTAATCCGCTACAAGTCAAAAAACTTTCAGAAGGACAAGAATTTGATTCATTAATACAGACTTTGACGACTAAATATCAGTGATTTTTTTCAGTAACTGGTGTTAAAATCTAAATTATGCGCATAAAAAAAACGCCTATAAAAGCGTTTTTATCCTATTTTTTTGGCCTAGCTTAAGATTGTCCTTGTCCTACTTTGAGTACTTGATTACGATAATAATCAATGATTCCGTCTATCGGACGTTGTACAATATTACCAATAGTAATATTATATGGCCAAACAGCTGCACGAATAATATCTTCACTAAAATGCGCTATAGATCCAATAAAGTGAACTGGAACATTTTGCGCTTCAGGAAATCCTAATACACGTGTTTCTATAAACTCTTGAATTCCTTCTGTAATAATTTTATAAAAATAACCATTACGTTCACTCGTAAAAATAAATTCTGCAAAGTGGGCCAAATACGAGTTAGGGTTTTCTTTTTGATATAAATTCATTTTGATACTATCAGCGCTAAGATCATAACGTTTTCCGAACTCCGTAGAAACATCTTGAGGCATACGTTTGTAGTAATAATCACGGATTAGTCGCTTTCCAAAATAGTTTCCACTAGCTTCATCCATTAGGATATACCCCAAAGAATCTAAACTCATGTGAATATCATCACCATCAAAATAACAACTATTAGAACCTGTTCCCAAAATACATACAATTCCAGGCTCCGTTGTCACTGCATATACCGCAGCAACCATATCTTCCTTTACTACAATCTCTGTAGTGTTTGTAAAATATTCTTCAAAAACACCTTCCAAAATCGCTGTTGGTTTAGGTGTTCCACATCCAGCTCCATAAAAATGCACACGGGTAATCTTGTCTAGATACGACTTAATCTCTGTATTGTCGTGAAGTCGTTCTTCTAAAACACTTTTTTTGAATACTGCTGGATTAAGACCTAGTGTTCTTGTTTTAAAAACTTGCTCACCTTCTTCATTCAGTAATATCCAATCACATTTTGTAGAACCGCCATCTGCTAATAAAATCATCTCAGGGTATTTTTTATAAACTTTTAGTTGGTTGTGGTGGATTTATAATTCATTGTCTATTCGAACCACCAAATTCGAATAGCTATAAAGTTAGCTATAAAATGACAAACTACAAGACTCGTTAAAATTTTAAAAAAAGAAGTAAAATTGTTTCGTATGCTGTAATTATCAAAGAATTAATAAAGACAGCTTTGGTAATAAAAAATTACCAAAGCTGCTCTAAAAGCTAGTGCTTAAAGGTTACCAATTTTGGCAGCCAATTCAATCAATTTTGTAGAATAACCATATTCATTATCATACCAAGATATGATTTTGAAAAAGTTATCATTCAAAGCAATACCTGCATTGGCATCAAAAGTAGAAGTGTGTGTTTCTCCCACAAAATCTTGAGATACTACAGGCTCTTCTGTATATTGTAATACGCCTTTCATAGAACCATCAGCTGCTTTTTTCATTGCATTTTTGATGTCTTCATAAGAAACGTTTTTCTTCGTTTTTACTGTCAAATCCACTACAGATACATCAGCAGTTGGTACACGGAATGCCATTCCTGTCAATAATCCATTTAATTCTGGAATTACTTTACCTACTGCTTTTGCAGCTCCCGTAGAAGCAGGAATAATATTATTAACCGATGCTCTACCTAATCTAAAGTTCTTTTTAGAAGGTGCATCAACTACAGCCTGCGTAGCCGTTGCAGCATGAACTGTTGTCATAAGACCTTCTGCGATACCGAAGTTATCCTCGATTACTTTTGCAATCGGTGCCAAACAGTTTGTTGTACAAGATGCGTTAGAAACTATCGTATCATTCGCAGTAATTTTATCATCATTTACTCCCATTACAAACATTGGTGCATCAGCAGATGGTGCAGAGATCGCAACTTTCTTTGCTCCTGCTTTGATATGTGCTTTTGCCGTATCCAAAGTAGTAAAGATACCTGTACAATCAAGTACTACATCAACTCCTACCGCATCCCATTTCAAATCTTCAGGGTTACGTTCTGCAGATACACGGATTTCTTTTCCATTCACTACTAGCTTCCCATCCTTTGTAGAAACTGTCCCATCGAAACGACCATGTACAGAATCATATTCTAATAAATAAGCCAAGTGATCAACTTCTAATAAATCGTTGATTGCAACGATCTCAACATCGCTACGCTTTGATGCAATTCTAAAGGCGATTCTACCGATTCTTCCGAAACCGTTAATACCTAATTTTAACGTACTCATATCTGTATATTTAATTTAATTTTCAAAAATTCTATTTTACTACTAAGTCGATGTAATATCCGCAACGCGAATCAAATCATCATGTTTATGTGATCTCTTGGCTAATGCCACTTCTAGTGGAACAAGCGTTACTTTTTTATGTATAATACCAATCATCACATCGCGCTTTCCTTTGATCAAGCTCTCTACTGCACCTACTCCTAACTTACTGGCCAAAACACGATCATAACAGCTTGGTGGACCTCCTCGTTGTATATGTCCCAATACCGATACTCTGATATCATACCCTTCTGTATGGTCTTTTACATATTCACTAAGTTCAAAAATATTTTTACCCAGCTTATCACCTTCTGCCACTACAATAATGCTCGAAGATTTACCTGATTTTCTACTTTTCTGCAAAGATTCTAACAAACGATCTACGCCTAAATCTTCTTCTGGGATTAGAATTTCTTCTGCTCCTGCTCCAATACCTGCATTTAATGCGATATCACCAGCATCCCTACCCATCACTTCTATAAAAAACAGACGGTTATGTGAACTTGCTGTATCTCTAATCTTATCAATAGCCTCTACAACAGTGTTTAATGCAGTATCATATCCAATTGTATAATCCGTACCGTTTATATCATTGTCGATAGTTCCGGGGATTCCTATCACTGGAAAGTCAAATTCTTCTGATAATTTTAGTGCACCGGTAAAACTACCGTCTCCACCAATAACAACCAAAGAATCAACTCCTGCTGCTACAAGATTTGCATATGCTTTTTTGCGACCTTCTACAGTTCTGAATTCATCAGAACGAGCCGTTTTTAAAAAAGTACCTCCTTTGTTAATAATATTTCGAACAGAACGTGCATCTAAAGGCTCTAACTTATTTTTTATAAGTCCATCATACCCTTCTTGAATACCAATGCATTCTAATTTGTAAAAGCTACAAGCCCTTACTACTGCTCTAATCGCCGCGTTCATTCCAGGGGCGTCTCCTCCCGAAGTCAAAACCCCAATTTTTGTTACTTTATTTGACATGAAAGCCAAAACTATGTTAATGTAAATTAATAACCTAATTTTTTAGAAAACTAAATCGTTTTCGGTTCGAAAAACGGAAATTTTTACAAAAAATTAGGTCGAATTTTAACAAATTCACAGACTATAACGAGTTTTTTTTACAAATTCTAGACAAAACAATAAATCAAATACTAAAAAATCATTTTTATTTTCGTAAAACGAATTATGATATTTGAAAATACCCTATTAAATAGTAATTTTATGCCATATGATTTTTAGAAAATTCCTTGGATTTTTAACGGTAACCCTGCTAGGCTGTGGTTCTGGAAACCTTACTTTGGTGTGCGACCTGCCTAAATCTCTTAACGAAGTTTCGGGGATAGCCTCAACAGCTAACCAAAAAAGTTTCTGGATGATTGAGGACAGCGGGAATCCTGATCATATTTATAAAGTTTCTACTTCTGGAAAAATTATTCATGAAGTAAATTTGGATAAATCCGTAAAAAATACTGATTGGGAAGCTCTTACTTCTGATGAAAATGGTAATCTTTATATTGGTGACTTCGGAAACAATAATGAAAAGCGAAAGTCGTATCAAATATATGAAGTGTCTGCGAAGGATTTGAATTCAAAAAACACTGTATCTGCAAAAAAAATAAGTTTCAAACTTCCTAAAAAACAAAAAGCATTAGATTTTGAAGCGTTCTTTCTTATGAACAATGCTTTTTACATCTTTAGTAAAGAAAAATTAAAAACCCGCGTCTGGAAAGTCCCTAATTTAATAGGAACACAAACTGCTATTCCGGTGACTACATTTTTATTCAATGAGAATGGGAATAAGATTACGGATGCCGCTATCAATCAAAAACAAAATACGATTGCACTACTGAATCATGATAGTGTATGGATCCTAAAAGATTTTGTTGGAGATGCCATATTTGAAGGAACTATATTACAACTCCCCTTTGCTCATGAGTCGCAAAAAGAAGGACTTTGTTTTTCGGATGATGACATACTATATATTACAGACGAACGTGTAAAAGCCCATGGCGGCAAGCTCTATACGTTTCCGCTAGAACCCTAAATATCACTTCTTCGCGAGATGTTATCCGCTTAAAATAACCAGCAATAAACTATATTTGCATCTATGAACTCAAAAACCATTGCATATGGAATTCTAAGAGCTGTAGCTATACTTGCTGGAGTTATTGGTGTCCTTTGGCTATTGTATGCGATACGATCGGTATTGATTTACATCATTTTTGCCGCAGTTATCTCTTTAATGGGACGCCGCTTAGTTCTTTTTTTAAAAAGAAAACTCAAATTTGGTAACACACCTGCAGTTTTGGTAACCCTGATAATTACGATAGTACTATTTTTAGGTATTTTTTCTTTGTTTATTCCTATCATCATCAAGCAAAGTCAATATATCAGTACGATTGATGTGAATGAGCTAAAATACGAGCTCGAGCGCTTGAATATTGAGATTAGTAATTATTTGAATGTCGAAAAGCTAAGCTTGATAGAAGTGCTAAAGCGTTCTGATTTGATGGAGTATTTTGATTTTAAAGCCATCCCTAACCTTATAAACGGTTTCCTTAATGGATTTGGCGCCATTCTTATAGGATTATTCTCCGTGCTCTTTATTGCCTTCTTTTTTCTAAAAGACAGTTTCTTATTAGAACGTAGTTTATTAGTATTTGCTACCAAAGGAGAAGAAAGTCGATTTATGAGTATGTTCAACAAAATCAAGGAGTTACTATCACGCTATTTTGTAGGTTTATTATTGCAAATTACCATACTCTTTATCCTATACACGATTCTATTGCTCATTTTTGGTGTCGAAAACGCCATTGCACTAGCCTTAATTGCTGCCATCATGAATGTAATCCCTTATGTAGGGCCGTTGATAGGAGGTGTCTTAGTATTATTATTAGCCACAACGAGTAACCTTGGTGCCGATTTTCAAACCGTACTTTTGCCAAAATTAATTTATATAATGATTGGCTATTTTGTGATACAGCTCATTGACAACTTCATCAACCAACCGCTTATTTTTGGAAATAGCGTACGGTCGCATCCCTTAGAAATATTCCTGGCCATTTTGATTGGTGGGATTTTATTTGGTATTCCAGGTATGATTGTCGCAGTACCTTCATACACCGCTATTAAGGTGATAGCCAAAGAATTTTTGTCCGAATACAAGATCGTAAAGCAACTGACCAAAGACTTATAGTATTGTGTTAAATAAACTACTCTTAAAAACACCTATACAGGATTTTATAAAAAATAAATCTGAATTAAATTTTGATGTCGCACAATTAGTTTTATCCAAAAACCCATTCCCTGAAGTCGCGATACAAGAGATCGCCACACAGGTGAATGGACGACAAAAAGCATTGAAAAAATTCCCCCTTTGGGCTCATACCACAAACTGCTACTACCCTCCTAACCTAAACCTAGAACAAACTTCTTCGGAAATAACAGCACGCTACAAAAGCGCTTTGGTTTCCGGAGGCACATTGCTCGATGTTACTGGCGGATTTGGTATCGACGATTATTATTTTTCCAAAGTCATGCAAGAGGTGATCCACTGTGAACTCAATCCTGAACTAAGCATTATCGCTAAGCATAATTTTACACAGTTAAAAAGCAAAAACATCACCTGCATTACAGGAGACGGGCTAGAAACTTTAAAAAACCAACAACAACTATTAGACTGGATCTACATCGACCCATCTAGACGTAGTGATGACCAAAGTAAAGTGTTTTTTCTAGAAGATTGCCTTCCTGATGTTCCAAAACATTTGGA
>CAZYRG010000006.1:6567-10764 GCA_964650425.1 uncultured Flavobacteriaceae bacterium
ACCCACCTGTACACATCGACTGATTTACAACCATATTTCCCAGGCAGAAGCTTTAAAATACAACAGATCTTACCCTACAACAAAAAAGCAATAAAAAAAACAGGGATTACCAAAGCAAATATCACCACTAGGAATTTCCCAGAATCTGTTGCTGTATTACGCAAGAAGTTTAAGATTAAAGACGGAGGTAATTCTTACTTGTTTTTCACTACAACTATGGACGAGCGCAAGGTGATTTTGGTTTGCGAGAAGGTTGTGTGATACCCAGTATTTACTCCTAAAATTATTATCATAATTTCGTGTAACTTATTCGAGCATCTCAACCAAAAAAGGTGTTTTTTTGATCTAGATAACACATTGTAGGAATTGTCTCAAAAAACTCTATATCAATTACTAAATTACTATTATCTCAATAAAAAAATTAACTGCGCGTGAATCACTATTTTTTTACGTAAAAATAAAGACCAACCCTACTTCTTCACCGACAACTTCATCAAGAAGTTTTTCTTTTTATTATCAAAACCTTCTATTACAAGGTTCGTGTCCGACAAGCGGATAATCTTGTCCATGAAGAAACGGTTTAGCTTCAATCCCTTGATATCTTTGGTATTGATTACCGCTATTTTTTCGGTTTCTCCGGTCTCTTCATTGATTTTGTAGGCCATGACATAGAGATAACCTCCTTTACCATCAAAAAATTTGTAGGCAAAACCATCCAAAGACAAGCGCAGGTTTTTAAAATCATCCAAAAACAGCAAATAATAACTCCCTCCTCCTCGCATATAGGTGTAAGATAAACTACGTTTGCCTTTAATACTTATTTGATGCTTGGGCAATTTCTTGAACCAAGCCAACGTGCCATCATTATTCATTTTATAGGTAAGCACATCACGGTACAAATAGGTGTAAACAGGTCTAATTCCTGTTGCAGTCGTCATATAACGCTCATTGACATAGCGCTGCTCAGCTAGCACCACAAAAGAACCATCCGAATTAGGAAGCACCTTGTTGATCTTCAAATTTTCTAAATCATACTTATCGTCTTTATCTTGATCCCCCTTATCAATACGAGTTAGGCGATTGGCATCTAACTTATTGGTATAAGCTGTGTCAATAGCCGTTACTTTTAATTCGGCAGGAGCTCCGTCTTCACTTAGTAATGACGAAAATACTCCTAGTGCTTTTACAGCTTCGTGATTTTCTTTATAAAAACCAAAAACAGACATTGTTCCTTTTGCATCTGGATGTAACACCATTTCTTCAACAGCATTCAATCCGATTTCAATTTTATGATTCTGGGCAGTACCTGTATTAATAACTGTTTTTAATACTTCTACATGATAGTCTTGTAATTCTTTAACCGCATCTAGGTCATTTTTAGGAAAATCTTTTAGCACCTTTAATAACATATAATGATTTCCGGTCGCATCGATAGCAAAATCAATTTTTTGCGTTTTTAACGATGGATAAGGCAATGTAATTTGTTGATTCCATAGCCGTTGAAGGCTCGCATCAAACACACCAACCACTACAATGTCTTTGGTGTTTTTATCCGCTAACAATCCAGGCTGTAACAAATACTGCACTAAGAACTTGGAACCATCAAAAGATTTTTTGACCGCAAACTTATGTATACGCCCTTCGGATGAAAATCCAAAAGTACTTTCAAAACCAAAATTCTCTGCCACATTACTTTTTGAGTTTATAATCGTCTTAGCCGGTTGCACCACTTTACTAATAATAGATATTTTCATCGCCGAGAGCTTGTTTCCAGTACTATAAAAAACAAAAACATAGTCTTCCATTTGCAACATCCCTACAAACTTCCCTTTGTCTTCTATAATCTGACTTTGTTGAGCACTCTTCTTTAACCCATCTAACTTGAATCGTTGTAAAGTCAAGTGGTCTTTCCCTTTTTTAATCAATAAAACATCTTGATTATACCCGAAGTTATAGGTAGCCCCTGCTTTAATTTCTGTGTAGCGCTGACTGATATCTAAAGAAAAATCACTAGAAAGTGTAGGCTTTTGTGCAAAAGCTTGAGAAAAAAAACAAAAAGCAAAAAATAATACGGATAGTTGTTTCATAAAGGCTCTTTTATACTGAAATACTTATTAATTCTATATAGCGTATCATGGTAATAACACCAATTCTAAGGCTCAATTTAACGTATTTTTATACAAAATCAATACTATACTATCTAAAATTAGACAAATACGCATCCAATTTATACTAGTAAAAGAACTTTAAATTAGTACTATTAGCGAAAATCTAAGCTTTTGATCGATTATCCTCCCTGCTAATTAATAAAAATTTATTTTTTTTAAGAAAAAAAACGAAATTAGCAGCACATAACAGGCCAACGATCACCATCCTAACTTTTTATCGAATACTATAATAGTTGTTGAAAATATATCATAATCCACGTTGCAGTAAATCCAGAGAAGGGTTAGAAATGCTTAAAAATTCTGATAAAGAATTTGAAATCATCCCCTACTTGAAAAATGGACTCTCTAAAAGTGAATTGACAGGTATTATAAAAATGCTAAATATCCAACCCATAGCACTTGTTAGAAAAAACGAAGCTATTTGGAAAGATACCTATAAAGATACTGTAATGACGGATGAAGAAATCATAACAGCAATGCATGAACATCCAAAACTAATGGAACGACCTATAGTACTATTGAGAAACAAAGCGCTTATAGGACGACCACCAACAATTATTAAAGATTTTCTATTATAAGAACAATATTACGAGACGATAACAAGTTTTTAGTATGTTAAATTATGAATCTGTACATGAAATTCGAATCATTAAAATTAAACTAACTACTTAAAAAAGAACCATTAATTGCCTTATTAGCAATTAAAAAATATGTAAGATGAAAAAATTATGCTACGTTTGCTTTCTATTCCTAATCGCTGTACAGTTCTGCAATGCGCAAACTGAGCTCTCGCCTGAAGAAGTAGACACTTATAAAACATTGGCCGAAGAAAAAGCTGAAACCTTACAAATAGAATTATCACTTACAGATGATCAGACCGAACGTGTAACTGCTAAAATTTTTAAATATTCTGTTATCGCAAAAGATTTGTTACAATCGGATATAGATAGACACGATAAAACCAGACAATTATATAGTATCGCAGCAGAACAAAAAGAAGAAATACGATTAATACTAACAGAAGATCAATATAATTATTATAAAAGAAGAAATGGCACAATTTCTGCAAGAAGATAACTAATTGCAATAAATAGAAAAATCTAATTGTTATTTTTTAGAGATAAACTTTAATTTTTTATTAAAAAAACTTATATTAGACCATCCCGAAATAAATTAAATATACATGAAGAACCTACGAGTACTTTTTTGCACGATTATATTAGGATTAGTGTACACTACAATAAACGCACAAGATGTTAATATAGCGGATGCTTCAGAAGGCATTCAGAAAATAGCAAAACATAATGCCTCTAAGTGGCAAAAATCACTGATGTTAAGTGTTGGTCAAACAAAAATGATGACCGAGCGCAACATAGAATTTGAAATGAAGAAAAATGCGGTCTATACTTCTGATACGGATATGGACACAAAAAATGCAGATCTAACCAAAATACAAGCAGAATTTCAGGAAAAAGTGCATGAGATTATGACACCTGAGCAATATGAAAAGTATTTGGCAGAAATAAAAGAGATTTCTGGTAAGTAATAATTACTTTACTTATCCAAACATAATAAATACAAAAAAGCCAATTCGCTGCGGTGAATTGGCTTTTTTGTATTTATTATATAGTAAGAGAACTATGCGTTCTCTTTAGCTTTACGCTTCGCTTCTCTTTTCAACTTGAAATTCTCCAATAATGCCCCTCCAATCCAATAAGGAATAATTGACACAAGAAAAATCATTAACCAAAAACCAATGGTAAGAATTGTTAAAAACGCTAAGAATCCAAGATATTGATCAAAATCAAACATGATAGTATAATTTGTTATTTCGACAAATATAACTACTCTAATTTATATGTCATAATATTTCTATATGCAAAATGCTTTTTTGATAAAAATCACATGTATTGTATAAAAATTCTAAGTCCATAGGCTCAAAAATTCCTAAATTTGCGTTGACAAAAAATAAACACTTATGGAATTCAGAATAGAGAAAGATACTATGGGCGAGGTCAAAGTACCTGCT
>CAZYRG010000006.1:10864-34689 GCA_964650425.1 uncultured Flavobacteriaceae bacterium
ACTTATGGAATTCAGAATAGAGAAAGATACTATGGGCGAGGTCAAAGTACCTGCTAACAAGTTATGGGGAGCACAAACAGAACGCTCTCGTAATAATTTTAAAATAGGAAGCCCCGCTTCTATGCCAATAGAAATTGTACATGGTTTTGCATATCTCAAAAAAGCAGCTGCATATACGAACTGCGAACTAGGTGTTTTGGACATCGAAAAAAGAGACCATATTGCCAAAGTTTGTGATGAAATACTTGAAGGCAAACATGATGATCAATTTCCACTAGTCATATGGCAGACTGGTTCTGGAACACAAAGTAATATGAATGTAAATGAGGTGATCGCTAATCGTGCACATCAACTGAATGGCAAAGCATTAGGTGAAGGAGAAAAAACATTGCAACCCAACGATGATGTGAACAAATCACAATCTTCTAATGACACCTTCCCTACAGGAATGCATATTGCAGCTTATCATAAGTTAGTCACCATTACCATACCGGGAATTAAAAAACTTAGAGACACCTTACAAGAAAAATCCAATGCTTTCAAAGAAGTTGTGAAAATTGGTCGCACCCACTTCATGGATGCCACACCATTAACTATCGGTCAAGAATTTTCTGGCTACGTATCGCAGTTAGACCATGGACTCAAAGCATTAGAAAACACACTGCCACATATGGCTGAATTAGCATTGGGCGGTACTGCGGTTGGCACCGGACTTAACACTCCAAAGGGTTATGCCAAGCGGGTATCAGAATTCATAGCTGAGTTTACTGGACATCCTTTTGTATCGGCAGATAATAAATTTGAGGCGCTGGCTGCTCATGACGCCTTTGTAGAAACGCATGG
Source organism: uncultured Flavobacteriaceae bacterium (assembly GCA_964650425.1). Taxonomy (GTDB): domain Bacteria; phylum Bacteroidota; class Bacteroidia; order Flavobacteriales; family Flavobacteriaceae; genus Aquimarina. The sequence continues at coordinate 11,708 of CAZYRG010000006.1, forward strand.
ATCTTTAAAACAATTAGCCGTTTCCTTGAATAAGATTGCCAATGATATCAGAATGCTAGCTTCTGGCCCACGCAGTGGTATTGGAGAATTATTAATTCCTGCCAATGAACCTGGTAGTTCTATAATGCCTGGAAAAGTAAACCCTACCCAATGCGAAGCGTTAACAATGGTTTGTGCTCAGGTATTGGGGAATGATGTTGCAATTAGTGTTGGAGGCATGCAAGGGCATTTTGAATTAAATGTTTTTAAACCTGTAATGGCTGCTAATCTTTTACAAAGTGCACAATTATTAGGAGATGCTTGTATTTCGTTTGAAGCACATTGTGCCTCTGGTATACAACCTAACCAACAACGTATTGACGAATTGCTCAATAATTCTTTGATGCTGGTAACTGCCTTGAATCCAAAAATTGGCTATTATAAAGCTGCAGAAATTGCAAATACAGCTCATAAAAATGGTACCACACTCAAAAAAGAAGCTGTGGCTTTAGGGTATCTTACAGATACAGAATTTGATGAATGGGTACAACCAGCAGAAATGGTAGGGGCGCTTAAATAAGTCTTTTATTTCAAAAACATATACTCCTGATTTTGTATGATTACTATACAGAATCAGGTTTTTTTCTATATACCTGAAAATAATCGTATTTCTAATTAGAGAATGTTTAAAAAACGCTTAGGAAAAAGAACAGGCTCCGATAAGTTCTTTTTTTAATTCCAGATACAAAAAACCATATATAACCATATATAATTTATGCTATTTCCGTACTCATGGTTTTTGTCGATTAAATTTCACTTTTACCGAAAAGGCAATTTTTTTTTGATTCTACGTACGACAAACAACTTATATTTGAGCTCTTTAAAACCCTTACAACTAATTTTTAACTTTTTAACCTAACCAAAACAATGAAAAAAATTTACGGCTTATTGGCCTCAACTCTGATGTTAGTCGCTTGTGATTACGATGGTAATAACGGCGAGACTTATGAACTACCAACCACCTCTACTTCAAGTGAAATGGTTGTTATTGATTTTGAAGAATTCGATACTGGTGCAATCGTTTCTAGCATTACTCCTCCTATCGGAAATGGAACTATTGGTGTTTTTGGAGTGAATCCAGATTTCCCTGATCAAAACACTGCAATGATTTTTGATTCTGAAAATCCTACAGGTAATGATTTTGATTTAGGTACTCCAAACTTTTCTTTTGGCGGACCAGGTGTTTCTGAAATACCACAACCAAGTAATGATGTAGCTCTTGGAAAAGTATTGATCTTATCACAAGATTTGGATAGTAGTGATCCAGATGATAGTTGGAATGTAGGCACACAATACAATTTTGATTTCTCTAATTATGCGTCCGGAGCAGTAACAATGTTCGGTTTTGACTTATTAGATTTAGATGTCCCTGCGCGTGGAGAAACTGTAGTTACTCTTTTTGGTGCTGATGGATCAGTACTACTTTCACAAACACTAGTCCCAGCAGAAAGTAATAACGCAAAACAATTTGTTGATTTAGCTGAAACTAAAGGTGTTGCCAAAATGGAAATTTTATTCCAAAATTCTGGTGCGATTGATAATATGAAATTAGGCATAGAAACTACTACAGTTGATTGTGCTGTGTGTATTGGTGGTGTTACAGATTTAGAATTAAAATATAATGGAACTGAAGATGCTAACATTCAAGTATACCAGTATAGTATGGCTACTGGAATTACTGAAGTATTTAATGATACTGTAGCTGCGGGAGCTAGCTTTACAATTGTAGGAGCAAATACAGATGGTACTTTTGGACGTAGAATTGTCATTGCTGTTAATGGTAAGAAAAAAGTTATTCTAAATACTAGTTGTGATATGCCAATTGGTCCTAGCCTAACGCGTGGTGACTTTGAAGTAGTTTCTGGATCTAGTTCTGAAGGTGGTGAATTATGCCCTGTTACAAAACCTGATTGTGGTCCATGTGATGGAGGTGTTACTTCTTTAACCTTACGTTATGAAGGATTCTCTAGACATGCAAAAGCGGCAAAAGTGGAAGTGTTCCAAAAAGTAGATGGAAAAAGTATTACTGTATTTAGTGACAAAGTTACTCCAGGAGATGAGTTTACGATTACTGGACAAAATACGGATGGTACTTTCGGTCATAAAGTTTGGGTAAAGACTACGCTTCAAAGCGGAAAATCTTATTGGACTAAACTATTTACAGGTTGCCAATGTCCTATTGGATTTGGTTACGATTGTCCTGGATATGAAGTCCTATCAGGAACCAGCAAAAATGGTGGTAACCTTTGTCCTGTAGACGATACTTCTTCTAGCCATGGTTTATAATTCAAACCAATACTAGAACTTAGCTATATATTAATTATTAAAGCGACTGCCTTTACAGACAGTCGCTTTTTTGATGTAATAGAACAACTAAACTATTGAAATAAAATTAGTCTTTTGCTTCTACAATTTTAGACATCGCTAGTTCTGCCATAGCCGTGATCGTTAAAGAAGGATTCACACCAGGATTAGCCGAAATCATCGCCCCATCAATAACATACATATGCTCATATCCATAGACTTTGTTGTCCTTATCAATTACGCCTTCAGTGGTATCTTTTCCCATCACTGCGCCTCCTAAAATATGCGCGGTGGACGGAATGCCCATTAGGGTTTCTCCGATAAAAGAAGTTGCTTTACCCTGAACTTGATTTGCATATTTCGATGTTAATTTTATCGATTCAGGAATATAGGGAGATGGTTTTTTACCAGAGCCTATCGTGGATTTTATCCCTCCAAATAGATTTCTTTTAAAAACAATTGTACTTTCCAGCGTTTGCATAAACAATAAAACCACCGTCTTTTTGGCCCAACTGTTTTTAACGTATATTTTAAAATATTTTATAGGAGCTTTTAAAAAACTCCCAATTGTATTCGCATAACGTACCAGAGCATTTTTAGAAGCTGCATAAGGAAAATGCAATAATTTCCAGGCATTAGAACCTTCTCCATACCGACACACCTCTATGTGACTGTTGGCATCCGTATGCAAAATGCTACCTATAGCAACACCTTTAGAGAGGTTTAGTTCTTTATTCAAAGAAGAAACACTCACAAGCGTTTCATTATTCGTTCTGATATCATGTCCAACTTTTTTGGAAAGCTTTGGCAATGAAGATTCACGAAGCTTAAGAAGCAACTTTACAGTCCCTAGTACTCCCCCTGAAAATACCACTCCTTTGGTAGTAACTTTCTGTTTTTTCTTAATGAATTTGGTACTATTTTTTATAAAAACCTCATAGCCTTCAGTCCCATCTTCTTTCCCAATGGTCTTTACATCATATACCTCCTGCTCCGCAAGTATTTTCGCGCCTTTAGCTTGAGCTAAATGTAAATAATTTTTGTCCAGTGTATTTTTGGAATTATTAGGACAACCCGTCATACAAGCACCGCAATGGTTACATCCAGTTCGATCTGGTCCTTTTCCATCAAAATAAGGATCTGGTACCGTTACGTTGGGTTTCCCGAAATACACTGCTACATCAGTGGGTGCAAAATGGGCTTCCTTTCCAATATCCTTTGCTACTTGTTGCAATGCTTTATCTCCGTCAAACAATTTAGGATTTTTGGTTGCTCCTAGCATTTGTAAGGCGGTTTGGTAATGAGGCTTCAAAGCTTCTTCCCAATTGTTTAATGCACTCCAACTTCCGGAAGTAAAAAATGCCGTTTTGGGCACTGGTAAGGTATTGGCATATACCAAAGAACCGCCTCCTACTCCTACTCCTGATAGAATAGAAATATGTCGCAAAAAAGAAATTCGCATAATTCCAAAACACCTTAACATGGGTATCCATAGCCACCGTTTGAGGTCCCAATTGGTTTTGGCAAAATCATCAGCCTTGTACCATTTTCCTTTTTCTATGACGAGTACTTTATACCCTTTCTCAGATAGGCGCAAAGCGGAGACAGCGCCTCCAAACCCACTTCCTATGATAATATAATCATATTGCATCTTGTAGTTAGTTACTTCGTTATACCAATTTAATTAATTGAGTTGAAATTATAAGATACAAAAAGGCCACCTTATAACAAGATGGCCTTCTATTTTATATTGATTAAATCAACAACTATTATTTCAATACCTTCAAGATTTGTTGCTGTCCATTAGTGACAACGATCAAATAGTAGATTCCTTTTTCTACTAAGGTTGTACTTGCATCAATTCGCAATGAATTTTCACCAGTATTAATGATTAATTGACCTCTATCAAGTGTTGTTCCCATACTATTGATCAATCGGTATGAGACTTGTGTCGGAGCCGTAACTGCATCAAAATTAACTACAATCTCATCATTCATAATTGGGTTTGGAGCTACTACTGCTAACATAGTGTCTTCCGCTACAATCGTAAATTGTATCTGTCTAGTTTCACCAGCTTCTCCTCGTTTAAAACGCTCTGTGTAGGGAGTTGCGGTTAACGTATAAGAACCTGGAACCATTGTTCTTCCAAAAAATAAATTCGGTATATCCCCAAACATCGTATATGGCGCAACATTCTCCGTTCTTGTAACGAATACTGGTCCGTCTAACCCTAATGCAACACTACCTACCACTTCAGGATTAGTCTGTGCAGCAAAAGAGAGGTATGAAGTTCCGAGTGTTCGTAAATCTATTACATCACCATCGGTCAAAGCTCCTACTTCGCTGTTATTATCTGCATTGATCAATGTAAATCCAGTAATGGTATTTTGATTTTGTGTAGCATCTCCAATAAATAATCGTGCTGTTACCAACAAATGATCCGAAGCCGTACGACTGTAATCATTGTCATAAAACTGATAGCCTACATCTGCAGAGGTGTCGATATAATTATCGTTAAGTTCATTAGAAATCAAGATGTGGTCAATCATATTTTCTCTAGAAACAAAAGAACGGAATCCAGCTTCACTGAGAATTTTCGTGACAATCGTATAATTTTCTTCGTCGTCAACAAAACTTTGGAACGTACTTTCTGTAGTATCTACATCTGCTACTGTTTCATCTACATCATCATTATAATCACCTAGAAGCATCACATTACGATCCACAAAATTTACATCCAAAGAATCTTTTAAAACTTCGACATCAAATTTTCTGAAATCATAACGTTGTTGTGGATCACTGCTATTGTTTGCACGCGCATGCAAGGCAATCAAATCGATCTCTTCGGTTTGTCCATTGATTGTCACATCTGCTGTCATCAAAAACGGTAATCGTCCACTAGCATAAAAACGATCCGCCGCACCTTCTGGATACTCCGTTAATGCGGAAGAATCACCGCCATTATAAGATGGATGAATTGATTCAAACATTGCTCTAGTAGCCTTTGGTGCAACAACACTTGTCTTGTAGATAAAACCTACTTTTTGCTTTACCCCATCTCCTGTCGGATTAGAGACTGCTTCCGACAAAATATAATCATATCCTGTTAAGCCAGTAACTAGTTCATCAAACAATGCATCATCCGCTATTTCTTGTACTGCGATAACATCGGCATTTAGTTTTTCTAATACATTACGAACACTATCACGTTGTATAGCATCAGACATTGGGTTTCCGGCAGCCGGAGAATTTCCTTCATCTCCGAACCATTCTATATTCCATGTAGCTACATCAAAAGTATCTTCTTCAGCAATATCCGCAGTATCCCTCAATGGTTCATAAGGTTCTGCACAAGCGATATCGCTGGTTTGTCTTGGTAACAATTGAAAAAAATCTCTAAAACGACCAACTACACCAATAACCAAATCACAACTTTCTGGTTGCGCCAACCCAACAATAGTTTCGACATCATTATCGATTCGCAATTGTCCATTTCCACTCCCATCAGTCAATTCAAAATTGGCATTCCCAAATAATAAATCCCCAGAGTTTGGGAATGTCGTATTAACCACTTGCACCAATTCTGCTGGATGTTGCGCAAGTTCAGCCAAGGTAATTTGCAAAGGGTTAATAGGTGTTGTAGCCACTCCATTATCTACTAGATTGGTAAGATTACTCAATTGCAACTGATCATTAAATGCACCACGCACTCCTGTAATCGTTATAGAATCACCAATAGCAAAGTTATTTTCGCCATGAACAGTCTCATCAAAAATAGCAATCGCTCCAGTTTCATCCTGAATATATGCCGAACCTGCAAATTGGTCGGTAACGGTTAACGTCCCTGAAATCGTTACTGTTGATCCTGATGGTGCATTACGCGCCTCCTCTATAGTAATAATTCCTGTTGGTGGTGGCGGTAGAACCTCTTCATCATTTGTAATACCAGGTGTTGGTTCTGCTGCTTGGTAGGTTTCGGTATTTTGTGCCCCTCCAGATCCATTGACAATACGTTGTAAAGATTCCGCATCCTTATTATCATTAACGCTTTCATCTAATTGTGCTTGTCCTTCATTTAACAATACCAATAATTCTGGATCATCAGCATCATTAGTCCCATATACAATAGCATCAACAATATTTTCAGCTACTATTGCTGTACCATTAGGAAAATCGGTCTCTGAGCCATTGTAGATAACTACGGCATCAGCACCATTTTGTATAGCATTACTAGGTACAACAAGATCTACATTGGCAACGGCTTCATTTCCGATAACAAAATATCCTGTTGCAGTGGTGGTAAAACCTGATAAACTAATCGTTCGATAACTTAGATTATTACTCCCATTATATAAGACTACAACTAATCCATCCAAAGAAGTATTACCAACCCCTCCATCATATAATTCTATAAACTCTAATGTATCACTCCCTGCAGTGTCAGCATCGAGCTCATTAATCACAATATTCGCAATAGTTGGAGGTGGTGTAGTACCATCAAAAGATTGTCCAATATTAATCGTATCATAGGTATTCGAAGAAAAGGCCTCCCAGCTAAAATCTGATGCCATATTCCCAGTCCCTGTTAATTGTAAAGAGGCTCCTATTGCAGTACCCGAACCTTCTACAACACCAATATCTGTACTAGATTGTCCGTTTGCAGCACCATTCGTTGCTGTAACAACGCCTTCATAACTCAAAAACTGTATAACGCTATTAGATGCATCAATGAGTGCGAGTCCATCTGGTGCTCCATTTTGCAGACCATTGGCAGGCAAATTTAGGATTAAAAAACCATAACCTTGCGCTTCATCAGTGAGTACAGCGTCTAGATCAATTGAGTTATAAACTGTACCATTGCTTCCATTATACAATTCTACTTTCCAACCAGTAAGATCAGTACCTGTTGGCCCTGCAATTTCTATAGCCTCGGCTACATCAGTACCAGAATTGTCATAATGAATTTCGTTTACAAATACGCTTTGCCCACTGATCGAAAATGACGTAATTGTTAGTAAAAAAACCCAAAGAAGGGTATTTCGGAATAGTAATTTTTTCATGTTTTCTTTTTATGAAGTATTAGTGTTTACCAAGCAAATAGCTACTCAGTTTTGCAAAATTACTATGGTTATCCCCTACTGACTGTTATGATAGTATTAAAATTTCAAGAAGTTATGTTATAGTTATTAAACATAAATACCATAGTCATTAAAAAAAGTATACATAAAAAAATAACCTCTTGATTCAATAACAAGAGGATATTTTTTAAAAACTAATGAATTTAAAAACTATTTAACTAATATGCCGAACTTCTTCCTTATGAGACAATACGGCTATAATACTTTTGGAGGGTGTATTATGAAGGGGGTTTATATGTCTTTATTGCTCATTTCAAAGATATGGTAAAACCATAATTAAATTATAGTTTCGCTTATTAAAAAAATACAAAAATCGATTAAATACATATTTTAACGACAAAATACATTAAATATAATCTTTACATTCTAATTCAAAATACAAACTACGTAACCATACGTAGTTTTGTTTCAACGTTATTTAACCCCGTTTAATAAAAAAAGTGCAATTACACATAATATGCAATTGCACTTTTAATTTGAACTTGTTTTCGTATATAAAATAGAATGTAATGATCAGTTTTTTAAGACCCCCACTCTTTTATAGAATCTTTATTCATTTTTACATAATCTGCATTACCTGCCTTTTCTGCAGAAGCTAACGATTTCTTTGCTGTGGCAATAGCATCTTTTGTTTTTCCTAGTTTTGCTTCGATCAATGATTTTTTGCGTAACATCCAAAAAGTATCTTTTCCATCCATCTCCACAGCTTTATTGATCCATGTAAGGGCTTTGTTCATATCCTTTCCTTCGTCAAGGAAATAGCTTGCCGCACTGTAATAATCTCGTGCTGTTGGACCATTCAAAGCTCTATCAATACTAGCCATTGTTGTTTTATCCGATGGCACTTCTATTTTCATTGGCACATAAACGTTATCCCAAAGTAATTCCATCTCCCCAGAGTTATTTTTAAGATTATCAAATACGATCATGAAGTTTTCAATTTTTGAAGGGATTTCAATCGGTTTTACAGAAACTTTTAAAGCAACTTTAGCTTCATCCCACTCTTTTGGTGTCCCCCAGTTTTCGGTATCAGAATAAAATACAACATCCCAAGCCGATTTACCTGGTTTTGTAAACATCGCATAAGAACCCTTTTTTAATTCTTTTCCTTCAATTTTTACATCATCGCTAAAAGAAATGACTGTATTCTTATTGGCTCCAGTTCTCCACATTTTGTCAAAAGGCACCAAATCACCAAAAATTTTACGGTCTTTAACTCCTGGTCTAGAATATTCAACAGTCACATCCGTAAGACCAATGACTTGCTCTATTTTCGACTTTGGACTAGGCTGCGGTGCTTTTACTTGTGCATAACTCATTGCTGATATTGCTATGGCTCCACATATTGATAAGATAGTTTTCATAATAGTAGTGTTTATTTATAATTAATTTTTTCAAGCACAACGAAAATAAAAAAACCTTAACCTAACCATTGTTAACAAAAACTTAAAATAAGGGTTTGTATATTTGTAGAAAAAAGAACGGCTATGAAGCGCTATATTGCTGAAGTTTTAGGCACCTTTTCATTAGTTTTTTGCGGTACTGCTGCTATGGCGGTAAATGAAATTACAGATGGCGTCATTACACACCCTGGCGTGGCAATTACCTGGGGATTAATTGTGATGGCAATGATTTATGCTTTTGGGGATATTTCAGGAGCACATTTTAATCCTGCTGTGACTATTGCTTTTGCCTATGCTAAAAAGTTTGCGTGGCGAGAGGTTCCTAAATATATTATTGCGCAAGTACTTGGCGCTATTATAGCGAGTACGATGGTTTGGTTTCTATTTCCTGAAAGTGAATACTTGGGTGCTACTATTCCTTCTCTAGATCCGATGCGTGCCTTTGTACTAGAATTTTTATTGACTTTTTTCTTAATGTTAGTCATAATTAATGTTTCTACTGGTGCTAAAGAAATTGGTGTCATTGCTGGTATTGCTATTGGTAGCGTCGTTTTATTAGAAGCAATGTTTGCAGGACCAATGACCAATGCATCCATGAACCCAGCCCGGTCTATAGGCCCTGCATTACTATCTGGATATTTGGAACATCTTTGGTTATATATCTGCGCGCCTATACTTGGAGCTTTATTAGCCGTTTCTAGTTGTAAATTAGTTAAAACTGATAATTGTTGTAATAATGATTGTTAAATTTTGAAAGAAAATAGTAGGGTTATCGACTTATTTAGCGTTATATATAATAAAGACGTTTAAAATTTTCAAAAATATAATTCGTATTTTAAGGTGCACACAAAAAAATCGTTCATGATTTACACAAAACCAATGATACTGATACAAGGAGTATTGCTTCTTGTTGCGATTTCCTTACAGGGTCAGATTCAACCTACAACTAGTGATTGGAATCGAATTCCATTAAGTGAAATATCTTCAAAGAATCTTAAAGGCAATGAACTTCAGTATCGACTGAATATCAAAAATTTTAAGGCAAAACTTATTAATTTTCCATACAATGATCAAATAACAAGTAGTAACCGCTCTGTAAATAAGACTGCGGCTACTGTTCAAATTGATCTTCCAAATCTTGAAGGAGCATTTGCAAAATATCAGATCCAGAAATTAAGAACCATGAGTCCTGAACTCGCAAAGAAATATCCTTCTATTAATTCCTATATTGGTTATCTAATCAATGATCCAACAACAAGCATACATTTTACTATAGATCCCACTGGTTTTAATGCTAAAGTACATAGTAAAAATGGAAGTTACTATATTCGGAAAATTGAAAACAACACTTATACAATTACAAAAAACGACAGTAATTCTCCTAACAAAGCAAAACAATTTAATTGTAGAACTATAGGTAATACTATAGTTAGTGCACAGCAAAAGAAAAGTGCCAAAAACACCATTCCTAACAGACTGGTTGTACTAAGAACTGCTATGACAGCTACGGGCGAATATTCGCAATACCATATCCAAAGAGCAAACTTATCGAATTCGGCTTCAGATCAGGAAAAGAAAGCTGTAGTTTTAGCTGCAATAAATCGAACCATTACCCGTATTAATGCTTTGTATGAAAATGAATTGGCGATAACATTTCAACTTATTGGAAATAATGATCAACTTATATTCTTTGATCCCGATACGGATGGTTTGACCAATGAAGATATTTTTACGTTGCTAGACGATAATCAAAGAGTAATTGATCAGGCTATTGGATATGACAACTATGATATTGGACATGTGTTAAGTGTTGATAATCAAATTAATGGACTAGCAGCTGTCGGAAAATTATGCACGAATGAAAAAGCCAAAGCAGCTACACAGTATTTCGAACCAGAAGGTGATTTTTTTGATATTGATATCGTAGCACATGAGATTGGGCATCAACTAGGAGCTAATCATACCTTTAATAATGATTGCGGACCTTTTACTCGAGTTGATGCGGCAGCAATAGAACCAGGAAGTGGATCTACAATAATGTCATATGCTGGAATCTGCTCGCCAAATATTCAAGAACGTGTTGATCCCTATTTCAATGCATTTTCTTTAAATGAAATGTCAAAAATTATTAGCGACGCAACAAATTGTGGAATCCAAACACAAACTATTAATAATACTCCGCCAGTAATCCCAAATTTAACGAACTACAAAATTCCACATAGCACACCATTTTTGTTGAATACAACCGCAACAGATCCGAATACAGACTCACTAACTTATTGTTGGGAGCAGCAAGACAATGAAATAACCGTAATGCCTCCAGAATCAAATGCAACTGGCGGACCATTATTCCGATCATTACCACCTGTAGCTTCACCTGAACGTTATTTTCCGCCATATAGCGAGGTACTCGCTGGAAATATGCGCACGGAATGGGAAGTGCTACCTTCGGTAGCGCGTATGATGAATTTTAGTGTAACTGTAAGAGATAATAACCCATTAGGGGGAATGACAGCTATAAAGAATACTAGAATTGAGGTAGCCGAAACAGGTCCTTTTCAAATTACATCACTCAACTCTGGTGGCATCACTTATGATCAAAATGAAGAATTTAGAATTACATGGAATGTCGCTGGTACAGATGGCAATGGCATCAATGTCGATTATGTAAAAATCCTACTCTCCTATGACAATGGCGACACATTTGATACCGTGTTATATGAAAAAAGTCAAAATGACGGTGAAGAATTAATTCTAATTCCTCAAGGAAGAGCTGCTGAAAAGTGTCGTATAAAATTAGAACCTATAAACAATGTTTTTTATGCTATCAACAGTGAACCTTTTGAGATATCTAATATCGTAAGAGGTCCAAAAATAGAAAATGGTACGATCAATATTTTTCCAAACCCAAATAATGGTCGATTTATCATTAGTTTTGGAAGATTTTCTTCAGAAGAGACTCCTATACTCGTTCAAGTATTTAATCTTTCAGGAAAATTAGTCTATGATAAAACCTTTGATGCAACTTTTGAAGCAACTGTAAATTTACGACAACAAGCTACTGGTATGTATATTGTCCAAGTAATAAGAAACAATGAAGTAGTTACCGAAAAACTACTACTTGAATAAAATAGATAAACACGTATATAACATTGTTTTGAAATGACGATTGTGTAAAATTTTGCATGAGAATTTTAAAATTCAAATAAAATAAAGCATATTTGAGTTATTCATTACAGTATTTTAGATAAAAAAAGTAGTGTATTAACAAAATGTCGCCCCAAAAAAAATGTATGATGAAGAAGTATAATCACCTTTTATTATTTTTGTTAGTGTTGCTCAGCTATAGTGTCAGTGGACAACAATCTTGTTGGGCTGTTATTGAAAATAGTGCTAATGCCCAAAAACAACTTCAGAATCCTTCCAGAACGATCAATAACTATTCTTCCTATCGATTGGATGAACAAGTACTTCGTTCATTATTAAAAAATGTCCCGCAACGAGAAATATACGGTGCAAAAAGAGCGCAACAACTTGTTGATTTTCCTAACGCATTGGGTACTATTAGTTCTTATGAGATTGTATCCTTAAATACACTCAGCGATGGGCTTGCTGCAAAATACCCTAATTTAAAGACATTTCGTGGTATTGACATTCAAAATCCTTTGAATACCATTAGGATAGCCATGAATGGTTCTGGTATTCATACAGTATTATTTGATTCTCAAAAAGGGATTTATAATTTAGAACAACTCTCGAATACTGATGAATATATCTTGTATGAAAAACAGGCTTCTTCAAAATTTAAAAAACAATTTTCTTGTAAAACTGAAAACCATTCCCATGGTGAAAAACCGGTAAATAGTGCACAAAAACGTATTATAAATGACGGAAAATTAAGAACTTTTCGAATGGCCATTGCGACTACAGGAGAGTATTCTCAATTCCATATAAATAGAGCCAACTTAGACCTTGGCACAGACGCTCAAAAAAAAGAAGCTGTCTTAAGTGCTGTTATGACCACTATGATGACCATTAATGAGCTTTTCGAAAATGAGTTTTCTATCACCATGCAGCTTATCCCGGATATGGATAATATTATCTTTTTGGATAGTGAAACAGATGATTTAGAAAATTTTGATCCATTTGCATTGATTGATGATAGCCAACGTGTCATAGATGCAAATATTGGTATTGAAAATTATGATATTGGACATACATTTAGCACAGGAGCTGGTGGACTTGCGCAGATTGGCTCTCCGTGCACCAACTTTCGTGCTCAAGGTGTAACTGGTATTTCATCTCCAGTAGGACCTGAATTTGATTTAGATTTTGTAGCACACGAGATTGGACACCAATTTGGGGGTAATCATACGCAAAATAATGATCAAGAGCGGGTAGCATCTACATCAGTAGAGCCCGGTAGTGGTTCGACCATTATGGGATATGCAGGTATATCACCTCCAAACATTCAGGATGATAGTGATCCATACTTTAATGCTGTTAATATCAGAGAGGTTTGGAATTTTTTACGAAATGTTAGCCCTGGAGGGAATTGCGGTGTCGTAGAGACAAATACGAATAATAGTGCGCCTACCATTGGTAACATTGCGGATTCTTATACCATACCCCACTCTACTCCTTTTGTACTCGATGTAGCTGCTGCAGATGCAGATAATGACGCACTGACCTACAGCTGGGAACAACAAGATACTACACCTGCTACAATGCCACCTGTTGCAACTTCTGCGCAAGGACCTATGTTTAGATCGCTGATTCCAACTACTGCTTCGGAGCGTTTTTTTCCTCCATATCCACAAATTCTTGCTGGAGAATTAAAAACAGAATGGCAAGTAGTTCCTACAGTTGCGCGTCAATTAAACTTTACACTAACGGTACGAGATAATAACCCGGTTGGTGGACAAAATGCCTTAAAAGATGTTGTTGTAAATGTTGCTAATTCGGGGCCTTTTAGAATATTGTCGCAAAATGAACAAGGTATATCTTATAACAGAAATGAGATAGTAACTATTGAATGGGACGTTGCTGGCACCACGGATAATGGTATTAATACCGAACGAGTAGATATTTTACTATCCTATGATGGAGGACAAAATTTTACAGAAGAACTCATTACCAATACACGTAATGATGGTAGAGAGAGAATTGCTATCCCAACAACGGATTTCTCTCCTACCTGTAGAATCAAAATAGTACCAACTAATAATATATATTTTGCTATTAATACTCAAGAATTTGCTATTAATGAAACAATTGTAACAGAAAGAGAATCTACTGGAACAATTTTAATTTCTCCAAACCCTACAAATACCGGAGTCTTTACTATCGATTTTGGACAGAGAATTGCTGTTGATAAAACTGTTATTGTAGAAGTTTTTGACCTGACGGGGAAATTAGTTTTTGCAGATGAGTATACTGATACTTTTGATGCTTTAGTAGATATCACAGCTAATTCCTTTGGATTATATATTGTACGAGTCATTAGAGGTAATGAAATTATAACCAGAAAAGTCTATTCTAAACTACAATAAGCATATAAAATTCCTTTTCAACTTATAATGTTTACATAAACATTGAAAGACGACAAGTTAAAGTATAATAATTTATAGTCTTTTAAGTTCTTATATAGTCCATTACATATAAGTCTATTTTTTAACTAACTAAATCGACTATTCTTATGAAGACTTCCTATACAGCATTTTTGGGATTATTTATAGTGACTTTATTTTCTACAGCGACCTATGGTCAACTTTGGCAAGAAACCAATAACGCAATTTCGAAGGCTAAAAAAAGTGGGGACGCTATATCTGGCATCGAAACTAGTCAACATAAAAACTTTCAAGTCAATTATATAGATTTGAAAAATGTAATACATACTGCTCCCTTACGTAAAGTTAGTACTACTGCTTCAGGAAGTGTTATGCAATTCCCTGATGCTAAAGGAAAACTAGCTTCATATCGCTTACAACGTGTGATTACGATGCATCCTGAATTGGCAGCTAAATACCCGGGAATTGCAAATTATGTTGGTTATGATATCAATAATCCAACCAAAACAATCCGTATAACCGAAACGCCAAAGGGTATTCATGCTAGGTTGTCGTCTAATGAAACTACCTCTTATATTACTCCGGTTTCTAATGATGGGAAATCCTATAAAGTCTACGGAAAAAATGCAATTATCCCGCTAACCGAGCAACCCAACTGTTTAGTTGGAGGAAAACAGAAAATTAGTGAAGGATTTTTTAGTCAAAAAAGTACTTCAAAGGCAAGCAAAGCCATCTCGGATGGTAAATTGAGAACATTGCGCATGGCATTGGTAACTACTGCAGAATTCTCCAATTACTATATCAACAAGGATGGAGCAGAAAATGGAACAGATCAAGAAAAGAAAGCAGCTGTTATTGCTGGTCTTAATGTATTACTTAATTCATTGAATGACTTATATGAAAGAGAATTTTCAATTTCTATGGTTCTAGTGCCGGATAATGATAAAACTATTTTCTTGGATACGACTACTGATGGTTTATCAAATAATAATACAGGCGCTCTCGTTGATGAGGGCAATGCTATTTTGAATGCAGAAATTGGGTCTGATAACTTCGATATTGGCCATACCATGGGTACGGGTGGTGGTGGTCTCGCATATTTCTTCACACCATGTAGTAGTAGAAATGATAAAGGTAGAGCGGTTTCTGGATCTTCTAGACCTGAAGGAGATGGCTTCGTATTTGATCTATGGGCTCATGAAGTTGGTCATCAATTTACTGGTGATCATTCATTTAATAATTTCTGTAATGATAACAGGAGTAATAATTCTGCAGTAGAACCAGGAAGTGGTACTACCATTATGTCCTATGCTGGGATATGTGCACCTAACGTACAAAGAATATCTGATCATCACTTTCATGGACTCAGTCACAAACAAATTAGTGGATTTATTACCCAACGAATTAATCCAAGTAATTCTTGCGGAGTCACCATTACTGAAAATAACAATAATGCTCCCGTCATTCAAGAAATACCGAATTATATTATCCCGACTGATACACCATTTGTATTATCGGCAATTGCTACAGATCCTGATAACGATATATTGACCTATCAATTTGATCAAATGGACAATGAAATTACTACTGCACCTCCTACTGCAAATGCGCAACGTGGTCCTGTGTTCAGGTCTATATTCCCTACCACCGATTCTTATAGATACTTCCCAAATATTAATGAAGTATTGGCAGGTAATTTAGCTCCAGAATGGGAAGTAATTCCTAGTGTTAGCAGGGAAATGAATTTTACGGTAACGGTTAGAGATATAAGAAATAGTCTAGGCGCGCAATCTGCCTTTAGAGATTTTAAAGTCAATTTTGTAAAGACAGAGCCCTTTAGTGTCACATCACAAAATCAAAATAATATCACGTGGACTACTGGTCAACAACAAGAAATCACTTGGAATGTTGCTGGTACTACTAGTAATGGAATTGATACGCCAAACGTTACGATAATACTCTCTACCGATGGAGGGCAATCTTTTGACACCATACTAGCTACTAGTACTCCAAATGATGGAGTTCATTCCATAACAGTTCCTAATGATGCGGCTTCTAAAAATGCCAGAATTATGGTAAAAGGAGTTGACAATGTCTTTTTTGCTGTAAATGAATCTCCTATAGCTATTAATGTACAATGTGAAGAGTATACCAATCAAGAAGTGTTGAATATTCCTGATACTAATATCCCTGTTGTATCTGCCATCAATGTTAATCAAGGTATGGATCAAATAGTAGATCTTAAGGTGCAAATTGACATGGAACATAATCGGGTAGAATACCTAACTATAGAATTAATTCATCCAAATGGAACGGTAATATCGCTATGGAACAGAAATTGCGGAACCCAAGATATAAGTGCAAACGGGATTATTTTTGATGATGCCTCACCTGCTATCCAATGTCCAAATGGTCAAGTTTTGGGACAGGAATATGCTCCTGTCGAAAAGCTATCTGGATTAAAAGGTTTATCAGCTTCTGGTGAATGGAAATTAAGCTTCCAAAGTACAAATGGACGAACAGGCACTGTAAACAGCTGGAATATTGACATATGTACCACTAATGGAGATACTGATTTGAGCGTAACAGAATTTAGTACACTAAAAGGAACAAAAATATACCCCAATCCAAGTAACGGTATTTTTACCGCAGATTTTGGTAACAATACTTCTAAAAATTATCAAATCACATTGTATGATTTAGTAGGCCGAAAAATCTACAGTACTACCAACACAAATGCGAGGAGTCTTATCAATGTACAAAATATAAGTAAAGGAAATTACTTAATGATATTTGAAACAGAGAATGCTAAAGCGGTTTCCAAAATTATTATTCAGTAATTTCGGTTGCAATACCATCTAGATTATTGATGATTTGTGGAAACTTACCGTTTTCAAAAGTAAGTATAACATGATAACCGTTTTCGGCTTTAGTAAGGGTTAGTGTACCTTTATTAACAGGTTGATACCCTGTAGCACCTCTACAAAAACAGAGTCTACCGTAGGTAAGTCCAACCTCTTGAAGTGCTTCATCTTTGAGGGTTAAAGACTTAGTGTCCCAAGGTATACGAAAATAGACCAACTCCTTGTAACCACTATCTGCTAACCCTTCTTTTTTCGCTCTTTCGTACGAAAATTTAATCGTATGTGTTCCTTCTTCTTTTTCAAAAACCGGATATAAAGCACCTATCGTATCTTCTTTCATCACGAGATTTGTATCTCCTTGGATACTCCAAGTACAAGTGCCATCCTCGGGACAATTATTAATAGATACTTGCTCAGTATTGTTAATTTCTTCTTTTTGAGCCATGGCTACTTCTTGTTCTTTTGGTTCCTCTTTTTTAGTGCTTTTACATCCCAAAAACATAAAAAGAGCGCTCCACACTGCTACTTTTAGTGATATCATAAAAATTACTTTGGTATCTAAAGTAACATAATTCATTCCATTTTAGTATCAAAAAATGGATTTCTATTTAGCATTGGTCATAACATATTTTTTTGTTTAATGTTTATAATTAAAAATTAAACAAAAAAACATACCTTTATATAAAATTAAAGGATATGAAAATTTACACCCTGCACACAAAACAGAAGCTTCCAATAAGTGTAGAAAAAGCTTGGGTTTTTTTAGGTGATCCTAAGAATCTCAAAACAATTACACCTGACTATATGGGGTTCGAAATTTTGTCTGGAGCGGATCGTCCTATGTACCCTGGACAAATCATTCAGTATATCGTAACTCCGGTTTTGGGTATAAAAACCAAATGGGTTACAGAAATTACGCATGTGAGAGATCAGCAATACTTTGTGGATGAACAACGATTTGGTCCCTATGCATTATGGCATCACAAGCATTTTATCAAAGAAATAGACGGTGGTGTAGAAATGGAGGACATCGTAGATTACAAGGTGCCTTTTGGGATTTTAGGACAATTAGTACACCCTATTTTGGTCAAACCCAAATTGAAAGAAATCTTCGAATACCGAGAACAAAAACTGATTGAACTTTTTGGCGAATTCAAAGGAACAGATCAAAAAGTACTAAAAATGTCTAGTTAAAACTATTCCATGAAAAATATTTTATTAATCGGAGGTTCTACAGGCATCGGATTAGCATTGACAAAATTGTTAAGCGAAGATCATAAGGTGTATGTAGCCTCTAGAACCCAACAGGAATTACAAAACGTAGATGTGATACACATTCCATTTGATGTGACAACAGATCATTTGGATACCTCACTCCTACCCGAACAACTAGATGGATTTGTGTATTGTCCTGGTAGTATTAATCTTAAACCCTTTAAGCGTATCAAACCCGAAGTTTTTGAAACGGATTTGCAGTTGAATTTCTTGGGCTTAGTCAAAACATTACAGACAGTATTACCCAATTTATCAAAAAGCGAACAAGCAAGTGCTGTATTCTTTAGTACCGTCGCTGTAAAAGTCGGAATGCCCTTCCATACTAGTGTAGCTGCGGCTAAAGGTGCCATTGAAGGTTTTGCCAAGGCACTAGCTGCTGAATATGCGCCTTCCATGCGTGTCAATGTCATAGCACCATCTCTTACGGATACACCATTAGCCGAAAAATTATTATCCAATGATGCTAAACGTGAAAAAATGGACGAGCGCCATCCTTTAAAACGGGTCGGTACATCAGAAGATATTGCCAAAACGGCTCAATTTCTATTGTCGGATGATAGTAGTTGGATTACAGGTCAAATTTTGGGAATTGATGGCGGAATCTCTACCTTGAACGTTCATTAAAGTACTCTAATAGTAAGTAGCCAATATATGAGCAAAAAAGTTAGTGTTTTTTGGTTCCGTCGTGATTTACGATTGGAGGATAATGTCGGTTTATTAGCTGCGCTGAAAAGTGAATTCCCTGTACTTCCAATTTTTATTTTTGATAAAGATATCTTAGCACATTTACCTAAAAATGACGCAAGAGTCGATTTTATCCATGAGCAATTACAAAAGATGCATACAGCACTGCAGGCTCATGGTGGTTCATTGGCGATGTATTTTGGAACGCCAGAAACTATTTTTAAGCAACTTTTAGATGAATATGATATACAAGCTGTATACACCAATCGGGATTATGAGCCCTATGCACGTGATCGTGATGTCAACATCACGCAGCTTTTAGCTTCGCAAAAGAGGAGCTCTGATAACCATCCTATTCCCTTCTATGCCTACAAGGATCAGGTAATTTTTGAAGAAAATGAGATCGTCAAGAAAGATGGTACTCCTTATGTGGTCTATACGCCATACAAAAATGTCTGGAAAACAACCTTCAACACAGCCCATCTCAAGACTCATGATAGCAGCAATTTTTTGGCTAATACTATAAAAGATTCAACACTACCCAATCTTAGTTTAGCAGATATTGGTTTCGAGAAAGCACAAATCAAGGTTTCGGACTATGTGGTCACTCCTGATTTGATTCAGAATTATGAAGCAACGCGTAATTTTCCCGCTATTAAGAATGGAACATCAAGATTAGGTCCGCACTTACGTTTTGGTACCGTAAGCATCCGACAAATGGTCCAAAAAGCCATTGCTGAAAAGAATGAAGTTTTCTGGTCAGAGCTGATTTGGCGGGAATTTTTTATGCAGATTTTGTGGCACTTTCCACACACTAAAGATAAAGCCTTTAAACCAAAATACGATCGTATCGATTGGCGCAATAACGAAGTGGAATTTGAACGCTGGAAAAATGGGCAAACTGGTTATCCGTTGGTAGATGCCGGTATGCGAGAATTGAATACTACGGGATATATGCACAATCGAGTCCGCATGTTAGTAGCAAGTTTTCTCTGTAAACACCTACTAATTGATTGGCGTTGGGGCGAGGCCTATTTTGCCGAAAAACTACTAGACTACGATATGTCTGCCAATGTAGGTAACTGGCAATGGGCGGCGGGTTCTGGAGTCGATGCGGCACCCTATTTTCGGATTTTTAATCCTATTACGCAGATTGATAAATTTGACAAACAGCATGAGTACATTAAGAAATGGGTGCCAGATCTCAATGAACTTACCTACCCCACGCCTATAGTAGATCATAAAATGGCTAGAGAACGCTGTCTTGCCACCTATAAAGAAGCACTTCGTTGAATTTGATGATTTTAAGAATAGTGATCCTATAACATCTTACTATTTATATTGGCTTTTTTTGTACATTTAAGATTCAACCATAATAATCAAAAAACAAACAAAATTATGAGCACACAAGAAGTAGCCGATCAACTAGTAGCACTTTGCCGTCAAGGCCAAAACATGCAAGCTGTACAAAACTTGTATGACAAAAATGTTGTAAGCAAAGAAATGCCTGGATGGCCTCAAGAAGTTACAAGCGGTTTGGATAATGTTATTAAAAAAGGAGAAGACTGGCAGGCAAGTGTCAACGAATTTCATGCGAGTAAAATTTCGGATCCCGTAGTCGCAGGCGATCATTTTACCTGTAAATTTTCTTTTGATTGCACTTTTAAAGAACAAGGGCGCATGCAAATGGAGGAAATTGGAATGTATCAGGTTAAAGATGGTAAAATTGTACAGGAACAATTCTTTTATCAGATGCCGTCGTAAACTATTCTTTCAGGAGCTAATCAGACTTTGTTTATTCTGTAGAAAATAAACAAAGTCTGGAAAGTTCTTTTAAAAAATTATTTCATCAAAGTAATTGTGCTTTTTTAAATTCAAAATCTAATTTCTTACCATCTCTCAATATGGTCATTTTCACTTCATCACCTTTGATATAACCATTTGTAAAATACATTTTATAATCTTCATCCGAAACGTGAGTGAAATTAATTGCATTCATTTGTAAAATCTGATCTCCCAATTGTAAAGCAGTAGAGGCTGCCGTGCTGTCATATAAAAACCCTACAAAGAGTTTATTGTTTTCAACATTTGGATAGAAACCAAAATCACTAAGTTTGGTATTAAGTGTTTTTCCTTTTTGAATCATTTTCAGATTTTTATCTTTCCAATTCAAAATCAGTCTATAATTCTTAAAAAAAGCTATTCCAAGATTCGAGGAGCCATTTTCTATGCGTACAATTTTATCTTTAATAACATGATTACCAATAGTAATTTCATCTACTTTTGCCTCATAACGATTTCTAACTTTTCCTTTACCAAAAGCTCCTATACTAGAAACTCCAGACCCTTTGATATATTCATGGATCTTTTTCGATTTTTTTTGTTTTTTGAATGTCTTATAGGAAAGAAATGCGGTAGAACTATTTCCTAAATCAATTAAGTTATTTAATACCCTATCCCCATTTACTTTGGTAATAATTGATGCTTTACTTCCTGTGCCAATAAACAGTTTGGACTCCGTTGCATTTGTAGGAATATTTAACATTTCTTCTTTATCCGTGATTGTAATCAATTGATTATCAAAATCAAAATCCCATATCGCAAATCGCATTAAATTAGCGCCAATAAGACCATCTATGTTCAAGAAAGCGAGTTCATTGTTCTTAATATCTAAAATAGTTCCAATAGTTTCTTTAAAATTGATACCTCCTATTTGAATGTTATTTATTTTGACATAATCCAATTCTCTCGTTTCATTATGAATATCTCCTATTTCTTGCTTACCAATTTTTTCAAGACCTAATTCATTCGCAAGTTCTTTAGAAATAACATTTGTTGCACCAGTATCTAAAACAAAATCATATTCTTTATCCTGAATAGTAACTTTAAGAATAATTAAGCCTTTTCGATACTCAAATGGAATTTGAGTTTTAAAATTTTCTTGAGTAATGCTTCCTGACCTAAGTGTTTTATTAATTTTAGATCCTGCACAGCTTGTTAGTACCCATATACTCATAAGTGCAATAAATAGATTCTTTAATTTCATGTATTTTAGTTTAAATGTCAATTGAAGTGATTTAGTATATTCTTCCACAAACCAATTTGGCTCGCTTCTATTCTTAAAGACGTTCATTTTTGCAGAAAGGTTGCCTAGGTATCATAAAAAATTTAGAATACCACTAAAATCGTGCTTCGAAAAATGATCTATTTGCAAAAAGCTGCTCCCTCTTGATCTTCTCCAAAGGATATTTCCTATTTTTGAAGTCAAATTTTAGATAAACAAACAAAACTAGCAGATTTATACTCGGGAGTACCTAATAGCATGATTAGAATTTCAGCAAAAACATTAAAAGATCTTGAATTCCATACCGTATTACAGCATGTATCTGCACTATGCAATACGGATCACGGCATACAAAAGGCTTTAGGCATACAACCCTTTAAAACGAAAGAAGCTGTTGTTACGGCCCTGCATCAGGTTACGGAATATAAGTCTTCGTATCTTCAAGATCAACGCATCCCTAATCATGGTTTTACGGTTATTGACAAAGAGCTACAACTGCTAAGTATTGAAAATACGTTTTTGGAAGCCATCAACCTCAAAAAAATCATTCATCTCAGTTCCACTTCCAATACACTTTTACACTTTTTTAGAAAAAAACAGGAAATCTACCCTGTACTACATAAAACCGCTGCAGAAATTCC
>CAZYRG010000006.1:34789-37796 GCA_964650425.1 uncultured Flavobacteriaceae bacterium
AAGGAATTGTTGCAACAGTATCAAGAGTACCTAAGTACCATCGATGTGATTTCGGCAAAAACCAAATACGCAGAACGCATCAATGGGTTACTCCCCAAATTGACAGAAGACCGAGAATTAACGATTCGAGATGCGTATCACCCACTTTTATACCTGACGAACAAAGAAAAAGGCGAAAAGACGTATCCACAAACCATACAACTCAAATCCGATAATCGTATTATAGTAATTTCTGGCCCTAATGCTGGCGGAAAGAGTATTACTTTAAAAACAGTAGGCTTATTGCAAATCATGTTACAGAGCGGTATGTTGATCCCTGTACATGAATACAGTCGCATGTGTCTATTTGATTCGGTGCTAACAGATATTGGGGATAATCAATCAATAGAAAATCATTTGAGCACCTATAGTTACCGTCTCAAGAACATGAATTCTTTTTTACGAAAGTGTAATGACAAAACGCTCTTCTTGATCGATGAATTTGGAACCGGTAGTGATCCTGAATTAGGTGGCGCTTTGGCAGAAGCCTTCTTGGAGGTTTTTTATGAGCGAAAATCCTATGGAATTATTACTACGCATTACGCCAACCTAAAAATGTTAGCACAAGAACTCCCAGAGATTTCTAATGCCAACATGCTTTTTGATAGTCGTACCCTAGAACCGCTTTTTAAGCTCCATCTGGGTGAGGCTGGTAGCTCCTTTACCTTTGAAGTGGCACAAAAAAACGGCATTCCGTATAGCCTAATTAATAAGGCCAAAAAGAAGGTAGAACGCGGCAAAATACGCTTTGACAAAAGTATTGCTAACCTACAAAAGGAGCGCTCTAAACTTCAAAAAACCACTACTTCCCTTAAAAGCAAAGAGCAAAAAGCACAGGAAGAACAGGCTAAACTGGAAAAGACCAATAGTCGCGTACAGCAAAAGCTAGAAAGTTATCAGCAGTTATTTGATAGCAATCAACGTTTGATTTATATTGGGCAAAAGATCAATGATATTAGTGAGAAGTATTTTGTTACGAAGAAAAAACGGGAACTCATTAATGAGTTTATGAGGATTGTAGAGGTCGAAAACTCCAAACGCAAAAAGCAATCTGCAAAACAACGTAAAGCTGAAAAAGCTCGAGAAACACGTATTGCTAAAGAAGCAGAGCAAAAAGTAGCGGTCATCCGTGAAAAGAAGAAAAAAATAGAGAAAGAAAAAAAAGAAGTACCACCTAAACCTAAACCCATCCTAAAAATCGGAGATCGGGTTCGTATGTTTGATGGTAAAGCTATTGGAACAATCGATACCTTAGAAAAAGGAAAAGCAATTGTCAATTACGGCATGTTTACCACTAATGTCGCAGTAGATTTACTAGAATTAGTCTCTAGAGCGTAACATATGAATACATTTAGCTACATATACCCCGTAAAGACGTGGCAAGCTACGTCTAGTACATAACAATACAGACGCTATATGCTACATCTCTATACGTTTGCTTGCACTTTAAAAAACACAAAATATGCAACAACAATTGCTACAAACACTTAAAGAATATTTCGGATACGACAGTTTCCGACCCTTGCAGGAAACCATTATCAATTCCGTCTTTGAGGCAAGAGATAATCTCGTAATTATGCCTACGGGAGGCGGAAAATCCATTTGTTTTCAATTACCAGCGATCTTATTACCTGGAGTTACTTTAGTAATCTCCCCACTCATTGCCTTGATGAAAGATCAAGTAGATGGCTTACGTGCCAATGGGATTAAGGCGGCTTTTATCAATAGTAGTCAAGGAGGATCAGAACAACAATATATTGCAGAAGAAGTACATAAGGGCGAAATCAAACTACTGTACGTAGCGCCAGAAAGCTTAGCGATTGTAGACACGATACTTGCACCTTCACAAATTAGTTTAGTCGCCATTGATGAAGCGCATTGTATTTCTGCTTGGGGCCATGATTTTCGACCTGCTTATACGCAATTGGGATTCCTCAAGAAGCGGTATCCTAATACACCAGTAATCGCCCTAACGGCAACAGCAGATAAGGCGACACGAGAAGATATTTGCACCCAACTCAATATCCCACATGCGACACGACATATCGCCTCTTTTGACCGAGCTAACCTAAGCCTAGAAGTCCGTCCAGGAACCAATAGGATTCAACAGATCCTGAATTTCTTAGAACGGGTACCTAATGAATCTGGGATTATCTATTGTTTGAGTAGAAAAGCAACTGAATCCATTGCCGAAAAATTAAGGGATGCAGGTTTTGATGCCAAAGCCTATCATGCAGGGTTGGCACATGAGCAACGAATTAAAACACAGGAAGATTTCATCAATGATTCCCTAAAAATTGTTTGCGCAACGATAGCTTTTGGAATGGGAATTGACAAATCCAATGTTCGCTGGGTGATTCATTACAATTTACCTAAAAACATCGAAGGCTATTATCAAGAGATTGGTCGTGCAGGACGAGATGGACTTCCTTCGCAGACAGTACTCTTTCATAGTTTTGCTGATGTCATGCAATTGCAGAAATTTGCCGAAGATTCTGGTAATGCCGAAGTACAATTGGCTAAATTAGAACGTATGAAGCAGTATGCTGATGCGCTGAGCTGTCGCCGAAAAGTTTTATTGAGTTATTTTGGAGAATTGATCCAAGAAGATTGTGGTAATTGTGATATGTGCAAACGTCCGCCCGCTTTTATCGATGGGACGATCATAGCTCAAAAAATACTCTCAGCCATAGCCCGTCTCAAGGAACAAGAACCCATGACCGTCGTTGTAGATGTACTACGAGGGTCACAAAATGCCTTAATTTATGATAAAGGTTATCAAGCGATCAAAACCTATGGTATTGCTAAAGATATTGCTTGGAAAGATTTGCAACAATACCTGATTCAATTGATTAATCAGGGGTATATAGAAATTGCTTTTCACGAGAAAAACCGATTAAAATTGACACCATTGGCCAGAAATATCTTGTTTGATGGCGAAAAAGTACAGTTAGCCAATCTGATTAAA
>CAZYRG010000007.1:0-37543 GCA_964650425.1 uncultured Flavobacteriaceae bacterium
TAGGTGATCTTGATGCACTAGCTGATTTGAAAGCTAAAATGGAAAAAGGCGGTAAATAATCACCATTTTTCTTAATACTATAAAAGCCCTTTGCAATTGTGCAAAGGGCTTTTTTTATAACGAAATCTCTTTTGATAAATAAAATAACGCTAGTTATTAATGTATAATACTAGAGTCTAAGCTTCTTTGATGATCTCATTATTAGGAACATCATTGAAAATATTAATGCCATTATTGATCATTACATTTTCTCCAATTTTAATACCAAGAAATAATGTTACTCCCATGCCTATAACGGTATTACTAGCGATGGTTACACCTCCAGCGATGATAGCACCAGGTGCAATATGTACATTATCTCCAATCTTTGTGTCATGAGAGATAATAGCACCAGAATTAATAATACAATTATCACCAATTTGAACATCACTCCCAATAATCGCACCTTGCATAATCTGGTTACCTTCTCCGATAACTGCTGATGGTTCAATAGATGCTGTGGGATGAATAATATTTGGAACAAATAAGTCTTTTGATTTTAAAAAGTCAAAAAGTGTTTTTCTACTGGAGTGATTAAGAACTGCGCCTATTCCTAGAACTACATTTTTTAGCCCTTGCTCGATTAATAGGTCAATACTCTTACTGTCATCTCTACTAATTACAGGAATATGGAAAACAGAAGAGTTTATAGTAGAATTAGCATCAGCTATACCTGCTATTTCAAAAGATTTATCTTGCTGTATGATATCAATGCACATTTTTGCATGTCCACCACCTCCAATTATCAATAGACTATTGTTTTTAAAAGCTACTTCTATAGGTTTTGTAGAGTTTTGTGTGCCTAAATAGGTTTCTACATCGTCTTTTGTAATTAACGATTTTCCTGCAAAAGCTGTTTTAATATCAATATCATTTGTTTCGATCAGTCGTAAGGCTGGTTTGGAAATTTTTACATCAGGATTTTTTGAAGCGGTTTTTGACGTATTTTTTTTTGCTCCATTGATTTTGGTAAAATAATCCTCAGGGATGGAGTCCATTTCTGAAATTACAGCTACGGCTTGTCCTATCGTTATTTCGTCATGCTCCTCGACATCAAAAAAAATGTATCCAGAAGTCGGAGCTTCCATATCAATAGCTGTTTTAGAAGTTTCAAAGCATAAAACGGGATCTCCTTCTTCAATTTGATTCCCATTCTCAGCATACAGTTCTACGACTTTGTAAAACGCATCGCTTACACCTTCTTTTTTTACTATAATTGGCGTGATTTTATTTTCCATTGTAGGTTACTTTTATTTTTTCAAAAATTGAATTAGTATTAGGTATTGCTGCCATCTCGGCTTTAAAAGAACTTGGAATGATTTCATTGTTAGAAATTCTTTTGAAAGCACTTAATTGAATATTGTTTTCCATTAATAAAGCAGCAATTTCAGAACTATAAGCTGCAACATTGCTACCTTCTTCCACAGTAAGTAAACGATTGGTAGCGGTAACTGATTCAAGGATAGGGGTGATATTCAATGGGCTAATACGTGAAGGACAAATAATCTCACAAAGTATTTCTTCTTCTTCAAAGGCGAGCTCTACAGCTTTTTCTACATCTCCTAACATTTCTCCATAACACACGATTGTAAGATCTGCTTTTTTCTGGTCCGGTGTTATTTTTAAGGTAGGGTAGTTCTCGTCAGTTATTTGTATAGTATATCCTAAAGGTGCTATACTTTGCAGTTGTTTGGTGTAAAGCACTTTATTTTCTATTACTAACGAAGGTATTTTTTCGGCAAAAACTGCTTCATATATTCGTAACGGGGAGATTCGATGATTAAGTGCTACGATAGATAAATCATTGATCCCAAGAAAATGTTTTTCTATAGATTGACTGTGTGTTGGGCCGTACCCCCTTTTTCCTCCCATTGGAGTTCTTACCACAAGAGGAATGTCTATTTGACCATTAAACATTTTGTTAAACTTACAGGCATGATTAAAGATTTGATCAAAGGTTAATGTCATAAAGTCACCGAACATGATTTCGACAATTGGTAGCATACCTCCAATAGCTAATCCTGTGCCAATGCCAGTAATGGCGGCTTCAGAGATTGGGGTGTTTCGAACATTGTCAAATTTATCACTCAGGTCTTTGGATACTTTAAATGCTCCACCATAGGGGGCACTTGACCATTTAGAAAGATATTCAATGTCTTCGCCAATCATAACTGCATTAGCATGTTTGGTGAATTGGGTTTTTAGACTCTCGTGAATAAGTTCGTTAATTCTTTTTCCATCCCCGTCTTCTTGTAATGTTGAATAGTTGATTGGGGTTTGCAGCTGTTTATTTTGTTCAATTTTTTCTAGTGTAGGTAATTTTTCAGCTAATGCTGCAGCGTCATCTATTTGCTGTTGGAGATGCTTCCGAAGTGCAGTAATTTCTTCAGGATTGTTTTCGGCTTCTTGATTTAGAATGTCTTTTAATTTATATGCAGCGATTTCGTCTGGATTTCTGTTATCATCCCCTTTAGAATGTGAATATAGACGATACACATCAATTTCCAAAAAGACGGCTTTTTGTTCATTTCTTGCTAAAGAGGTTGCATGCTCAAAAGTTTTGACCATATCCTCAATATCCCAGATATTGGTTTCCAAATAGTGTAACCCAAATCCTTCTGCTCGTTTTTTGGTTGATCCAGCAAAAGTTTGTTCAAAAGAAGTTGATTGTGCAATTCTGTTGTTTTCGAGTACATAAACAATTGGTAAGTCCCAAATAGCTGCTAGATTGAACGCTTCGTATATCGTACCTTCTCCCAGTGTACCATCACCAATATAGCATACAACGATATTATCGTCCTTTTTAATTTTGTTTGCTAATGCTATTCCGGCACCTATAGGTGTCATACCTCCTTGTAATCCATTGGAAAGGTGGTTGGGTTTATAGAGGTGTTGACTTCCGCCCATACCGCCACAAATACCTTTTTCTTTGCCCATTAATTCTGCAAAAAAACCAACTAAATCATTATCCCTGGAGAGCAGGTGTCCATGACCTCTGTGATTAGAAAGGACATAATCATTGTCTTGCAAATGCTCAGATGAACATACACCTATGAGTTCTTGACCAATACAGGTATGTACAGTTCCGTTTATTTTTCCATCCAAAAAAAGCGCTAATAGCTTCTCTTCTACCAGTCGAATCAAAAAGGCTTTTTCGATGATTTTTGTTCTTGTGTCTTTAGTTATAGATTGCAATTTTAGATTTTCAGTCGGGTTCATAATTTGAGGTTTAATATTTTTTTATAATCTTTTCAATTAATGATTATTATTTTCTTTTTTTAAAGGGGTAGATAAAATTGTTTTAAATAGGAAAATGTATTCTTTTGCAAGCAAATTTATGCAATAATATTACCATTACAAATTACTGTGATTGTTTCTGATATGTTTTTTTTGTTTTCGGCTTTGCTTTTTGTAATCTTGAACTTGTCAGATAAAAAGCATAATTTTGTCATGCTTTATGATTGTAAACCCGTATTGAAAATATCGTTATGGGTTACAAGATATAATTTAATGCCTAAGCTTTTGGAGTCGTTGACTTTTTTTGAGACTAAGAAACAATTGAGTGCTTATAGAACTGTGCCAACCTTGGCGATAAGTTATCAATAGTGGTATTGGATTAAAATGAAAAGGACCTAAATTAGGCGTAGGTCGTAAATCAACTGCAGTTCGTTAAAAAATGTTGTCAAAACTATTTCTATTATATTCTACTTTTGATTTTATTAATTCTAAATTATCTTCTAGATGAACTATAAGATTGTTTTAGTGTTTTTTATACTATCGTTTTCGGGTATAGCTCAGAGTACAATAAATTCTGAAGAAGATAAAATAGCACTAGAAGAGGTGTTTAACGAATTAGAGGAACTATATGCCATACATTTTTCTTATGTAGCGGATATCATAATTCAAGAAGAGGCTTTATTGAAAAAGGAAGGGACTCTAAAAGAGAAATTATTAGTCATTCAAAATCAAACCTCTTTAATATTCAAAAAAATAGACGAACAAAATTATGTAGTTCTTAGCCAAAGTGCTGAAAATAATTTTAGAATTTGTGGCAATTTGTATAGTACTGCCAATAAAAAACCGATAAAAAACGCTGAGGTAACAACCGCTAATAATACGTTTTTTAATACATCAGATGAGAATGGTTTTTTTGAATTGTTTTTAACTGATATTCAAGATACTGTTTTTTTTCAACATTCAGATTTTCAAATAAAAACGGTAGAAGCTAAAGAATTATTTAAGAAAGATACATGTAAGGATGTTTTTTTGGATGAAGCAGGGTATAAACTAGAAGAAGTTTTCATTACTGACTATCTTACAAACAATTCGCTATATAAAAAGGCTATAAATCAAATACGTATAGATCCTAATCAAATAGGAGTCTTGCCAAGTCTTGTCGAGCCAGATGTCTTAGAGCTTTTACAAATTCTGCCAGGCGTACAGAGTTCTAATGAAACGGCATCTGATCTATTTATCAGAGGAGGGAACCCCGACCAAAACTTAGTTTTATGGGATGGTATTCGAATGTATAGTTCGGGGCATTTTTTTGGTTCTTTTTCTAGCTACAATCCATATGTAACAGAGGATGTTAAGTTGATACGTGGTGGTACGGATCCACAATATGGTGGTGCGGTATCGGGGATTGTTGATATTAGCTCTACCGACATAATACCAGAACATATAAAAGGAGGTGGTGGATTGAGTCTGACGCATGGAGATGTTTTTTTAAAAGCGCCAATTGCAAAAAATCTTGGACTTATCGTTTCTGGTAGGAGATCCTACGTAGATCTTGTTCAAACTGGCACCTATAATAATTATTTGAATCGAAGTCTTCAGAACACCACTTTTTTTCAGAATAAACCTCACTTTTTTGATAATGAAAAGGAAAGAACTACGGAGTATTATTTTGCTGATATAACAGGAAAATTAATTTGGAATGTATCCAAGAATGATAAAATTAGGGCAAGTTTTATCTACAATGAAAATGACACCTTTTACACTTTTAGGGCGCTAGAGGATGGTTCCAGGGGTTTTACGTCCAAGGATCAAATTGACGAAATCAAGATTATTAATAACGGAGTGAGTTTTATTTGGAATCATGATTGGTCTCCAAATCTTTCTCATACGATCAGTAGTTATTATTCCTATTTTAAAAATCAGTTTTTGGATGATGAAAAATTGTTTAGTGGTGAACCGTTTGATCCTGATAATTTATCTTTTCGAAGTGATTATGAAAGTACGAATCGGGTAAGTGAAATAAATAGTTTTTTCGGATTAGATTGGAAAATTAATGCTTTTTTAGGATTGAAATCTGGATTCCAAATTTCGGATATCAATACTAAATTGCAAATTGATGAAATCATGACGACAGTTGATGAGATGACTCCCTATACAGATCTTTACGAAAACACTAATTTTACGCGTTCTATCTTCTCGGATTTTAAGATTGCTATTAAAGATCGGTTTTCTGCTAATGTGGGTATTCGATTAAACGATTTTTCTATTTATCAAAATCCTGAATTAGATAAGCTCTATAAAGAACCAAGAATAAGAGTACAAGGACGGATCAATAATCGGTTGCAAGCGCGGTTGTCTTATGATCAAAAATACCAAATGATGATCCAAGAATCTTTTTTTGAGGGAATAGAATTTAGAGTTCCAAGGAATATATGGTTATTAGCTGATGATGAATATGGTGAGCCATTGATGAGCGAACAATGGAGTTTTGGTTTTATTTATAGAAAAAAGAATTTGGATATTGATGTCGATGTCTACCATAAGAGAATTAGTAATCTTTTTACTTTTTCCAGAGGTTTTGAACAGCTCCCTGTTTTTGATATTGGGGAGAGCAAGAATATTGGTCTGGATGTACTAATTAAAAAACGATTTAAGAAGTATCAAACCTGGATTAGTTACTCTTTGAGCAGTCAACGGTCAACATATGCAGACCTGAATAATGGGGATGCTTTTATCGGAAATTTCGATACACCAAATCGCTTTTCTTGGATTCATAGATTTCAGTTTGATAAATTGGAGTTTTCTTTGGGGTGGAACTACCGAACAGGCGCTCCTTATAGTTCAAATGTAACATTGGCTATGATTGATGAAGAAGATCCAGACTTCAACCTTGAGGCCATAGAATTTGGAACATTAAATAATGCTAGGTTGCCAGATTATCATCGTTTAGATATTACTGGTACCTATAAATTTAAGTTTAGTAAAAGATCCAAGCTGAGAGGGAAAATAGCATTATCATTATTAAATATCTATAATAGAAAAAATACCTTGTCTAAATTATTTGTGCCAAAAGTGATAAGTTCCGATCCTGAAACTAATGAATTCATACGCGAGTTAGAAGAAGAAGATGTTAAGTCTTTGGGTTTTACCCCGAATGTATCTATTCGTTTTAATTTTTAGGTATATCATCACTTTGTGAGAAACCTCGTTTTTGAGTTTATACTGTTTGTTTCTTTAAGATTATTTGGATTTAATTGCGTTTTTGTTTTAAAAAATTAAACTGGAAGTAGTTCTTTTAAGAAGAAAAACAATTTTGATGTATCTTTACCACTACAAACCCATATCGGGAATCGCACTATGAGTCAAAAGATACTACTTAATGCCAAAGAAGTCGATATTATCTTACATCGGCTAGCTTGTCAGATACTCGAGAATCATACCCATTTCAATGATACTGTACTGATTGGTTTACAACCAAGAGGGGTGTATCTCGCTGATCGTATCAAAAAAATATTGGTGACAGAATATCAGGTGCCCAATGTCAAATTAGGGCATTTGGATATTACGTTCTATAGAGATGATTTTCGTAGAGGCGATAAAATTCTGGAAGCGAACAAAACGCATATTGACTTTATTGTAGAAGATAAACGGGTAGTTTTTATAGATGATGTTTTGTATACAGGTCGGAGTATTAGGGCAGCATTGACAGCATTACAATCTTTTGGTCGACCCAAAGAAGTAGAGCTTCTAGCACTTATTGACCGAAGATTTAGCAGGCATTTGCCAATACAACCTAATTATCGGGGGAGGCAAGTCGATGTGATTAATGAAGAAAAAGTGATTGTGAACTGGAAAGAGAATGAAGGAGAAGATGTAGTGTATTTGGTGAGCAAGGACAATTAATAATTGATAAATAGAATTAATAATTAATAATGTATAATGTGTAATGAGAAGTTTTAGTAAGGGATGTAGTTTGCTAATAGCAACTATTACTAATTGTTAATTACACATTACTAATTGTGAAAAAAGGATGAGTGAATTAAGTGTCAATCACTTACTAGGAATCAAATATTTAAACGAAGATGACATAAATCTCATTTTCGAAACTGCAGATCATTTTAAAGAAGTGATCAACCGTCCTATTAAAAAAGTTCCTTCACTCCGTGATATTACCATTGCAAATTTATTTTTTGAAAATAGTACTCGTACACGATTGTCGTTTGAGCTAGCAGAGAAACGCCTGTCGGCAGACGTTATCAACTTCTCTGCGGCTTCTTCTTCTGTAAAGAAAGGAGAGACGTTGATTGATACCGTGAATAATATCCTGTCTATGAAGGTAGATATGGTCGTGATGCGGCATCCTAATCCCGGTGCAGGTGTTTTCTTATCCAAGAATGTAAAAGCGAGCATTGTCAATGCGGGAGATGGAGCTCATGAACATCCTACACAAGCATTACTGGACACCTATTCAATTAGAGAAAAATTTGGAGATGTCGCCGGAAAAAATGTGGTGATCGTCGGGGATATTTTGCACTCACGAGTAGCATTATCTAATATTTTTGCGTTAAAGTTATTGGGAGCTAATGTTAAAGTTTGTGGACCTAAGACACTTATTCCTAAATTTATAGAATCACTTGGAGTTCAGGTTGAAACAAATTTGAGAGCAGCACTACAATGGTGTGATGTGGCCAACATGCTTAGAGTGCAAAATGAACGAATGGAAATTAGTTATTTTCCATCGACTAGAGAATACACACAACAATTTGGAGTTAATAAAGCCTTGTTAGAGAGTCTGGATAAAGAAATCGTTATCATGCATCCAGGACCGATTAATAGAGGTGTAGAGATTACGAGCGATGTTGCAGATGCTAAGCAATCGATTATTTTGGATCAAGTACAAAACGGTGTAGCTATCAGGATGGCAGTGATCTATCTGTTGGCTTCAAAAATAAAATAAGAGCTTATGATTATCGAAAAAAGCGGTACTACTACCATCATTACACAAGAAAAAGCAACAATTGTGGAATTGGTAACACGATTGAACGCGCAATACGATGCTTTAAAAAATGATAATATCATCATTAATCTTTTTTCTTTAAAAAAAATTACCAATGCCGATATCACCGAGTTTCTCTTACTTTCGCGAAAGCACAAAAAAGGAAATCACTCTTTTGTTATCGTAACAGATGTAATTAGCTACGATGAAGCTGCGGATGAAATAATGATTACTCCTACCTTACAAGAAGCACATGATCTTATTGAAATGGAAGAGATTGAGCGGGATCTGGATTTGTGATAACCATCTATGAAGTTAACAATCCTAGGATGCTATTCCGCCACGCCACGAACTTTTACAAACCCCACTTCGCAAGTATTAGAGCTTAACAATCATCATTTTTTAATTGATTGTGGGGAAGGAACGCAAGTACAATTACGTAAGAACAAAGTCAAATTTACTAGAATCAAACACATCTTTATCTCCCATCTACATGGAGATCATTGTTATGGACTTATAGGATTAGTGTCGACATTTCGGATGCTAAGTAGAGAAGCTCCGCTACATATTTATGGTCCCAAGGGGATTAAAGAAATGATTACGGTGCAGCTCAAGCTATCCAATTCGTGGACGGATTATCCCTTACATTTTCATGAGCTCACAAGCAAAGAACCACAAGTCATTTTTGAAGATGAAAAAGTTATTGTAACCACTATTCCATTGCAGCACAGGATTTATTGTAATGGATTTCATTTTCAAGAAAAACCTGGTGATCGTACCTTGATACTTAGCGCAGCAGTGAATCATAATATCGACAAGGCCTATTTTCGCTCTATAAAAAAAGGAAAAGATATTACCTTGGATGACGGAACAGTAATCCTTAATAATGAGTTGACCAAAGATCCGGCGCCCACGAAAAGCTATGCATTTTGTAGTGATACACGCTATGATGAAGCAAAATTGTCGCAATTACAAGGGATAACTGCACTGTATCACGAAGCAACTTTTTTAGAAAGTCATAAGTATTTGTGTCAATCTACAGGCCATAGTTCTGCAATAGAGGCGGCAACCATTGCTAAAAAAGCAAATGTAGGAACCTTGATTTTAGGACACTATTCTACGCGATACGGAGACTTGTCTTTATTCAAAGAAGAAGCGCGGACGGTTTTTGCTAATGTAGAAGTTGCAGACGATGGAAAAGTGTTTGAGTTCTAACTTTTGTCAACAGGATTCGGATTTTTTGGACGAAACCTGTACCTTGCAGTAAAGCTTGGTAATGGACAAAAAGTTGCATGACTATAGAAAATCCTATGAGAAAAATGCTTTGATAGAAGCGCAAATTTCTGAAAACCCCTATTCATTGTTTACAGATTGGTTCAAAGAAGTCGAAGCAGATGGAGGAGTAGAAGAACCTAATGCGATGACATTAACAACGATAGGTTTGGATGGGTATCCTAAGGCGAGGATCGTGTTACTGAAGTCGTATAACGAGGATGGATTTGTATGTTATACGAATTATAATTCTGAAAAAGGAACAGCAATAGCACAGAATCATCAGGTGGGACTTTCTTTTTTTTGGCCTAACTTAGAACGTCAAGTAATTATAAAGGGATTGGCAGAAAAAATTTCTGAAAAAGAAAGTACAGCCTATTACCATTCGCGTCCTCGAGGAAGTCAATTGGGTGCTTGGGCATCAGATCAAAGTACAGAAATCTCCTCTAGAGAAGTTTTGGAAGAACGGTTACAACAATTGGAAAAAACGTATAGAGAAGGAATGGAAATTCCAAAACCTCCAAATTGGGGAGGTTATCGTATTGTGCCAACTGCCATGGAATTTTGGCAAGGACGCCCCAATCGTTTACACGATAGAATTTATTATGAACGTGTCCATGACGAATGGGCCTATAAAAGACTAGCTCCTTGAAGAACTAATTAAAACTAAAAATCCTACTATTATGAAAACACTATATCTTGTTCGGCATGCCAAATCTTCATGGGAGTTCAATATAGATGATCATCAACGACCTTTGAACGAACGAGGGTATAAAGATGCAGAAAAAGTAGGGTTACATCTGGCATCACAAAAACTTCCCATAGAAAAAGTGTTGAGTAGTGACGCTAATCGCGCTAAGACTACCGCAACTATTGTAACTGGTTTGATGAATATAGACGAGACACTTGTTCGTATGGAGCCTAAGCTTTATGATTTTTCGGGTGGTAAAGTAGTAGAAATGATTAAAAATTGTGAAAATACGATTAATCATTTGATGGTTTTTGGACATAATCATGCATTTACGACTATTGCCAATCAATATGGTAGTGAGGTAATTGGCAATGTGCCTACGTCTGGTGTTGTTGCTATCCAGTTTGATGTAGATCACTGGAGTGATATAAATAAAGGAAAAACAGTATTTACGGTGGTTCCAAAAGCCTTGTAAGAATGATCAAAACAATTAAAAACGAATATATAAATAGAGAGTTAAGTTGGTTGCAATTTAACGCAAGAGTACTGCAAGAAGCGGCAGATGAAAATGTACCACTTTTGGAACGCTTAAGGTTTGTAGGGATCTTTTCAAATAACTTGGACGAATTTTTCAAGGTACGTTATGCTACCATAAAAAGAATTGATCAAGCAGGGAAAAGGGGGAAAAGTGAACTTGGAGGATGGAAAGCTAGTGAGCTTTTAGAACAAATCACCAAAATTGTGATCAAGCAGCAATCAGAGAGCTTGAAGATTATTAGCACCATAAAAATGCGATTGGAGCAGCATGATATTTTTGTAATTAATGAAAAAGAGGTTACTCCAGATCAAGATACTTTTATTCGGAATTATTTTATCTCTAAGGTCAGTCCTGCACTCATGGCTTTTATGCTCAATGATTTGGACGAATTCCCGCAACTCAAAGATAGTGCGGCCTATTTGGCCGTTAAGCTAACTCTCAAAAAAGAGCCCATAAGTAAAAATCCGATTTCGGCGATTTTGAAATCCCAAGCTCCCGAAAAAGTGTATGCGCTCATCGAAATACCGAAAAATATTGATCGGTTTGTGGTGTTACCAGCTAAAGAAGGGAAACATTTTGTGATTCTATTAGATGATTTGATCCGCTATTGTATGCAGATCATTTTTAATATTTTTGATTATGAAAGTGTCACTGCACACATGATCAAAATTACCCGAGATGCACAGTTAGATATCGATAGTGATTTGAGTAAAAGTTTTATCGAGAAAATATCAAGCAGTGTGCAATCCAGAAGAGATGGAGAGCCCGTTCGCTTCGTATATGATAAAGAAATTGACAAAGATACCTTGCAGTTTTTGATGGATAAAATGGGGATTGATAATACGGATAGTATTATTCCAGGAGGTCGCTATCATAACAGAAGGGATTATATGAATTTCCCAATGTTAAAGGATGGGATACTTACCTATAAACCCTTAAAGGCGTTAGATATTCAAGGACTGAGTTTGCATAAGAGTTTGTTGGAAACTATTTCTAAAAAAGATTTTTTACAGTACACGCCCTATCATACATTCTCGTACACGGTTAAATTCCTTAGAGAATCTGCTTTAGATCCGAAGGTAAAAACAATCAAAATTACCATTTATAGATTGGCATCGATTTCTCATATTGCCAGTTCGTTGATTAACGCTGTCAAGAATGGGAAAAAAGTTACGGTTTCTATAGAGTTACAAGCACGGTTTGATGAGAAGGCAAATATCCGTTATGCAGAACGCATGCAGCGAGAAGGCGTACAGTTAATTTTTGGAGTTCCTGGACTCAAAGTGCATTGCAAAGCATGTGTAATAGAACGAGAAGAAGCAGGTAAACTAAAGCGTTACGGCTTTATCAGTACTGGGAATTTTAATGAGTCTACAGCCAAGGTATATACTGATTACACTTTGTTTACCGCCAATGAATCTTTGCTGAAAGAAGTAAACAAAGTATTTAAGTTTTTTGAGATTAATTATAAAGTAAGTAGGTATAAACATTTACTAGTATCACCACATTATACCCGCTCATCACTAGTAAAATTGATAGATAAAGAGATCGAAAATTCTACAATGGGCTTAGCAGCCGGAATTCGTCTTAAACTAAATAGCCTTAGTGATCGTGATATGATTGATAAGTTATATGAGGCAAGTAATGCAGGAGTAAAAATTCAGCTGATCATTAGAGGAATCTGCTGTTTGGTTCCTGAGACTCCAGGAATGAGCGAAAATATAGAGGTCATAAGTATTGTGGATAAATTTTTGGAACACCCTAGACTTTATATATTTCATAACAATGGAAATTCCAAAGTATATATATCTTCGGCGGATTGGATGACGCGTAATTTGGATAGAAGAGTAGAAATTTCCTGTCCTATTTATGACGATGATATCAAACAAGAATTGATTGATACCTATAATATTTGTTGGAGTGATAATGTAAAGGCAAGAACGTTGTCCGAAAAACAGGATAATGCTTATGTTCGTAATGAAGCACCCAAAGTACGCTCACAGATTAAGACCTATGAGTATTATTTACAAAAACTAAAAAGCTAGATTTTGTTGAAAATTGAAAAATATGGAGCCATAGATATTGGTTCAAACGCCGTACGTTTATTAATAAGTAGCGTGATTCAGGAACAGGGCAAAGAAGCACGTTTCAAGAAGACCAGCTTAGTTAGGGTTCCCATCCGTTTGGGAGCAGATGTATTTGTAAATAAACGTGTTTCTGAAGCAAATATAGAGCGTATGTTAGATACTATGCAGGCCTATCATTTGTTGATGAAAACGCATAAAGTAACTACCTATAAAGCTTGTGCAACCTCTGCGATGCGTAATGCAGAAAATGGGGTGGAATTAGTGACTATGATTCGTGAAAAGACGGGTATAGAAATTAATGTTATTGATGGAGAAGATGAGGCAGCTATAATTGCAATGACAGATCTCACAGAATTGATTAATACCGAAGGAACTTATCTATATGTAGATGTTGGAGGAGGGAGTACCGAGTTTACACTTTACCATAGAGGAAAAACGATTGCTTCAGAATCTTTTCGTTTAGGAACGGTGCGTTTGTTGAATAATCTGGTGGTGGATACCTATTGGGAAAAAGTGCAAAAATGGATCGAAAAAGTCACAAAACCGTATAGCCATATTGCACTTATTGGTTCTGGTGGTAATATCAATAATATATTCAAAAATAGTGGGAAACGTATGGGAAAACCCTTATCGTTTTTCTATTTAAGTTCGTATTATCAGTTGCTTAGTTCTCTTACCTATGAAGAACGTATTTGGCAATTAAATTTGAATCAAGATAGGGCAGATGTTATTGTACATGCGGCAAGGATCTACCTCTCTGCTATGAAATGGAGTGGTGCTCGAGAAATTTATGTACCAAAGATTGGATTGTCTGATGGAATTATCAAGTCTTTGTATAATGAACAACGACAATCTTATTAAAAGTGCAATAATTTTTTAGAACAATAACTTTTTGAATAGTATAGGCATAAACACTTTAACGGATTTGCTTGATTTTAGACGATTCTATGGTTTTTACATAGGAATTTAGCGGTTTTTATATTTTGAATTTTGATTACTTTGTAGTAAACTTGTTATAACTAACATAAATCTTATGAAAAATAATTTACTCTTTTCGTTACTAACATTTTTTTTGGCTTCAGGGCTGTTACAGGCTCAAGGTTTAGAATCACGCTATGGTTTTAGAGTAGGGGTGAATTATAGTAGTATAGTTAGTGATAATTTTGATTTAATTGCCGCTGGATTAGAAATTTCGCAGGATAATATCGAAGAAAGTAGATTTGGTGCTACGGCTGGTTTCTTTGCCGAGTATCCTTTATCGGAACTCATAAGCATTCAACCAGAATTACAATATTCTACCCAAGGAAATCTAAATCAAGAATTGCGGTTAAATTATTTGCAACTCCCAGTATTTCTAAAAATAAATATTTCAGAAATGTTTAACATACATTTAGGACCACAGGCTGGACTTAAGGCATGGGAATGGGAACGTAATGAAGATTATAACACTTTTGAATTCTCAGCGATAGGCGGTTTAGGAATTAACATTACTGATAGTTTCTTTGCGGACCTTCGCTATTCCTATGGTTTTACAAATATTTTTGAAGAAATCGAAGGATCTCCAATTCAGTTAGAAGGTAATAATACCTATATTCAATTTACCATAGGGTATCGATTATAATTAATTCTCTCTATTAGATAAAACAAAATCCCGTTCGTAAACGGGATTTTTTGTTTTTATATTAACGCTATCTTGCAATGCTAATTCGCAGCTTTTTGCTAATTTGCCAATCACAAAAAATAGTTCTATTGAAATGAAAATAACAGCAAGGAAACTTAACATTTTCGCATTTTTTAACCTACCATCTGCTTGGCTTTGTGGAGTGCGCGTAAAAAGCGTCACGGAGCATAACTGTACAGTCAGTGTCAAGCACCGATGGATGAATCAAAACCCTTTCAAATCCATATATTTTGCGGTACAGGCAATGGCGGCAGAGCTTAGCACTGGAGCGATGGTGATTGGGCATATTGATGAATGCGGACACAAAGTATCTATGTTGGTTGCTAATAATAATGCATCGTTTACCAAAAAAGCTACGGGCAGGATCAATTTTGTGTGTAATGATGGACATTTGATCACGGATGCCCTAGAAAGGACCATAGCAACGGGAGAAGGGCAAACCTTTTGGATGAAGACCGTGGGCACCAATAAAGACGGAGTGGTTGTTTCGACATTTAATTTTGAGTGGACTGTCCGATTAAAGAAATAAAAGGAGACTTTTACTAGTGAACTCATTTAGACTTTTCGCTTTTAAGCGAAAATTATTCATTTTTTGATCTTTTGATGGCTTTTTTGAGTTGCATAGCAGCGCTACGGAAGGAAAAAAAGACGATAAAAGGGCGAAAAAGGAAAATTTTTTAGCAAATGGGAAAAGTCTAAATGAGTTCAGTTTATATCTTTTTATAATCAACTGTTCCAAAACAGTTGAAAAGGTTTTTTATTTAGAGCTGTAACATTTTCATAAAATTACAGACTTATATAGTAAAGGAACCTAGTAATGTCTCATATTTACATGCAGTAGGTTACTATTCATTAATCAATAGCAATTAATCAGTTAAAATTATGACAGCACACGAGATAGATTATGAAATCCATGGAGAAGAAATGCAATATGTTGAGATCGAATTAGATCCACAAGAAGGCGTTATTGCCGAAGCAGGAAGCTTTATGATGATGGAAGATGGGATCAAAATGGATACCATCTTTGGAGATGGTTCCCAGAATGACAAAGGTCTTATGGGGAAACTCTTTGGAGCGGGTAAACGCTTATTGACAGGAGAGAGTTTGTTTATGACCGCATTTCATAACATTATCGATCGCAAACTGAAATTAAGTTTTGCCAGCCCCTATCCAGGGAAAATAATGCCTATAGATCTTACGAAATACGGGAATAAGTTTATCTGTCAAAAGGATGCTTTTCTATGTGCCGCCAAAGGAGTTTCTGTCGGCATAGAATTTTCGAGAAAATTAGGTAGAGGACTATTTGGAGGTGAAGGATTTATCATGCAAAAATTAGAAGGCGATGGTATGGCATTTGTTCATGCGGGAGGTACTACAGCAAGAAAAGAATTGCAAGCTGGAGAAAAATTAAAAGTAGATACAGGATGTATCATTGGTTTTTCTAAAGATGTGCATTATGATATCGAATTTGTTGGAGGTATCAAAAACACCATATTTGGAGGAGAAGGCTTATTTTTTGCTACGTTAACTGGGCCAGGAGTGGTTTATATACAATCATTACCATTTAGTCGCTTAGCAAATCGCGTATTGGCATTGGCTCCAAGAGCGGGAGGAAGCAGCAAAGGAGAAGGAAGTATTTTAGGTGGACTAGGAGATCTATTGGATGGTGATAGATAACACTATTACGATGATGTTTTCTATGCATAAATAGTAATAATGTATTCAAAAACATATGATTAGATTTAACATGGTTTTAGGGAAGGTTAATTTATGTTAATTTTTTTTAATTTTTAAAAACACCTAAAGCATTGGTTAGGAATAAGTTTAGGTTTGTTGGTGGTGTTTTTGTTTAAAATTTTTAGATGTTAAATATACAAAGTTGTATATTTTTTTATATATTGAATACGTTTTAACGATAAAAGCATACCATATAGCAGGTAAAAGCGCTTTTGTTTTGAACTTAAATAAACTTAAAAAACGATATCAAATTATGTCAAGAGCAATGTTTGATTACACCAAAACTGTTTTGAAAAAAGTAAGTTTTGACGTGAATCTCTTCACCAAAGAGGTTCAAAAAGCCCTCAAAAGATTATTGCCACATGAGATAGAAGAATTGAAGATTTGGATTCAATCTTTGACGGCTAAACAACCAGAATTAGAACAATGTTTAATTTATCTAAAACCATAAAAAAGCGACCTTCGGGTCGCTTTTTTAGTGATGCTATTTATTGCAGTACTATGTAGAAGGCAGAGGGCTAATAATATTCACATCTTGAAAAGCAATAGCCCCTTTGATGATAGCCGTAATTGTTGTACGAAGTGCTTCTGTAATATGTCCTTTGAGTTCATTTTTATTAAATATCAAACTGACCTCTCTCGCAGGAGAAGGCTCATTAAAATGGCGCAAATGTACCTTTTCCGATGCGTTCATTTCTAGCGTTTGTAAGTAGGGGAGTAGCGTCATTCCTAAGCCCTCATTGGATAATTTGACAAGCGTTTCAAAACTTCCACTCGCTAATTGAAATTGGTCATCTACAGTATTTCTATTGGACTTACAGAGATTGATAATTCCGTCTCTAAAACAATGTCCATCTTCTAGTAATAACATTTCATTAATGTCCAAATCACTTACATCTAATTTGTTTTTGACACTCAGTCGATGACTTTCTGTAGTATAGGCTACAAAAGGCTCATAATATAATACACGTTCTTTAATATTTTCATTCCCCAGTGGTGTGGCTGCAATAGCCGCATCCAAATGTCCTTCTAACAGTTTTTCTACAATCGCTTCGGTATGGAGTTCTTCAATTTTGAGTTTTACTTTAGGATATTTTTTGATAAAACTCTTTAGGAACATCGGCAATAGGGTAGGCATAACGGTAGGGATGATCCCTAAGCGAAATTCACCACCCACAAATCCTTTTTGTTGATCTACGATGTCTTGTAAACGCTCACTCTCGCTAATAATGTTTCGCGCTTGATCAATGAGTTTTTTGCCTACCTCGGTTAGCTCAATAGGTTTTTTGCTGCGATCAAAAATAAGGATGTTTAACTCGTCTTCCAATTTCTGAATTTGCATACTTAGCGTTGGCTGTGTGACATGTACTTTCTTAGCTGCTTTAGTAAAATTCTGATGTTCGGCTACCGCAAGAACGTAATAGAGTTGGGTGATAGTCATTTGTAGGGTTTATGGGGTTAAACAAATTGTATTTTAATATATTTAATTTTTTTTATATCAGATTATGGATCAATTTTTTGAAATGAGGATAATATATTCTGCCCCAAATGGGATTTTTTTGAAACTGGAAAATCTCATTTGTATCGGTGTCATATACAATAGGAATGGTAAAACCAGCCCATTTTTTTCCTGATTTTAATTCAGTACAATAGGATTTTGCTTCTTCCGTAATGGTATTTGAAAGTAAAATAGTTATTACCCCTAATCCCGATTGAAGCCCTCGAGGCCATCCAGTATAATTTTTTTTTGAAAACTCAAATGATTCGGATAAGTGATGTTCTATTAAAGAGGTATTGATTTCTGTATCACCAAAATCG
The DNA here is from genome assembly GCA_964650425.1 of uncultured Flavobacteriaceae bacterium. Classification (GTDB taxonomy): domain Bacteria; phylum Bacteroidota; class Bacteroidia; order Flavobacteriales; family Flavobacteriaceae; genus Aquimarina. The sequence goes on from CAZYRG010000007.1 coordinate 18,097, forward strand.
CTGACCACGATAAAAGTGTTCAATTGTGTCGCTATCCAACTCCATTTAAATTTCTTTTCATACCCAATAACACTGGGTGCTCCACTAATTTTAGTTTCTGAATGAAAGATCGATGACTTATTCAGTTTTTCTTTTATTGATGTAGTATTCATTTTTATTTTCTGAGAATTTTGTGTTTTACAAAGATAAAAACACTATCAATAATATTTATTAAAAAATAAATAAAAATTTATTTTATCTATTACGCAATTCTTAAGAAAAAGTTGAAATCGTCTACAAAAGCCCTCGTGCTTTAATTTCCAGATATTTGTTAATCGTATTGACCGTAAGATTTTCTGGAGCAGTAAGAATGGTTTGTATACCGTGTTTTTGGAGTTCGTTGACCATAACTTTTTTGTCAAAAATAAATTGCTCAGCAATGGTTTGGTCATAGATTGCTTCTAGATTTTTGGCGTTTTCAGAAACAAAATTTTCTAGTTCTGTGTTTTTGAAAAAAATTACTACTAATAAGTGTTTTTTTGCTAACGCTTGTAGATAAGGTAATTGTCTTCTAAGGGCAGAAATGTGTTCAAAATTGGTGTATAATAACAAAAGACTACGATGATTGATTTGTCGTTTTACGGTAGCATATAACATCCCAAAATCAGCATCCAAAAATTGGGTCTCGATATTATACAAAGATTCGGAAATAGTATTCAGGTAGGTTTTTTTACTACTTGCCGGTAGAAAATTTGTAATGTTGTTAGAAAAGGCTAACATGCCAGTTTTATCATGCTTCTTTAACGCAATGTTAGAAAATGCCAAAGTGCTATTAATCGCATAATCTAGGAGCTTCAGTTCTTTGAACGGCATTTTCATCACACGACTTGTATCGATAATGGAATAGATCGGTTGTGATTTTTCATCCTGATACTGATTGACCATTAGTCCACCGTGCTTGGCAGTAGCTTTCCAATTAATTGTTCTGACATCATCACCAGAGACATACTCTTTGATTTGTTCAAATTCCATAGTGTGCCCAATCCTACGTATTTTCTTTAGTCCAAATGCAGTGAGTTTATTATCAATGGCTAGGAAATCATATTTTTTCATTTGAATAAAGGAAGGGTAGACTTTGACCATACCCTCTTTATCAAAACTATAACGTCGTTGAAGGAGACGCATTCGTGTAGTTACAAAAATATGAAGCGCTCCAAAATGATAGGGACCGCGTGCTACTGGACGCAACTGATATTCAAAATGGAGTGTTTCTTTTGGAGCAATTATTTTATGTTTTTCAAAATCTCTTTTTTGAAATTGTATCGGAACCTCGTCAATGATTTTGGTATAAATACTAAAACTGTAGTGGTTGGTAATTTGAACAGGAATCGGGTTGAGATCACTATTAGAAAATTTCTCTGGTAATAATCGCTGGGCAATCACACCATTTTTTGGATGATATAACACAAATGTATCTATGACGATCATAATAATAAACGTCCAGAGTGCAAACCAAGTACTGGGGTATAAGGAAGGAAACCAATACGATAGTAAAAAGCATACGGCTAGTATCGCCAGTATGTAAAATACGCGTTGGTGAATGTACAGGGATTTGAAGAATTGAATCAAACTATCTAGGGATTTCTACAGATTGAATAATCATTTCTATCACATTTTCTGTGGTGATACCTTCCATTTCTTTTTCCGGAGAAAGGATCACGCGATGGCGCAATACTGGAAATAACGTTTTTTTAATATCTTCTGGAGTGACAAAATCTCTCCCATTGATCGCCGCAAATGCTTTTGAGGCATTCATAACCGCTATTGAAGCCCTTGGAGACGCTCCTAAATAGAGATGAGGATGTTGTCTGGTTTTTTCAATAATAGCAGCGATGTAACCAAATATTTTTTCTTCAATCTTGACTTCTCGGATCTGTTGTTTGAATAGGGCTAATTTTTCTTTGTCTAGAATAGTCTCAATGATCTTTGCTGGATCCTTAACTTTTCGCTCGTGATGCGTTTTTAGAATTTGGACCTCTTCATCGAGAGAAGGATATCCAATACTGATATGGAACAAAAAACGATCTAATTGTGCCTCAGGAAGGGCATAGGTGCCTTCTTGTTCTATAGGGTTTTGTGTGGCTAGTACCATAAAGGGAGGTTCCATCACATATCGAATGCCATCGATAGTGACCTGTTTCTCTTCCATCACCTCAAAGAGTGCAGCTTGTGTTTTTGCTGGAGCTCTATTGATCTCATCGATAAGTACCATGTTGGAAAAAATAGGCCCTTTTTTAAACTCAAAATCACTGGTTTTCATATTCAGAACAGAAGTTCCTAATACATCACTAGGCATCAAATCTGGTGTGAATTGTATTCTGCTAAAATCGGTTTGAAGTGTTTTAGCAAATAACTTAGCTGTGATAGTCTTGGCAATTCCAGGAACTCCTTCGATCAAAACATGGCCATCGGATAGCAATGCCACTATCAATAATTCAATGAATTCTTGTTGACCAATAATGACTTTGGCCAATTCATTTTTTAGTTCGATGACTTTTTCTTGTAATTCTTTTAGATCGATACTACTTTCAAAACCTAGTGCATTCGTTTTTTCTTCAGGGTTTTGTGATGCTTGTTCGTTCTCCATTTTAGGTCTTTTTAGGATACTGTTGTATTCGTTTTTGTCTCTTTAAATTCTGCAATTATGGTGTGTAATTTGAACAATTCTTCACTACTGACGGTTGTTTTTTGAGTAATATGATTCATATAGTCAAAAAGTGCTTTGGTATCTTCGATAGTATTCATGCTTCTTGAAGCAATATGTTGCAAGCTTTGTTGATCCATATGATCCGTTGGTACACGCAATACCTCTCTAACATAATCCAATACTTGTACTTGTAATTTTCTCGCTATTTCTGTATGCTGTTGTTTTTCAAAATACATCCCACTAATAGTTTTGGTAAATGCCAAGGTCTGATTTTTTAGAGGTGTAATCACTGGGATGCTTCGCTGTTTCCTTTTTCCTTCAAACAGTACAAAAAGTAGCACACCAAGAAGTAATAAGTAATAGGCACTTTTTAGATATTTATTACCAAGCAAAATATACAGCGGCGAGGTGTAGAATTTTTTACCTGATTTATAGTATTTGTCCCATAAAATGGTCGTCTCAGGTTCTAGATAAGACATGATATTTTGTGGGTAGGTGTATTGTTCTTTATCCAACACAAAATAATTACTAAACCCTTCGGGAAAGGTATGTAACAAAATGGCGCCTTTTCCAAAAGTATGTTTGATAAAGTTGACTTTTGCTTTTTGGATCGTATCTGATAGTTTTGATGCTGTGCTAAAAGGTTGCTTTCCTATATTAATGGAATCTTTTTTAGCGTTCATAAGCCGCATAGTTCCCAATACTAAGGTTTTACAGGTGTCAATTTTATTAAAGCTCAAAGCCGTTCCCTCCCGATCATAATGATAAGGGGTAGCGCTATGAAATGTAGGGTGTATTAGTACTACTTCTTGCTGTGTAGAAAATTCATCTAAAGCAACGTTATTTTCAATATCAAGTTTTAAAGTGTCTAATAATTCACTATTAAATCCTTTACTACTTATGAATACTGTATTGCCACGATCTACCCAATCCAATAGTTCGTCCAGTTCTGAATTGTCAAAACTAATATGGTTATTGAGGAAAAAATAGGTTTGATTAATGGCAGTGGTATCACGACTCAAAAAGTCGTAAGGAGGGCTGTTAATTTCCTTTAGCGCAACTTTTGGTTGCTGATTTTTGAGTGCGTCAAAAAACACATAGGTGCCAAATGGAATTTTGTCAGAACGCACATAACTTGGAAGCCAATTGACCTGTTTTGGAGCACTAGATTCTAGGTATACGATCATACCTAGCAGTGCCAGTAAAATAACAAGATATATTTTTAATCGTTTCTTTTCCACTTAATCAATTGCGTTTCGCATGGTATGAAATGCTGTTTCTAATTGTAAAAACAGCGGTTTGTCAATAGGAAAACTCCCGTACCATATAAAATCATAGGATCGCGTAAGTTTTCTGAATTGTTGTTGTAAATCGGGCTGTTGTAATTCTGTTAGATAATCAGTGTTCGTTTTTTGTGCTTCCCAGATGATCAATTCTTGCTCTTTTAACTTTTTTAGAATCGATAAATAATAGTATCGTACCGCTGCACGATATTCTTTTTGGCTGATGGCATCTGCGATGAGTTGTTCTATATCTTGATTTTCAATAATGTCTTCGTCTTCAGATAAAATGACTTCTGGATTTTGCTGCTTTTCTGTGTATAAGTTAGAAGGGTTTAGCTTCATAAATAGCCATGTTATAAAAGCTAATAACCCAAGTATTAGGAGATAAGGTAAGGTTTGAAATAGTATGGACCAAAACCCTGTGATTTCTTCAACATCAAATAACCATCTAAATAATTTTTGGAATACTTGTTTGAACCAGTTTTTTAGTGTAGTCCAGAATCCTTCCTCATCTTTTTCTACTACATAATTGAAGTTAGAGTCATTTTTTAGTGCTTCAATTTTTTCTTTATTAAAGGTAACGGGGGTTTTGGCCTCATTCAAATCATAGATGACTTCTTTACATGGAATAGCATTGCCGGTGTCTTGAGCAACAAAACACCAGCAATTTGTTAGGATGATAAGAATGACTAAAAATATTCGCAAACTATTCTGTTTTGCCTAGAGAATCAATTTGTTCTAATGTACCCGTAAAGTTTTTTCTTTCGTTGAGATTAAAGTAAATGAAGGCTACTCCAATTAAGGTAACACTGTATAATAATTGCTTTACAATTGTTGCTAGGATATTCAAAATGATAAATAACCAATCAGTACCTTCTGTATTTACAAACGAAATTTCACTAGACATGGACATTCCTTTCAAAGCACTATATATAATTAGTGGGACTTGAAACACAGCAGATATTGCAAATACAACCAATAAAATTACTAATAATGATAAAAAACTATTCCACCATTCATCTTTTATTAGTTTAAAACTAGAGCTAATAGAATCTGAAATATCTCTATTTGCAAAGACCATAATGGCAAATGTAATACTCATAGGGACGTAGAGATAAATACCTGGAAGTATACAAAACATTGTACCGACACCAGCTATAATTCCTGATAGAAATGTAAGGCCTATAATCGACATGAATTGAGAATTCACTCCTTTTCTGACATCCTCTTCATTAACAATACCATTATTTTGAATGTAAGATTTTATATAATATAATACAGTTCCAATTTGAAAAGCATAAAAAGCAACAATGGCAACCAGCATAATTACAGAAGATAAAACCATGCCACCAGTATGAAATAGTCCATCATTAAGAATCGTTTCTGGGTTCATTAAACTTGAAGATGTATAAGAATAGTATGCTACTGCTGCTAACAAGATAATAAATACTACTCCTGCTATTTTAAATAATAGGGTAAAAAGTTGCTTGTAATTTCCTCTTAAAAACGTAAAAGTATCACTTAGGATGTCTCCAATCTCACGTTTCTTTTTGAATTCGATGTAATTTTCTGTCATTTTTAGGAATTTTATTTAGGATAATGGGGTAGACAATATAGTAGAAAATAATTAAACATAAGGATGTGGCGATAATTAGAATGGCTAACCAATCAGGCATTTCGGTATGTCGGGTCACAAAACCTTCTAGAAATCCGGCGATAATAAAAAAAGGTATGGTACTAATCACAATTTTTAACCCAGCTTTTACGCCGTTTACGAAAGAGGTGAGTCTAGAGTAGGTCTTTGGAAAAAGGATACCATTACCAGCTACAAGACCTGCACAGCCTGCAATAATGATGACCGAAATCTCAATGGTGCCATGAATCCATATCGTGCGGACACTCTCCCAAAATAAGCCTTTTTCATAAAAGAAATATTGAAAAGCACCTAACATAATCGCATTTTGCATAAGAATATATAGCGTGCCAACTCCTAGTAGTACGCCAAAAACAAAGGCCATTAAACCTACCTTTATATTATTAATGGTAATGCCTAAGAACATATCCGTTTCTCCCATTTTTTTGTACACCGCCATGGGGTCATCATTGGCGATATTCTCTAAGGTCATATTCACATAAGCATCCCCAAGAATCATTCGAACAAAGCTTACATCACTTGCAGCTGAGTAGATGCCTACTGTTGCAAATAGTACAAACACAAAAAAGGCTATGGCTAGTTGTTTATGGTACAGGTAAAATTCCCGAGGAAACTCTTCTACCCAAAAGGTATAGATGCGATTTTTTTTCTCTTTTTTGGTTTTGTAGATTTTTTGATGTGCTTGGGAAGCTAGGCTGTTCAGGTATGCAGCTGTTTTGCTAGTGGGGTAAAATGTCTGAGCGTAACTCAAGTGATCCGTGATCTCTATGTATAAATCTGATAGGGCATCAGGTGAAATCTTAGCATTATTTAGCAGAACACTTTCAAATTTTAACCATTTATCCTTATTTTGCCTTACAAAAGCTGCCTCACGCATTCGATTATCATTTATAGTATCAAAGAAACAGAATTCATGGATAACTTTCAAATAGAAACGGCGCAAAATGTTAGTATTTTGCAAAATACTGCTGGGATAGGGGATCGAATATTAGCATATCTGATCGATTCCTTAATTATCATCGCCTACGTATTGGTACTTATTATTATCATTGCAAGTTTAGGTCTTGATATGGGAGGGCAATGGGTGTACATGTTGCTGATGGGGCTACCTCCTTTTTTGTATTATCTGATTTGTGAGACTTTTTGGGATGGAAAAACACCTGGTAAGCAAGCAATGAAAATACGGGTAGTGAAATTAGATGGTTCCAGACCCGCATTTTCTAATTATTTGGTTCGATGGTTACTTAGGATTATTGATATCGCTTTGGCTAGTGGTGGGGTGGCTATAGTTACGATCTTACTTAATGGGAAAGGACAACGTTTAGGAGATCTTGCCGCCGGAACTACAGTGATAAGTGAAAAGCAACGAGTGCAATTTAGGGATACGATTTTAGTGGAGATACCAGAAAATTACCAAGCAAAGTATCCCCAAGTAACTGTTTTTGATGATATGGAAATGCGAAAAATTAAGGGGATCTATGATGATGCAAAACGTTCTTCTAACCATAATATTATCACAGAACTTTCGGATAAAGTTAGTACGCTAATGGATGTCACTCCAGAAGAAAAGCCGTTGCATTTTGTTGCAAAAGTAATTTCGGACTACAACTACTTCACACAAAATATGTGATTTTTCAAGTTCCGAGTTCTGAGTTCCGAGTTCAGTGTTACTTGTTACAAAATCCATAACTCTGAACTCATAACTCTGAACTATTCAAGAACCTCCACCTTCATAGGAATATCCACTTTGGGCCATTCGCTAAAATCCACTTCTACCTGAGCGATTTTGTCAGCAACATGCATACCTTTGATCACTTTTCCAAATATGGTGTGTTCTCCGTCTAAGTGGTACGCCCCTTTTTTGGCAACCACAATGAAAAACTCAAATGGCGTGGATCGGTTAGAGGGATTATCAACCCAATGTTTGGAGAGTGCCACCATACCTCTATGGTGTTTTAATTCAGGAAAAAATTCTTGCGGTACGGTGTAATTTCCAATTTCGGAACGTTTTTTACTCATAATGTGACTTTCGCTATTGCCACCTTGTATCACAAAATCCTTAGCTACTCGATAGAAGAGCGTCGTGTCAAAATATCCTTGTTTGGTCAAGTAAATAAAATTTGCTCTGTGGATCGGGGTTTTTCTAAAAAGACGAATCACAATATCACCAAACTCTGTGCTGATTTTGACTTTAGTTTCTTTGTTTTCTTTGCCGTAGTCGGCTAAAAAACTTCTCAGATTCTTATTCGTAATTTTAAAAGGTTCTTCCTCTTTTATTGTATCTGTTATCGTATCAGTAGGAATAGTATCTGTTGTTTTGGTAATAGTCACGCTATCATTTGTGGTGCTAGGAGTTATTTTTGTAACTTCGGGAGTTGCTTTTTGTACTTTTTTTTCTGCATCGCTACAACTAATAAGTAACATGCCTCCTAGTATAATGATCCAAAATTTACGCATACATGACATTTGAAAACTTTAAAAAACTGCTACCAAAAATACATAAAATGTCTATACCTGGAGCTGTTGCACAACAGGAAATGGCACCAGCCATGCGTCAGAAAGCAATGGAGAAATTGGATTTGGCTGAGAAGAATCCCAGGCATGCAGCAGTATTGTTATTGTGTTACCCAAAATTTGGGGAAGTGTATTTTGTATTAATTCAACGTCCGGTATATGAAGGAGTGCACTCCGGTCAGATAGCGCTACCCGGAGGAAAAGTAGAGACGGAAGATGCAAGTTATAAACATGCGGCACTGCGAGAAACTTTTGAAGAGATAGGAGTGGAAGTTCCTATTATAAAGGTGATTAAAGAAATGACTAAAACGTATATACCGCCTTCTAACTTTTGGGTACATCCCTTTTTGGGTTATTCAGAAGAGTTACCAGTGTTTGTAGCACAAGAAGAAGAAGTTGCAGCGATTATTGAGGTGTCGTTGGAAGAATTATTAGCAGATAAAAATATTTTTACCGATGTTTTAACCACTTCCTATGCAAAAGCCATAGAAGTACCTGCTTTTAAGCTAAATGGTTATAGGGTTTGGGGAGCAACTGCTATGATGCTTAATGAACTTAAAGTCTTTTTAAAGACAGTCATACAAGCTTGATTTTGTATATTTGTCTCTAGATTTAAACGAAACTAAGTTTATGGGATTAATCAAAAGAAATCCTTTTGGTCATATAGTGTTCATAAAAAAATGGCTCATACGTATTTTTGGAGCTTTGACGCATAGACGTTACCGTGGTTTTAATGAACTTCAAATAGAAGGAAGCGATATCATCAAAAACCTTCCTGACAACAAAGTGCTTTTTGTTTCTAATCATCAGACCTATTTTGCGGATGTCGTATCCATGTTTCATGTTTTTAATGCAAGTCTTAGCGGTCGAACGGATTCTATCAAGAATATCGGTTATTTATGGCAGCCCAAAATGAATTTATATTACGTGGCTGCTAAAGAAACAATGCGAGCGGGATTATTAGCGAGACTTCTGGCTTATGCAGGAGCAATTACTGTAGAGCGTACTTGGAGAGCAAAAGGGCAAGATATAAATAGACAGGTCAAAATGAGCGATATTACCAATATCGCTACGGCGCTGAAGGATGGTTGGGTAATTACTTTTCCGCAAGGAACTACCAAGCCTTTTAAACCGATCAGAAAAGGGACAGCACATATTATACGTCAGTATAAGCCTATCGTAATTCCGATTGTTATTGATGGTTTTCGTCGTTCTTTTGACAAAAAAGGACTTAGAATCAAGAAAAGAGGTATTCTTCAATCTTTTGTGATCAAAGAACCCTTGGAAATTGATTATGACAATGATTCTATAGATGATATTGTGCAGAAATTGGAGTATGCAATTGAGCAGCATCCGTCTTTCTTAAAAGTAATTCCGGCAGAAGAGTTAGAAGCAGAAGAAGCGCTGAACAAACAGCGTGAGTGGGAATATTAGGTTTCTGGTTTCTGGTTTTTTTTTCGGCGAAGCCGAAAAAAAACTCTAAACTCTAAACTCACTTCTCCAGCCATTCTTTAAAATCTTTGACACGTTCTCTGCTTACAATCACCTCTTGTTCGCTATAAGAATTGAGCTTTAGTTGTAGGCGCGAATTGGTATAGGAGATAATATCCTGTATAGCGTTGATGTTGATGTAAAACTTACGACTTACTCGATAAAAAACCTTTGGATCTAGTTCTTGTTCTAGAATTTCTAAGGTGTTATCGATCAAATAATTTCTGTTCTCTTTGGTGTGTAGGTAGGTGCCTTTATTTTCAGAATAAAAACATTCAATGTCTTCGGTGTTAAATATCTTGATATGCTGACCTACTTTAATCGTAAATCTTTTTTTAAAGGTATTTTGAAGTGTAGCAGGTGCTAGTAGTTTTTGGATACTTTGTAAATCAATAGTTGTAGAAGTGGTATTTTGGGTTTGTAGGTTTTGAAATTTTTTAATGGCCGCTGCTAGTTCCTCGTCATCAATAGGTTTTAATAAATAATCAATACTATTAAGCTTAAAGGCCTTTAGTGCATACTCGTCATAAGCCGTGGTGAAAATTACTGAACTTTTTACGGTAAGTGTTTCAAAAATTTCGAAGGATAAACCATCACTAAGTTGTATGTCTAGAAATATCAAGTCTGGATGTTCGTGTTCTTGCAACCATTTGATAGACTCATTCACCGAATGCAACATGATTTCTACAGGAGTATTTAATTCCGTGAGCATACGTTGTAACCTTCTAGCAGCAGGTTTTTCGTCCTCAATGATTATTGTTGTCATTTTTTAGTTTCTGATTTTTGGTTTCTGGTTTTCCTCCTTCGCAAAAGCTACGGCGGATAGGCTGGTTTTTGGTTTCTGGTTTCTGGTTTCTGGTATGCAAATTCTATTTTCTCTTCTCTATTTTCTTATTTCCAGCATCCAGCATCCAGTTTTTATTTCTATTTAAACAAATCCATTCCAGGAATATTAGGCATTCCGTCTTTGGCTACAGCAGCTAGTTCTTGTTCGTTAATCACCGTAGCTCTTTGGATAGCTTTGTTGAGTGTAAGTACCAAGTAATCTTCTAATTGTTCTTTATCTTCAAGTAATTCGTCTGCTACCGAAATGTTTTTTATTTCTCTATTGGCAGTAAGTGTTACTTTTAATAAATTATCACTAGAACTTTCGTCAATCAATACAGTATTCAATCGTTCTTTAGTATCGGCAATTTTTTGTTGAGCTTCTTTGAGTTTACCCATCATGCCCATCATATCTCCAAACATTTTCGTTAATTTTAAGATTAGTTATTGACAAAATTAGTGCTTTGATCGTTAATAAACTACGTAAATTTATATGAAAACACCTAACGATTTCTTAATTGTAACCCTTATTTTTGTCACTACGTGTAGCACAAAACTATAAAAAGATTTTGAACGACCATCTGATTATTCCCACAGCTCAAAAAAAAGCGCATACCCTAGAAAAGCACAATGATACTCGTGTGGATCATTATTTTTGGCTCAACGATCGGGATGATAAGCAAGTATTGGAATATCTAGAAGCGGAGAACGCTTATAACGATAGCCTCACTGCGCATACCAAAGCATTCCAAACTACGCTTTTTGAAGAAATGAAAGGGAGGATTAAAGAAGACGATTCTTCTGTTCCCTATAAATTGAATGGCTATTGGTATAGTACACGATTTGAAAAGAATAAAGGGTATCCGATTTTTTCTCGAAGAAAAGAAACATTAGCGGCGCCTGAGGAAATTCTTTTTGATTGTAATAAAGAAGCAGAAGGACACAGTTTTTTTAAGCTAACAGGTTTGAGTGTAAGCCCAGATAATACGTTGGTTAGTTTTGGGACAGATACGGTTGGAAGAAGACAGTATACGATTCAAATAAAAAATTTGCAAACAGGTGAAATATATCCAGAGAAGATAGAAAATGCCTCTGGTAGTGCCACTTGGGGAGCGGATAACAAAACTTTGTTTTATACCCAAAAAGATCCAGAAACATTACGGTCACACAAAATCTTCCGTCACACACTTGGTACGCCAGTTTCTGAAGACGTTGAGGTATATCATGAGAGTGACGATACATTTAACACCTTTGTTTACAAGACAAAGAGTAGAAAATACATTGTTATAGGTTCGGGATCGACACTAACATCAGAATATCGCGTACTTCCTGCAGATACGCCTATGGATACATTTAAGGTTATTCAACCTAGAGAGCGAGGATTAGAGTATGGTATATCGCATTATAATGGCCATTTTTATATCCTTACAAATGCAGATAATGCTACGAATTTTAAGGTAATGAAAACGCCAGAAGAGGCAACTACTAAACCCAATTGGGAAGAAGTGATTCCGCATAGAACTGATGTTTTGATTGAAGATTTTGATATTTTTTCCGAGTATTTGGTAATCGGAGAACGAAATAATGGGCTGAATACCATTAGAATTAAGCGATGGGATGGAACGGCAGATTATTATTTGCCTTTTGATAATGAAACCTATTCGGCCTACGTAGGGACTAATTTAGATTTTGAAACGGATGTTCTTCGTTATGGATACAATTCTTTGACGACTCCAAGTTCGGTCATAGATTTTAATATGAAGACCAAAGAAAAGGAGGTTAAGAAAGAGCAAGAAGTGCTTGGAGGGATCTTTGATAAAAATAATTACGTGTCAGAACGTGTTTGGGCGACAGCTCATGATGGAACCAAAGTGCCCATATCTATGGTGTACCACAAAAGTGTAGCAAAAGATGGTACAGCACCGCTATTACAATATGGTTACGGTTCATATGGTGCAACAATAGATCCTTATTTTTCGTCTGTTAGATTGAGTTTGTTGGATCGCGGGTTTATCTATGCAATTGCTCATATCCGGGGTGGAGAGTATTTGGGACGTTCGTGGTATGAAGATGGTAAGTTATTCAAAAAGAAAAATACGTTTACTGATTTTATCGACTGTTCAAAGTTTCTGATCGCAGAAGGATACACCTCTTCGGAGCATTTGTATGCTATGGGTGGGTCAGCTGGTGGACTTTTAATGGGAGCGGTTGTGAATATGGCACCAAATTTGTACAATGGAATTGTCTCATCGGTTCCTTTTGTAGATGTGGTAACAACGATGCTGGATGATAGCATACCATTGACTACAGGGGAGTATGATGAGTGGGGAGATCCTAATGATCAAGCATATTATGCATATATGAAATCCTATTCGCCCTATGATAATGTAGTAGCGCAGGAATATCCAAATATGCTAGTGATCACTGGATTTCATGATTCTCAAGTACAATATTGGGAACCTGCAAAATGGGTTGCTAAATTACGAGAATTAAAAACAGACACAAATATCTTGTTGTTTCATACAAATATGGATGCAGGTCATAGCGGGGCTTCTGGACGTTTTGAAGCCTTGAAAGAAGTAGCAGAAGAGTATGCTTTTTTGTTGGATTTGGAAGGGATAAAAGAATAATTAAAAAAATTAATGTAAATTTGCAAGGTTTTGCAGCGTGGCTTTAACGAAGCTTAAAAAACGCGTTTGTAAAAAACACTACTAGTTTATGAAAGACGATATACAAGCTTACAATAATGTTTTAGAGCTCATAGGTGATACACCGCTCATAAAACTGAATGAAATTGTAGATTCTTTTCCAGGAAACTACTATGCTAAAGTCGAGGCTTTTAATCCTGGACATTCTACAAAAGACCGAATAGCGCTTTATATTATAGAAGAAGCTGAGCGCAAAGGGATCCTAAAGCCAGGGAGTACTATTATAGAAACTACCAGTGGTAATACAGGGTTTAGTCTTGCGATGGTGAGTATTATAAAAGGGTATGAATGTATTTTGGCAGTGACTTCTAAATCATCAGATGATAAGATCGAAATGTTGAAAAATATGGGCGCTAAGGTATATGTATGCCCAGCTCATGTGAGTGCGGATGATCCAAGGTCATACTATCAAGTAGCCAAAAGATTACATGAAGAAATAAAAGGTTCTGTCTACATCAATCAATATTTTAATGAATTAAATATTGATGCACATTATCGTACGACAGGTCCCGAAATTTGGAAGCAAACAAAAGGGCAGATTACACATTTAGTAGCATGTTGTGGAACTGGAGGAACAATTTCTGGTACAGCAAGATATTTGAAAGAGCAAAATCCAGCTATTAAAGTATTAGGAGTAGATGCTTTTGGGTCGGTATTAAAAAAATACCATGAAACAAGAGAGTTTGATTCAGATGAAATTTATCCATACCGAATAGAAGGATTAGGTAAGAATCTAATTCCTACAGCAACGGATTTTGACGTTATTGATGTTTTTGAAAAAGTAAGTGACGAAGAGAGCGCACATACGGCAAGAGAACTTGTAAAGAGAGAAGGTCTGTTTTTAGGATATACTAGTGGAGCAGCATTACAAGGAGTAAAGCAATTTGCTGGTCAAGATACTTTTGATGAAAATAGTGTTGTTGTAGTGATTTTGCCAGATCACGGTTCACGATATATGAGAAAAATATTTAGTGATGAATGGATGAATAAACAAGGCTTTTTTGATAGTAAAAATGAATCTGAAGTTACCAAAATTCAAATGGTGAAATAAGAACGATATACATAGCTTAAAAGCATCCGTAATAGCGGATGCTTTTTTTATGTTCTTTTCTTACAGACACCTTCTAGTGTAAGATATTAATTATGTTATAAACTCTTTTTTCTGTATTTTAGCGGCTGCTAAACGCTTCTGGATATAGTGTTTGCTATGAAATATTATTAGGTAAGTAGTTGTTAATTTGTTACTTACTTTAGAGAATGATGTTAATTGAAAAGTAATAGGAGTATTGAGGAACTATCTATTTTGTCAATTTTTTAAATAGAATAGATAAGTAAATGTTTGTAAGGATGACCATGGTCATCAAAAAATAATAAGTAAGAATACGCATGAAAGATTTATTTGATAAAATTTATAAGGATAAAGGACCTTTAGGAAAATGGGCAGATCAGGCAGAAGGCTATTTTGTTTTTCCAAAATTAGAAGGACCGATATCAAATAGAATGAAGTTTCAGGGCAAAGATGTGATCACATGGAGTATCAATGATTACCTAGGCCTTGCAAATAATGAAGAGGTACGTAAAGTTGATGCCGAAGCAGCCTTAGCATATGGCTCTGCATATCCTATGGGAGCTCGTATGATGAGTGGTCATACGGATTTGCATGAACAGTTACAAGATGAGTTGGCAGCTTTTGTGAATAAAGAAGCAGCTTACTTACTGAATTTTGGTTACCAAGGGATGGTTTCTACCATCGACGCTTTAGTGAATAAATATGATGTTATTGTATACGATGTAGATGCACACGCATGTATTATCGATGGTGTACGTTTACATCAAGGGAAACGTTTTACCTATAAGCATAATGATATGGAAAGCATCGAAAAGAATTTGATGCGTGCTACCAAAATGGCAGAAAAAACAGGAGGAGGAATCCTTTTAATTTCTGAAGGAGTTTTTGGAATGCGAGGAGAACAAGGTAGACTAAAAGAAATTGTTGCTTTAAAGAAAAAATATAATTTCCGTTTGTTTGTAGATGATGCGCATGGTTTTGGTACATTGGGGGCTACAGGTGCTGGAGCAGGTGAGGAGCAAGGCGTGCAGGATGATATCGATGTGTACTTTGCAACTTTTGCAAAATCCATGGCAAGTACCGGGGCATTTATTGCTGGAGACAAAGAAATCATGGATTTCTTAAAATACAATCTGCGTTCGCAGATGTTTGCCAAGTCGCTACAAATGCAATTAGTAGTTGGTGCGTTAAAGCGTTTGGACATGTTACGTACCATGCCACAATTGAAAGAGAAATTGTGGGAAAATGTAAATGCTTTACAAAGTGGACTCAAAGATCGTGGCTTTGATATAGGAACAACACAGAGTTGTGTGACACCTGTATATCTAAAAGGAAGTATTCCAGAAGCAATGGCTTTAGTGAAGGATCTACGTGAGAATTACGGGATTTTCTGTTCTATTGTCGTGTATCCTGTAATTCCAAAAGGATTGATATTATTACGCTTGATTCCAACGGCGACACATACCTTAGAAGATGTAGCGGTAACGCTAGATGCGTTCTCAGCGATTAGAGATCGTCTGGAGAACGGGACCTACAAAAGACTATCGGCTGCTGTAGCTGAGGCTATGGGAGAGCCTGTATAAGGGATATGCATTTCCAAGATAATAACGTTAATAAAGAACCCTGCATTTTGCAGGGTTCTTTATTAATGCTAATTGACAGTGAAAAAAGAAGTTTCATTTGTAATTGTTATTTGGGTAGTATCCAAGATTTCCACCTTGTAATAATATGTCAGGCCACTAGTTAATTCAGTATTGATTTGGTATTCTGGGAATTGCGTTGCAGTGTCCTCTACTACAGGGATTAAATCTGATTCTTCTAGTATCGATGAAAACTCCGCATCAATAGCAGTAGTCACTTTGTAATTATAATTTGATGGTATTAATCCGCTATGACTCCATTTAATTATTGGTTTTAGCGTTGTTGTATCAGGATCTAAGAGAATTACTTCAGCGTCCGCTGTATCAAAAATAGTAAATGATTTTGCTTCATCCCATTGCCCGAATATCCCTTCTGTAGTCCTGTATCTCGATCTATAATAAAAATTGCCAACTCCATCATCTATAGTTTGATCCCAAATAACATAGGTCTTTCCAAGTTCTGGACTAAGGTTTTCAATTCGTTTGGAGATAGTTGAAAATTCAATATCGGATGAAATTTCTATTTCTAACTTTAGTTCAGAAAAAGAAGGATTGTTCATTTGATCATAAATAATCTCTATAATTTCTGGATTACTGGAGTTATTATTGTTGATGACAGGAATTTCTAATTCAAAAATAAACACAAATATTTCTGACCATTCAGAATTAACATCATTGCCATCGGTAGCTCTTACTCTCCAATAAAAACTTGTGTTGTTTTCAGTTAGTAAGTTAGAGGTGGCCAATTGAGTTTCCAATATGTTACTTTGGCTAAATAAAATCTCACTGAAGTTTTCATCCAGTGCAACTTCTATTTCGTAGGTTGCATTGGGAATTTCACTTTCTTCCCATGAGAATTCTGGAGATTTTAAAACTCCTTCTGTTTGACTTGGAGATACTAATATAACACTTCCTAGGTTTATATTAAACTGAGCAGTAGTCCAATTACTAGTAATTCCATTTACATCAGTATAGTTTACTCTCCAGAAATAAGAAGTGTTATTTTCAAGAGCTATAGGGGATGAAAAAGAAGTAGTTTGTAATCCAGATTCGTCAATCAATAAGGTCTCAAAATTTTCAGAGTCCGATACTTGGATTCCGTATTTGACATCCGTTTGTTTCGTTTCTGTCCAGGAAAAATTTGGCTTAGTGTCCGTTGTCTCA
Source organism: uncultured Flavobacteriaceae bacterium (assembly GCA_964650425.1). Lineage (GTDB taxonomy): Bacteria > Bacteroidota > Bacteroidia > Flavobacteriales > Flavobacteriaceae > Aquimarina. The sequence goes on from CAZYRG010000007.1 coordinate 35,131, forward strand.
TCTATTGGAGCTGTTAATTGAATGTCTAGTTTTAGGTCAATATTAAACTGAGCAGAAGTCCAATCACTAGTAATTCCATTTGCATCGGTATAGTTTACTCTCCAGAAATAAGAAATGTTATTTTCAAGAGCTATAGGGGATGAAAAAGAAGTAGTTTGTAGTCCAGATTCATCAATCAATAAGGTCTCAAAATTCTCAGAGTCTGATACTTGGATTCCGTATGTGATATTCTCTTTACCAACTTTTGTCCAGGCAAAATCTGGCTTGGTGTCAGTTGTTTCTCCAATTGGAGCAGATAATTCAATATCTACAATGTTTACAATTCCATCTCCATCAGAATCTATAAATTTCTCAAAGTTTGGAATGGTATAAGTTACCCCAATGGCATCAAATCGTTTTTTTAGATTTTGTTTTACTCCATCACTATCGATTATAGTGTTGTTAGTTTTAATTTCTTCGAGATTAGCAGCGTCGTTTATGATTCCGTCTGTCTCTAAATCCTCCGCTAGTTTAGCCATAAATTCGCTAAGTTCAGCAACTGAATTATCTCCCTGTAGAATTGTAGAAATTGCTAGTAATACTGCATTACCTTCTCCTTCTTGACTAATGTCTAAATTTTCAAAATTTGAAATACGTTCTTGAACAAGCTCGGGAATATTGAAGGCATTTAATAATTCACTTTCTGACTGTTTTTTTGCCTCTATGTAAGTTAAACCTTCTGTAATAATTAAGTATTTAGTTCTAAGACGAGCTAAAGTCGTAAGGATGTTAATGTTGATTCTATTTTCGTTGTCAAATTCAACATAAGTCCTAAGTGTCAATTGTGCATTAGACAGTTCACCTGATACTTCATTGAAATAGAATCCCGTTGCAGAAATATCAATTTTAGTACTTTCCAATGTTGTATTTATGTCAAAGGATCCAAAGTCATCGTTAGTCTCTGTAGTAAAAGTCTTTTTACTTGAAGATAAGTTGTCATTAAGTTCTTGAATCGTAATTGTGGATCCTTGTATAAAAGGACCTTTTTGTACTAAGCTTTTACTTAAATTAAAATTGATTGGTTTAACGATTTCCGGAATGGTGCTTTCGTCATCTTTTGAACAATTACAAAAAAGAATTGAAATTATTAGTAGGATACTTAGGGAATAGTTTTTTTTCATTTTTTACTTTTTTTTAAAAGGGCGAATTTAGCAAAAATATGACTAACTTTTTGATTTTTAGTTAGATTTGCAGCAAAGTTTATTGTTTATAGATTTTTGGAATAAAAAAATGCCAGTAAAAATAATTTTTACTGGCATTTTTATCTTTTCTCTATTTTCTATGTTCTCTTTTCTAAGAGAAAGAAGAAAGGCTACTTTCCAAAAAGTCCTCCAAGAAGACCTCCAATACCACCGCTGCTTTTACCACCGCCAAGTACCATTCCAGCTACGTCGTCTAGGACGCTTCCATCTCCATCTGCATCCAAAAAGGATTCTATCAAGGACTGCTGCTTAGATCCAGCACCACCACCTAACATACCGCCTAGCATATTCGAAAGTCCATTAGCATCGGATACATTGTTTTGAGAAGCTTGTTTTCCTAAGAACCCCATCAAGATTGGCGCAGCCACTTTGAGCATGCTACCAACGTTACCTGCGTCTATTCCTGATTTTTGGCTAAGTGCATTCTGTACGCCAGCTTGTTTGTCTCCAAGAATATGACCTAGGATACCAGCACCATCTTGTTGCGCACTTTCGTCCACGCCTCCACCAAAAAATCCACCTAAGTTATCTAGGATACCGCCACCGCCATGTTTACCAGATAAAGCACCTAGTAAACCTGCTGCTCCTTCAGGAGTAGAAGCGTTTCGTTGCATCGCTCCCATGAGTACTGGCATTGCCATGCTTAATAAACCAGAAGTTTTATCAGCTGGTTGTCCTGTTTGTTGGCTAACGCCGCTTATAAGTTGTTTCCCTATTGGGCTATTCAGTAAATCTAATATTCCAGACATGTTTTTTTCTTTAAAATTAATGTACCCTAATGTACGTTTTTTTATTGATAAGTGAGAAAGGGTTTTAGGTAATTTTGGTGCGTGATTTCGTTATACTGTTACTATAATCGATAAAAACAATTGGCTGATAGAAATCAGCATTAGAAAATCTACAACAGCTAGCAAATACTTCAAATCTAGATATCGCATCATCTGGCATCTACATCATAAACCAAATCGTTGACTTATAATGTAAATCCTGCAACATTTTCAAGTTTAACCAAAGCCCTTCAGCATTACTCAGGGTAAACTACTATGCAAAAACTTGGAAAATGTTAGGATTTATCGCGTTTTTCAACCTTCATGACGAAGTTTTAATGTATAATCTGGATTAAACCCGCTTTATGCATTGGAAAATCTATTACATCTGTGATCTATTGCAAA